>CAZEGA010000008.1:0-19276 GCA_964511675.1 uncultured Rheinheimera sp.
TTCATCAACATATTGCACGGTGCCAAAGCTTCCACTCCATGCCACCAAAGAGATGGGATAAAAATAGCGTCTCCAGGTTCCAGCTCTGCCAGTTGTGAACTTGCAAGAGCCTCTCTATAACGGGGGTAAAGCTCCAAATCTGGCTCATTAAGCTGCACCACACTCATGGGTTGCCCTGCCGGAGTGGTATCAATAGGACCAATATATAAATTGCTGATTTGCTCTGGCGGAAACAAAGTAAAACGACGCTTTCCTGCAACCACCACCGCAATATTATCGGATACATCAAAATGCGGCTGTACCTGGCTTTCATTGCCAATCCACAATCGCGCAGCAACAGTATCGGGCAATAGCGGTAGGACATTTTGAGCCATCATACCCGGCAAGCACTGCTCAGCTAAAGTTGAGCCCATATAGAGACGGGAACCGGCATCTTTATGAGCCAGCGAACATATTTCATCCAGGCATTGCTTAAATGTCATTCGCTTACGTATAAAATTGAAATCTTTAAAGTTATTGCTATAACCAATCTTTCCTGCATCTTTCACATCGGTATGAAAAGCACCAACCTCATTCCCCTGGTCAAACAGCAATAAATAATCTCTCAACGATTCCGGTCCCTGCCGCCCTTGCTCAACCAAGGGCCAGTCTGTTAATGCATTTTTTAACAACGCAGGCTGATATAGCGGAACAATGTCATTAATCAATTGTTCGCGGGTAACACCTTCAAAAACACGCACCGGTTTCATAAGATTTTATTCATGTCATTCAGGTATTTAATTTAGGTATTAAAGTACGCACCAGCAAAGTGGTGCGTACCTGGTTCTTGGCTAAAAGCTCAATTAAAACGAGCCGCGAAGTGTTAAAGCGTAACGGCGATCCGTGGTAAAACTCAAAGACTCCATCTTACGACCTTCCTGATTCACCTGGGCCAATGTCTTGGTTTCAAGATCCAGCAGATTGCTGGCTTCCAGACCAATTTTCCAGTTATCGCTGATGTTGTAGAACAAGGAAGCATCCAGCATACCGGCGCCTTTAGTGTAGATTGGAGCAAACTCGTTTGAATCACGGCGGGTTACCATATAATCCGAACGCCAGGTATAGGCCAGACGGAAAGATATTTTCTCGTACTCATACATACCTACAACATTAAAGTTCTGATCGGAATAACCTTCAAGTGGCAAGCCGGTAAAAGCACGGAAGCTGTTACGGGCATCATTTAATGGTGTACCATCGGCACCAATACGCACGCCGCCCACACCACTTTCAGGATCATTCAAACCACTCTGATCGATATAGGTATAGTTAAACTGCAAGCCTAAACCACTCCAGGCACCAGGCAGCATGTCGTAGAACTGGGAGTAAGACAACTCAATACCCCGGATAGAACCAGAGCCGGTATTCGCCGGGCCACTCAGCATAAAGTCTTGTGCAATACCATTAGTCGGATTGGTTACCGTTTCAACAAAACTGCGCTGACGAATAATGTTGTTCAACTTTTTGTAGAACAGCCCCGCAGACAATGAACCAGCCGGTGCAAAATACCATTCGGTGGTTAAGTCAAAGTTGGTTGACTCTTCCGGTTTCAGAAATGGGTTTTGCGCTGAACCATTCAGGGACAAGCCCACAATATCCACTACCGGGTTATTTTCACCTTCTACTTCGCCCGGGTTTTCACGAACCGACGTGCTGCCCATGGTCAATATTTTGGTGTTACGGGTTTGATCCAGGTTAGGGAAATACAAACCTTTTGATGCACCAAAACGGGAAACCACATCATCCGTTAAGGAGAAAATCAAATTCAGGCTTGGTAACACAGTGCTGTAATTTGTGCCTTTAATGTTTTGTACCGATGCACTGCCGTCAGCGAAATTATTGGCGTTCGGGAATTTTTGCGCAAAAATGGCTTTAGCTGCATCACTACCGGAGAACGCGGTTGGCAATACCACATAGCCGGATGATTCCAGTTTATAGCTAACATAACGCAAACCAACATTACCTCTTACTGGTATATCCAGATCGACCAGTTCAAAGTCGCCACGAACATAAAATTCGGTGCGCTTTTCACCAGAGACCGATATATCATGTGGCGCAAAAGGTGAGCCAGCGGCAACACGCCCGCCCAAATCATACGAACCTGAATAACAATTTGGGTTGGTTTGTACCGCGGGAGAACCATCGCCATGCGGAGCATTGTTCCAAATACCGCAGGCTTCACGCAATGATTGGGAGAAGTTTCTCACCAGATCCATTCTCGGGAACCAGAAATCGGTGCCGCCACTCCCCTGCAGTACCTTGCCGTTATAGAAATTACCGAAGTCGACGGTTTCCCATGCTTCAGCAGCGGTTAGCGGTGATCCCTTATCAACTTCCTCTTTTACCCAGCCCCGGTTGACAAAGCCCCAGTTGGAGTATTCACTATTTCGGGTAATCAGCTGTTTATCCGAGTAATAAACACCTGTTTTTACTTTGGACCAAACACCATCCAGTTCATATTCAGCATCAATTTTGAAACTGTCCGCCTTGGCATTTGCATGAACCTCATGATCCATAGCAGTTGCAATATAACGATCCTGATTATCTCCAGCCCAGTTTGACCAGATCCCCGGGGTATCCCATGCCGGATTAACAAATTCAACTTTAGGGATAGAACCGGTTAAATCCAGGTTGGCATCCGATGCATTGGACCCTGGCGCAACGCGGGCGTTAATACCATAGTTATGAACAATTTGTTCAGATTCAATATGTTGGTAATCGAAATTCAGGCTTAAGCGGTCGCTTGGTTTGATACGCAGATTAAATGAGGTATCTTCTACTGTATTTTCCGTGTAGTTCCAGCGGGAAGACGTCAACATTGGTAATTCAGGGTTGGCACGGATAAGGCCGGTTTTAAGATACCCCTGATTATCGAACGTTAAAGGGTGCGCAGCCGTATTCAACCATATAGCCCCAAAACGGGTAGCACCATCAAAACCCTGGCCCTGGGTACCAATTACGCGTTCATTCCATTCCAGGCTGGCGTTTGAATAAATGTGCTCCAGCGTCGCGACTATGCTGTCATCCGTGTTTTTCCACTGCAACGATGCCGTCAGGCCTTCGCGTTTACGATCATTTTCAGCAGTACGCAGAGAAAACTGCCCTGGTACATAAACCACGCTGCCGGCAGCCTGCCCCTGTACAGCCGGGCCATCAAGCGGAGAGTCTTTAGCTTCAGTGATGGGGGTTCCATCAGCATAGAAGTAGCCGGGAACCTCACCCCAACGCACCAGACCACCCCAGGGATCGTAACTGCCAAGAAAAGCATCACCGCGCGAATAGTAGTTCGCCACACCGACACCATCACCACGGGTTTTGTATTTTGATTGCGAACCGGCAATCAGGAAACCGAACTTACCGGCTTTGCTTTCCCAGTTATCAGAAAACAGCGCCGAGAAAGACGGCGTAGTCTCTTCACGGAAATCGCCATAATTGGCTTTTGCCGTAAAAGCGATTAAACGCTCATTAGAATCGAACGGCTTGCGGGTGATCAGGTTAACCGTACCGGCAATGCCGCCGGAGATCAGGTCTGCGGTCTGGTTTTTTACGACTTCTACCGCACCGAGTAATTCAGGCGAAAAATCTTCGTAGTTCAGGCCACCCCACGGGTTAGCACTGAATGCATCACGGCCATTCACTTCTGAACGCACGCGATCCAGGCCGCGCACCAATACACCGGTGCCTTCGTCAGCAAAGTGGTTCGGGTCATCAGAGGAGGCAAAGCGTTCAATGGTAACGCCAGGCACACGTTGCAAGGCTTCGGTAACCGATTTATCCGGCAGTGAGCCGATATCGGTGGCCGTAATGGCGTCTTTTACGGTATCGGCAAAACGCTTCAGGTTTTGTGCGCTGTTCAGGCTGCCACGGATACCTTTTACCTCAATAACCTCTACCGGTTCGGCTTTGTTTTCGGCAATGACATCGCTGTCATTTTCAGGCAAAGCTTGCGCCGCCAGCCACAATGGGCTCATTCCCAGTAAAGCTGCAGAAATAGCCAGGCTTAACCTGGCCCGTTTAGTGTTGTGTTGATAGCTATCGCTGAGTAATTCAGACATGGTTTAATCTCTTCCATTTCTTGTTGTAATTCGTTCAACTCTGCCAGCAGCGCAACTACCAGCAAAGCCGCTATTTACTTATCTTGTTCTTCCCGGTTAAACCCGACATCACTACCAAATATGCCAAGCCTGAATGTTACTTTGTACCATCGACATCAAAAAGTAAATATTAATTAATGAAAAAACAGCCTTATATAGCATATAAGTATAGACATCACTTTATTTATTGCATATTAATATGTTACCAAGTAACAAGAATTCTTAAAACTCAAGCTGAAATTAAGGGGTATCACTAAATGAACTGTTATCCGCCCTGCCTGCTGTTGCTGTTCACTCTGCTGCTGGCGCCAGCACCTGTGGCCAGCCAGTTGCCATTGATGCTTTACCCGCAACAACTGCAAACGGCTACCGGAGATTATGGGCTGAACCCGCAGTTCAGCCTTAGTATCAGCGGTGCCGATCAGCAATTAATGCAACCAGCAGCCAGGCGTTTTTTACAGCGGTTACAACAGCAAACCGGCCTGCAACTGCCGGCACAGATCTTAAGCGGCAGCCACGGCAACCTGCATATTCAGATCCGGCAATCCCGGCCTGCCATCCCTACCCCGGATGAAGACGAAAGCTACGCCTTACAAATCACCCCACAGCAGATACAGATACAGGCCAACAGCCGCTATGGTGCTTTAAAAGCGCTGGAAACCCTGCGGCAGCTACTGCAGGGCAGCGATAATGGCTACTACTGGCCGGCAGTGGCGATTAACGATTTTCCGCAATACGGCTGGCGCGGTGTATTGCTGGACCCGGCCCGGCATTTCCTGCCGGTGGCAACCATTAAACGGCAGTTGGATCTGATGGCTGCCGCCAAACTGAATGTGCTGCACTGGCATTTAACCGATGACCAGGGCTGGCGGCTGGAGTCAAAGGTGTTTCCGTTACTGCATCAGGTTGGCGGACAGGACGGTTACTATAGCCAGCAGCAGGTGACAGAGCTGGTACACTATGCCGCAGAGCGCGGTATCCGTATCGTGCCGGAAATTGACTTACCAGGCCATACCACTGCGCTGGGGCTGGCCTACCCTGAACTGATGGCCGCTCCGGCACCGACCGCGATAGAAAGCCACTGGGGCATCCACCCGGCGGTACTGGACCCAACTAAACCGGAAGTATATCAATTTATCCGCCAGTTACTGGCCGAAGTGGCAGAGCTGTTTCCCGATCCTTACCTGCATATCGGCGGCGATGAAGTGTTAGCGGATCACTGGCTGCAAAATGCCCATATCCGCCAGTTTATGCAGCAACAGCAACTGGCCGATACGGCGGCGCTGCAGGCTTATTTTAACCGGCAACTGCAGGCTATTTTGCAGCCACTTGGCAAAAAAATGATCGGCTGGGATGAAGTACTGGTGCCGGAGCTACCCACTTCAACGCTGATCCAGTCCTGGCGTGGCCAGGACTCATTATATCAGGCGGCTGCCCGGGGCTATCAAGCGCTGTTATCTACCGGCTATTATCTGGATCAGCCACAAACGGCCGCTTACCATTACCGTATTCATCCCCTGAGCCAGCCTGCCAGCGATACAGAACCGGTTCAGGCTGTACAGAGCTGGTCACAGTGGCAGTTCAGCTTTGAGCGAAAACGCGGCAGTCCCGTCGCCGGTCAGTTGTTTTTACTGTTTACTCAGGATCACCAGGCACAGGCTTATATCGAATTTAATGGGCGTAGCCGGCAGCCCGTGCAACAGCTCAGCCTCGAAGCCTCCCGCTTACAATTCACTGTTGATAGCTGGATGGGGCCGCTGCAGGCCGAGTTGCAATTGCATGCGCAGCAATTAACCGGCAATGTGATCGTCGGCAATGCGGCTTATCCGCTACAGGGTAGCGCCGTTGCCTTACAGCAGACAACGGCTTTACCGGCCGCCGCTGTCAGCCTGGCACAATTAACCGCACCGCAGGCGGCTAATATCTTAGGTGGCGAAATTGCCCTCTGGTCAGAGCTAATCACTAATGACAATATCGACACCCGGTTGTGGCCACGGGCGTTGGCGGTGGCAGAACGGCTATGGTCGTCACCGGCGTTACAGGATGAGCAAAGCCTGTACCAGCGTTTAAGTAAGCTGGATACCTGGCTGGAGCAGTCCGGCAGCCTGCATCAGCAGCAGCGTATTGCCGGTTTGCGCCAGTTGGCGGCTAATAACAGCCAGCATGTTGCCGCGTTAGCACAACTGAGCGAAATACTGGAACCGGCGCACTACTATCACCGGTTGCATGAGAAATCAGTTCGCCAGCAATATCATAATCAGGCCGCGTTAAACCATCTGGTGGATGTTCTGCCAGCCGAAAACGAGCCGTTGCGCCAACTGACTGAACAACTGAAACAGCCACCGGCCCGCCAGTTACTGGCGACACTCACCAGCAAGCTGCAACAATGGCAACAGGCCGCCGGCGAGCTGCAGGCAGCATTTAGCCTTGATGCAGCAGAAAATGCCACCGAGCAACGCCGAGAACTGGCGGCCTTACTGCCACAAATCCAGCAGTTAACGGCAGACGGCCTGCTGCTGGTGCAGCAGCTGAGCATAGCGGCACCACTGTCAGGCGAAGCACGCCGTCAGCTGCAACAACGCTTAGCCCAAAGCAGTGTTATTCAGGCTGAAATGGTGCTGACCCTGCCGCGTTTATTACAGCAGTTACTGCAATACCTGCCGCACAGCGAGCTATGGCTGCCCGCTGGCAGCTTTTACAGCAGCATTGAAGGGCCGGCGTTTGATGCGCAGGGAAATTTATACGCCGTTAACTTTCAGCGCGAAGGCACTATTGGCCGGGTAACGCCCGATGGTAAGGCTGAGCACTATCTGCAACTGCCGGCCGGCAGCATTGCCAATGGCATTCAGTTTGCCGCCGACGGGGCTATGTATCTGGCCGATTATACCGGCCATAATATTCTGCGCTATCAACAAGTAACAAATAGCCAGCATGGTACGCTCAGTGTACACGCGCATAACAGTGCCATGCACCAGCCCAATGATCTGGCTATTACCCGCAGCGGTGTGATCTATGCGTCCGATCCGAACTGGGCCGATAGCAGCGGCCAGCTGTGGCGGATTAATACCGACGGCAGCACGGTGCTGGAAGAGGCAGCGATGGGCACCACTAACGGTATTGCCGTCAGCCCGGATCAGCAGTACCTGTATGTGAATGAAAGCGTGCAACGGCGGATCTGGCGTTACCGTATCCAGAGCGATTACAGTTTGGCCGATAAACAGTTGTTCGCGGCATTTTCTGATTATGGTATGGATGGTATGCGCACCGACAGCGCCGGTAACCTGTATGTTGCCCGCTATGGCAAAGGCACTGTGATTAAGCTTAGCCCCGGCGGGTTGTTACTGGCAGAATACCGGTTACACAGTGCCTACCCGACCAATGTCGCCCTGTATGGCGATACGCTGGTCGTCACGATGCAACAATGCGGTTGTGTTGAACGGCTTAGTCTTAACGATTAAGCCGGGTTCATTGATAGAGGCACCATATTGACGTACAATTATCGCGTATTCAGCACTACGAGGCACTTAGCATGAACACCGCCACAGACACTAAACAGGAGCGGATCAACCTTCGGCTGAAGCCCGGTGCCAAAACAGCACTGGAACGGGCCGCCAGCTTCGAAGGTAAGACAGTCAGCAATTTTATTCTGAGCAGTGCCCTGGCACATGCTGAAAAAACTATTCATGAACACGAAGTTATGCAACTGAAGAAGCAAGACGCAGAAGCATTCTTCCATGCCCTGGCCAGGCCAGTCTGCTTTAACGACAAACTGGCCGATGCGCTGGCAGAACATAGCCGGCGCGTCAGCAGCAAATGAACGATTATGCAAAACTGGTTATAGCAGCGTTAAGCAGTCATCACGACAGAGCAGGTTTCCGTTGTGGTGTTGCTGCACTGGATACCTACCTGCAAAAGCAGGCCAGCCAGGATGTAAAGCGCCGTATCAGCCGGGTATTTGTCGCAACAACAGCACAATACCCCAATACCATTGCCGGATACTACACCCTGTCCAGCCTGGCCATTGCGCTGGATGATCTGCCAGCGCAGCTTGCCCGCAAACTACCACGCCACCCGGTACCGGCAGCGTTACTCGGCAGGCTGGCCGTCAATCAGGCGGCTTGTGGTCATGGCATAGGCAGAATGTTACTGGCGGATGCTATCAAGCGCACACTGGCCGTCAGTGATGAGATCGCAATTTATGCCCTGGTAGTTGATGCCATAGATGACCAGGCACAGCGTTTCTATGAAAAATTCGGCTTCTCGTTACTCAGCTCAGCCAGCCGTCGTTTGTTTCTTTCACTCAAATCCATCTGAATTAAGCGTAGACACCGCTTGGTGCGGCTGCTCCACTATCGGCCATATCGCCCGCTGCAATTTACGGTAGCCATTGGTTTTCGGGTTACTGGGATAAGGCGCACCAGCATCAACATATAAAATATCCGCCGCTATTGGCGCAAAGCCCTGATAAAAATGATTGGTTGATTTCAGCAGCAACAAGCGCTGCTGCTGCGGCTCCACGCCCATCACCCGGAACAGGCTGGGATCGAACGACTGGCAACGGTTACTGTTTAAAATCACCTGAATACCGGCAAATTCGATTAGCGCGCAATCGCCCATGGGTACTTCACTGCCGGCAAAATGCTGGTAAGCGGCTTTTTGCAGCCGTTTTACCTGTACTTCGGCATCAACCGGCGCACCGGCCGTGGCACAGCTTTTACCACCAAACCGCAGCGGGATCAGGGCGCCTTCTCCGGCGGCAAAGCATAAGCGTACTGCCATCGGGTCCCAGATAGTGCCTACTGCCACCTGTTGTATACCGAGATGGATAATCTGCTGCAGGATCAAGGTGCCGTCACCGGCCACACCGCCGCCGGGGTTATCCCAGATATCGGCCAGCACCACAGGCCCCGGCTCCATAGCACTGGCCTGTTGCAGCGCCTGCGCTATGGTTAAACAGGCTGGCAGCGTTTTACCGCGCAGGGCAAATAACTCCATCCCCAGCTGCTGCGCCAGCTGCTGTGCCTGCTGCGGCTGATTATCACTTATCACCAGCAGATGCGCGCCCATCTCGGGCACATCTCCGGCCATAAAACCGTGGATCACCGAAATGGATAAGATACCCGGCTGCTGCTCCAGTTGCCGGATACGGCTGATAAAGCTTTTCATCGGTTCATGGCTGGTCGGCAGTACATCAATCATCCGGCAGTCGAAACTACGCATCACCGGGGTGATCTGTTGTTGTACCGCCTGTACAGTTAATTGCACCAGCTCCCGTGCCCGCTGCATAAAATCCAGATGCGGGAATTCTTTAAACGCGATCAGTAAATCGGCTGCCTGTAACCGCTGCGCGGTCAGGTGGCTGTGCGGGTCCAGCGTGGCACTGAGCACCACCTGATCACCAACCAGTTGCCGGATACGGCTTAGTAAATCGCCTTCACAGTCATCATAACCCTGCGCCACCATAGCGCCGTGCAATCCCAGCACTACCGCATCCAGCGGTAACGCTGCGGCCAGCTGCTGCAGAATTTCATCACGCAGGTGTTCGTAAGCCTGGCGGTTAACCAGCCCGGCCGGCTCCGCCCAACTGCTGCTGCCTTCAATCACTTCACCACCGCCGCTACGTGCCCATTCGCGACAGGCAATCAGCGGCGCACTGCATAAGGTCGGTGTGTCAGGATGTTCACCCGGGCCGGCATAAAAACTGTCGTAAAAGCTTTGCAAATCCGTAAACATCGGGGAAAACGTATTGGTTTCTGTTGCCAGTGATGCGGTAAATATACGCATAGCCTGTTCCGTACCTGTCAAAATATGCGGTTAAATACCACTGGCTGAACCAGCAGCCGCTGGCGGCGTCAGTTCACGCTGCTGATTAATGATCGCCAGCGCCTGTGCTGACGATACCCGGTTCGGCGGTGTCAGCAGGCTGACCAGTACCGCGGCGCTCAGGGCGCCTGCCAAGGCCGGTAAACACGGGTTGCCCCAGTAAGCCAGCCAGTCGCCTTGCAATAACACCGCCAGCGAGCTGATAGCCGCCCCCATCAGTGCCGCAATGGCACCCTGCCAGGTAAAGCGCCGCCAGAAACGCCCCAGTAAGGCACACACCAGCAAGCCACTCATCAGCAGTGCTATCATGCTGGTTATGTAATGAATAATGTCATCGGAGATCAGCGATAAACTCAGCGCCAGTGCCGACACCAGTACCAGGCAAATCCGCGACAACAGCAGCGCCTGGCGCCCCTCAGCCATTCTGCCGGTCAGTGCCAGATGCAAATCGCGCATAAATACCGAGACTGCCGCAATCGCATCAGAACTGGCGGACGACAGCGTGGCCGATAAACCGGCAATCAATACCAGTAAACCCAGCGCCAGCGGCAACACGCTGACAATCACCGTGGTAAAAGCAAACTGATGGTTCGCCAGCTCCGGGGCAATCAACCGTGCCGACAGGCCAATCAATGCCGGAAAAGCAGCAAACAACAGATACAAAATACCGGCTATGGTAAAAGACTTACGCACCGCCTGCACACTTTCGGCAGAATAAATCCGTTGCCGGTATGAAGGCGTGGCCAGTACGCCGACAGCAATGACTGCCGCCAGCGACAACGCCGGCAGCAGGCCAATTTTATTAATCGAGAATATCCCCTGCAGCTCGCCGGGTACGCTATCCAGTAATACCGCAAAGCCACCGACATAATGTACGGCAGCAAAGGTCATCAGAATAAAGCCGCCAAACAGCAGAAATGCCATTACCGCATCGGTCCAGACCACGGCAGCATAGCCGCCGACCACCACATAAACCGTAAACGCAAACGCAATCAGCAGTTTGGCATAGAACATATCCATGCCGGTGGCCCAGGACAAATACAGTGCACCACCAATAATATGCGCGCCCAGCCAGCCCAGCGATGCCAGAAAGATCAGTAAGGCGCAGCCGTTTTTTACCCAGCGGTTGGCACCGACATAAAATGCCAGCTCTTCACTCATGGTGACAAAACGCAACTGGCGCATCGGTGCAAACAGCCAGGCCGTCAGCAAAATACCCACAGCCCCGCCAAGGCCGTACAACATACCGGCCCAGCCATTCAGGTACGCGTAACCTACCGCCCCCATACTGGTGCCGGTGCCAATCATGGTGGCAATGGTCGTGCCCAGTGACAAACCGCAGGACACTTTGCGCCCCGCCAGCAGGAAGTCATCACCGTCCTGCTGTTTACGGCCAACAAACCAGCTTAGTGCAATCAACAAGGCCAGATACAGCGCAAAGCTACCCAGAAATAATGTACTGTCCATACTGTTTCTCGTCAGTATCCGTTAATCCGTACCGGCACACGTCGACCACAAAACGGTGCCCTGTTAACCAGCCAGCGACTGGTAATCATAAAAATTAAGCGCGATCTGCCCGGTAACAGGTTATATCCACTTCAACCTTGCAATCGACCACCAGATCGGCCACCGCACAAATCCGTGCCGGTGGTGCCTTGGCAAAGACGTCGCGAAACACCTTATTAAACGAGCTGAAGTAGCGGGCATCGGTCAGGTAGACTTTTACATGCACCACATCGTCCAGCGTATAACCAGCTGCTGCCATAATATCCAGACAGTTCTGGATCGCCAGCTGCGACTGCTCAACAATACCGCCTTCCACCACCTCGCCGTCTTGCATCGGTGTCTGGCCGGAAATATATAACCAGCCGGCGGCCTCTACGGCTTTAGCAAATGGTAAATGCTGGCCACCTGTACCCGTGCCGCCTTCAATGCCATAACGTTTAATACTCATGCCCTTTTCCCCTGTATTAGCGCTTAATCGCCCAGTGGCTGGCGATCATCACCGGCCCGGTGGCTGTCCAGCGACAACTTGATCCGGCGCAATTTATCACGCGAACGCCGCTTATTGGCTTTGGCAATCTCGGTTGCCAGCACATCAATCACCGCCAGCATCGCGTAACGCGATGCCGACGGCTTATAAATAAAATCACTCTCCGGTGCCATCAGCCCCAGCACCAGATCGGCATTTGTTGCCAGCAACGAGCCCGGTTTGGTAATGGCAATCACTTTGGCGCCGTACTGGCGGGCAATGGCCGCCGCGTCACTGATCTCGGCAACATTGCCGGTCAGCGAAATCGCCACCAGCACATCTTCTGGCTCTACCGCCGCCGCGACCATCCGGGTCAGCAAGCCATCCTGATAACTGCATACCGGCATACCAAAGCGGAACAGCCGGTATTGCAATTCCTGCGAGCCAATCGACGAGCCGCCACCCATACCAATGCAAAAAATCATTCTGGCTTGCAGCAACCAGCTGACAGCCAGGTGAATATCCTCTTCCACCAGCATTTTGCGGCTGAGATCGAGGGTATTTTTTATCGCTTCATATACGCCCTGAATGCCATCCAGATCCGGGGTTTCTTCAATAAAACGCTGGCCTACCGCCAGCGCCTGTGCCAGTTTCACTTTGAGCTGGCGTACATCCTTGCAATCGACCGTGCGGGCAAAGCGGGTGACTGTCGCCTGGCTGACGCCGGCAGCATCCGCCAGCCTGGCAATGCTCATTTCTGTTGCGGCTTTAACATTATCCAGAATTAACTGGGCCACACGTTGCTCTGATTCGCTCATTTCAACAAAACGTTCAGAGATGCGCGATAGCACATCGATTTCATAGCTCATAAAGTCTGTTATCCTGCATTGGTACTCAGTAACACTTGTAAAAGTAACAAAAAATGGTATATAGAAGATACTTTGTACCATGAAAAACAAAAAGTAAATAGCTTATTTATATTAATACAGTGATTTAGCGACAAGCTTTTTATAGCGCAGAAATATATTAACGGGAAAAATGTTATGAAGTACCAAATAATCAAGCATAAGTCTGACCGTGCCAGCACTGATACCGCAGCTGATCTGTACAGCGAGCACATCTGCCTGCCCGCTCTGCTGCTGAAAAAGTCTGCTGCACTGCATAATATCCAGTGGATGCAACGCTTTGCGCAGCACAGTAAGGTACTGTTGGCACCGCACGCCAAAACCAGTATGACGCCCTGGCTGCTCAGTGCCCAGCTGGCTGCCGGTGCCTGGGGCCTGACAGTGGCGACATCGTACCAGGCCTCTATAGCGGCCCAGGCCGGCGCACGGCGCCTCCTGCTGGCCAATCAACTGGTGGGTGCGGCCAATATCGCTATTGTCAGTAGTCTGCTGGCAACGGGCTGCGAAGTGTTTGTCTTTGTTGATAATGCTGATAACGCCACGGCATTATCAGCAGTGTTTGTGGCGCAGGACCGGACATTGCCGGTACTGATAGAACTGGGCAGCAAAGGCGGACGTTGCGGTTGCCGCGACAATCAACAGGCACTGGCGCTGGCACAGCATATTCAGGCATTACCCGGCCTGGCTCTGGCAGGTATAAGTTTTTATGAAGGCGCCATCCAGGGCAGCGACAACCAGAATACCGTCAAGCAGTTTGTCCAGCAGGCCGCTGCCCTGGCTAAAGCCTTGTTCCGGCAACACTTGTTGCAATACAAAACGTTATTGCTCAGCGGCGCCGGTTCCGCCTGGTATGACATCGTTGCCAGCGAGCTTAACCGGGCCACCCTGCCTGATAACATGCAGGTGGTACTGCGTCCGGGCTGTTATGTCAGCCATGATCACGGTATTTACCGGCAGGCACAGCAACAGATCCTGCAACGCAGCCCATTGGCAAACCGGCTGGGGGCACCGCTGCAGAATGCACTTGAAATCGCCGCTTATGTGCAGTCATTACCTGAGGCCGGCCTGGCCATTATCGGTTGTGGTAAACGCGATGCCGCCTTTGATGCCGGCCTGCCCGCTGTGATACGTGTTTACCGCGCCGGCCGTGTACTGGCAGAGCTGCATACGGCAAGCAGCACCTACCGTATTATGGATCAGCACTGTTTCTGGCATTACCCTGAAGAACTGACGCTGCAGGTAGGCGATATAGTGCTGCTGGTCACGTCCCACCCGTGCCTGACATTCGATAAATGGCGCACGCTGTGGCTGGTAGATGATCACTACAACCTGCTGCAAGCGCTGGAAACGTTTTTTTGAGAATGAGGCCCTGCTTGTCAGGGCCTGTTATTCCGGGTATTTTAAGCTTTTAGCTTCGCCCCCTTTTCCCCGAACTTATTCGTTTCGCCCTTTTCTTTATAACCCTATATCCTTATAGTTTAATTTCTCTTGATTATAGACTTTAACCAATATAGCATTTAACCTATATTAAATAAGGAGCGGTCATGTGGAGCATCGAGACAACAGACACTTTTGATGGATGGTTCGATTCTCTTGATGACACTGACCGTGCTAACGTCCTGGCTTCAATGATGGTGCTTAGAGAACGAGGCCCAATGTTATCCAGACCATACGCAGATACAGTGAACGGTTCATCCTACAGCAACATGAAAGAGCTGAGAGTTCAAAGCAAAGGAGATCCAATCCGGGCGTTCTTTGCTTTCGATCCAAGGCGAAAAGGAATTCTTCTTTGTGCCGGCAACAAGACCGGAGATGAGAAAAGGTTTTACGAAGTAATGCTCCCGATTGCTGACCGTGAGTTCACGGCGCATCTGGATAAATTGAAAAAGGGGTAGATATTATGGCAAGAACTCTTGAGCAAATGTTGGCAAGCGAAAAACCCGAAGTTGTTGCCAAAGCACAAAAGGCAGCGGCTGAGATGTTGCTTAATATTCACCTGGCAGAACTCCGTGAACGTATGAACCTGACCCAGGGAGACATTGCGGCTTCCCTGGGCATCAAACAGCCGACAGTATCTGATATGGAGCAACCGGGACGAGACTTGAAGCTGTCTTCCCTAAAGCGCTACGTGGAAGCATCCGGTGGCAAGCTACGCCTGGATATTGAGCTTCCCGACGGTACTCATTACGGGTTTTCTGTGTAACCAAAAGGAAGGGGCTGCCGCTGAGGGATCTGAGCTTATTAGCTTCGCCCCCTTTTTCTAAAACCAACATTAGGCCCCGTAGCCCCGCTACTGCCTGCGCTTATGGAAGGATCAGGCGATTTTTTGTGCTGTGGCATCCATGCCGGCAATGCTTGGCTTAGAGCAAGCCGGTTCGGCTTAAGTATTCAGTGCCGCCTTACTGTACCAGCAAGGTTTCCAGACAATGTTCCCTGATGCCATAGAAGGCTTTCAGATCGTGGATTTTCTGTAAAATATCGCGGTTGTCCCGTGGCTGTTTACGTTTAGTCGCCAGGATCATCTTGTTTTTGCTGGTGTGCTCCAGCGAGATAAATTCAAATACTTTGGTATCGTAGCCATAGGCCTCAAGGTATAAGGCGCGCAGGCTGTCGGTGACCATTTCTGCTTGCTGGCCTAAATGGATACCATGTTGCAGCATCGGTGCTAATACCGCTGGCAGGCTGATTTGTGGCCGGATTTGTTTATGGCAGCAAGGCGAGCACATAATAATTTCAGCACCGGTAGCAATACCCATATGAATAGCATAATCGGTGGCGGTATCGCAGGCATGTAAAGCGATCATCACATTAATGCCACGGGCTTTAAAATGCTTAACATCGCCTTGCTCAAAATCGATGCCCTGTAATCCCAGTTTAGTCGCAGTGCCGTTACATAAGTCGACCAGGTTCTGCCGTAACTCTACCCCGGTGACATTGGCTTGCAAACCCAGCGTAGCAGTAAGGTAGTCGTGTACTGCAAACGTAAGATAGGCTTTACCTGAGCCAAAATCGGCAACGTGCAGTTGTTTTTGCTCTGCCAGGCCGCTGTCTTCTACTGCAGCGGAAAATATCTCGATAAACTTGTTTATTTGCTTCCATTTACGCGACATGGCAGGAATAAGCTGTTGCTGCGCATCGGTAACCCCCAGCTCGCGTAAAAAGGGCCGTTCCAGTGTCAAGAAGCGTTGCTTTTCACGGTTGTGTTCCGCCGGTAACGCCTTCACCGGTGTGCTCAGCCGCTTTTGCTGCAACAGCAGCTTGCCTTTCTTGCTGATTGTCAGCTGTATTTCAAACTCAGTGGTAAACAGGTTCGCCGCCGTAAAATCACTGCCGATAATACGCCGCAGCTCCGCCAGAGCGGTATCAGGTGTAAGGTTTTTGCTTTGATCGTTGGTCTGGTACTTGTAGGTAAAACCGAGCTGCCACTGCTGTTTTAGCAGCACCGGGCGGATCTGTAGCTGCTTTAGTGGTTCGCTGCCCTGGTATTTACTTAATACCAGTTTAACCAGCTGCTGCTGTGTTAGCACTGCAGCAAGCCGGGCAAAGAAAGTTTCAAGTTCAGCGCTGGGTGCCTGACGTTCTGACATAACTTAGGTTCAAACAGATTACATTGGCGCTAGTGTAGTCGTAACTGCAGTGCAGGGAAATAACAACCGTTAAAATCAGGCACTGTGGCGAAAGGGTATAGCCACGTCCAGTGCGCTGATGCGGTTACGTAATACCCGGATAACCGTAAGCCGGGGCAATACTTTTCCCGCCAGCGTGCTCAGTTCACCCAGTAACAGGCAAGTTACGCAATCCTGCTCTGCTGCAACCACCAGCGCATGCTGGCTGCTTAAGCCCCGTAGTATCACGACATCAGACTGGGCAGCATCACACGGTTTGCCTTGCTGAAAATACCAGCTTTTATGCGCCTGTTGTTGCAGAAAATGCGTACCCAGGGCCGTCAGGTTCAGTTCCAGCCGCACTGCCGCGGGTAAATCCAGCTGCTGCAGGCTGTCATCAATGGCCCAGAAAGCCTCGGCCTCTGCCATCGACAAAGCCTGCTGCTGTGGCTGGTGCAGTAACTGGGCCGCGCCAAACGGCGAACAAAACTGGGCTTCGTCAGATAAATCCAGCAACAAGCGGTCTTGTTTCGGACAGTAAGTCCAGTACCAGCGTTCTGATGGCCTGAGCATGCAACTCCCTGCGTGTTATAACATGATGATTTATTAATCGTTTAAAGAGATACACCAAGCTGATCAGGATGTTAAAGACTATTTTGTTCTAACATTGCAAGATCAGCCATTGATCCTTATAAGCTGTCGACGATCTCTTTAACCAGTGCCGGACCACGATAAATAAAGCCGGTATACACCTGCAGCAAATTGGCACCGGCCGCGAGTTTCTCCTTAGCCGAATCTGCATCAGAAATACCGCCGACACCAATAATCGGCATTGCCGGCCCCACCGCCTGGCGCAGCTGCGTCAATACCTGTGTGCTTTTGTCGCGCACCGGCAAACCGCTTAAACCGCCGGCTTCACCGGCATAACGCTGGCCTTGTACCAGGCTGCGGTCCAGTGTGGTGTTGGTGGCAATAACGCCGTCCATTTTGCTGTTCAGCAAGGTTTCGGCCACCTGGTTTACCGCCACCAGATCCATATCCGGGGCTATTTTTACAAATACCGGCACATATTTATCATGCCGGGCCTGTAGATCCAGCTGTTCATTTTTCACGCTTTGCAGTAAATCCAGCAAGGCATCGCCAAACTGCAGATCACGCAGCCCAGGTGTATTGGGTGAAGAAATATTGACGGTAATATAGCTGGCATGGGCGTACACCTTGCGCATACAGTGCACATAGTCATCCTTGCCCTGCTCGTTCGGCGTATCTTTGTTTTTACCGATATTAATGCCAAGTACGCCTTTATAGCTGGCCTTTTTCACGTTTTCGACCAGGTAGTCAACACCCTTATTATTAAAACCCATACGGTTAATAATGGCCTGCGATTGCGGTAAACGAAACAAGCGGGGCTTGTCATTACCCAGCTGTGGTCTTGGTGTTACGGTACCGACTTCAATAAAGCCAAAGCCCATCTGGCCGAAAGCATCAATACATTCGGCATTTTTATCCAGCCCGGCGGCCAGCCCCAGCGGGTTATCAAACCGGATACCGGCAACCGTTACCGGCTTTAACGGCAGGTCCTGGCGCCACAAACCGGCAACAGGGCTATGCGCCAGCCGTTTTAAGCTGCCCAGGGCAAAATTATGTGACCATTCAGCGTCACAGGCGAACATCAGTTTCTGCGCAATAGGATAAAACATAACCTGCCTTATTTAATAAAAAAATACCCCGGACCAGCCGGGGTATTGTAGCCAGCTGCCGGGCTATTTTACAGGGTCGCAGTGGTGACTTAATAACATTAATTCACGCAGCGCCACTGAAAACTTGGCGAACTCATGGCTCTTGGTGGTTTTAAACTCGGCCAGCATCAAACGCCAGCGCTCCAGCAGGGCGTCATGTGCCGTGATCCAGCTACTGATCACATCATCTGCCGCACAGGCTGCACCACAGCTACGCACCACTACCGCAGATAAGGCCCGTTGCTGCCAGTCCAGCTCTTCGCGGTAGGAAGCCCGCGCCAGCGCCTGCCAGTGGTTGGCCACAGGTTGCGCCGTGATCTGCTCGAGGAACCAGTGTAAATCCAGCTTGTCACCCAGCTTGAAGTAAATCTCTGCCACCATGGCCAGCGGCACTTTCTCCGCATCTGCCACCTGGGCAATATCCATTACCGAGAATACCGTGCTTAGCTGTGCCAGGTAACGGGTAATATCTTCCGGTACCCCCTGCTCTGCCAATGCCACTTGTTTCTGTTGCAGCTGCTCCACTTCAGATGCAGCCAGATAGGTATTCAGCTCGTTGCTAAGCTGCTGATAAGCCGGCTTAAAGAAATCGATCGTCTGCTGAATATCCAGCGCTTTGTTGCGATGGCGCAGGAACCAGCGCGTCGCGCGGCGCATAGTCCGGCGCAGCTGGTACAGCAATTTGGTCTGTAATCCGGCCGGAATGATATTATCCAGCTGCTCCAGCTTGCGCCACATCGCCGGCATATCAAATAAATCCCGGGCAATGGCGTAACACAGCGTCACTTCGCCTACGCCCGCACCGGTTTCTTCCTGCATGCGCAGGGCAAAGTTAGGTCCCATCTCGTTAACCAGCATATTTGCCAGTTTAGTAGCAATAATCTCGCCTTTCAGCGGATGGGTTTCCATCTCTGCGGCATACTTGTCCTGCAACATTTGCGGGAAGTTACCGAACAACTGCCGCTTAAAGTAGGTGTTGTCATAAATTTCCGGCAGTACCAGACGCTCTTTTAACACCATTTTGCCATAGGCTGTCAGGATAGACAGCTCAGGCCGGGTTAAGCCCAGGCCTTTTGCCATACGATCAGCCAGCTCATCATCC
>CAZEGA010000008.1:19286-32613 GCA_964511675.1 uncultured Rheinheimera sp.
CATCCGATGGCAGGAATTCCAGCTCACGGTTAAGCTTGCCGTCTTTTTCCAGCGTATGAATAAAGCGGGTGTACTCTTTTAACTGCTCGGCACCGAGCAGGGACGAAATACTGATGCTCTGTGTCTGGCGGTAACAGTCTTTAATGACGATCGCCGCCACATCTTCTGTCATATCCAGCAGCAGCTTATTACGCTGTTTCAGCGTCAGATCGCCGCCAGACACCAGCGCATTGAGCAGAATTTTGATATTTACTTCGTTATCTGAACAGGTTACCCCACCGACGTTATCGACAAAGTCGGTATTGATCAGGCCACCGTTCATGGCAAATTCGATACGGCCGCGTTGGGTGCAACCCAAGTTACCACCTTCACCGAAAACTCTGGCCTGTAACTCTTTACCGTTAACCCGCAGCGCTTCCGAGCCGCGATCGCCCACTTCGGCATGGCTTTCGTTACTGCCTTTCAGGTAAGTACCTATGCCCCCGTTCCAGATCAGATCCACTTTCATCGTTAACGCCGCACGGATAAACTCCGTTGGCGTCATACTGGTTTTCGTCGTGCCCAGCATCGCCTGTATTTGCGCCGACAGCTTAATCGCTTTGGCACTGCGCAGGAAAATACCACCGCCTTCAGAAATCAATGACTTGTCATAATCATCCCAGGTTGAGGTGGGCAGGTTAAATATACGGTTGCGCTCTTCCCAGCTGCTGGCGGCATCCGGGTTCGGGTCAACAAAGATATGCAGATGGTTAAATGCCACCTGCAAACGGATGTGCTTAGATAACAACATACCGTTACCAAACACGTCACCGGCCATATCACCGATACCGACACAGGTAAAATCGGTGTTCTGGCAATCAATACCAATTTCACGGAAGTGGCGTTTTACCGACTCCCAGCCACCACGGGCGGTAATACCCATTTTCTTGTGGTCGTAGCCGTTTGAACCGCCGGAGGCAAAGGCGTCACCCAGCCAGAAACCGTACTCTTCGGAGATACTGTTCGAAATATCCGAAAACGTTGCGGTGCCTTTATCTGCCGCCACTACCAGATACGGATCGTCTTCATCATGACGCACCACATCTTTCGGTGGCACTATAGCGCCCTGTACTATGTTGTCGGTGATATCGAGCAGACCACGGATAAAGGTGCGGTAGCAGTCTTTACCTTCGTTGAGAAAAGCTTCGCGGCCACCGCTTTCCGGTAATTTTTTACAGACAAAACCGCCTTTGGAACCGGTTGGCACTATCACAGTGTTTTTCACCTGTTGTGCTTTTACCAGACCCAGCACCTCGGTACGGAAATCTTCACGCCGGTCAGACCAGCGCAAACCACCCCGGGCAACCTTACCAAAACGCAGGTGCACACCTTCAACCCTTGGCGAGTAGACAAAGATCTCAAACATCGGTGTTGGCAGCGGCATATCCGGGATCTGGCCGGATTTAATCTTGAACGAGATATAAGGTTTATCTGCACCATCGGCCAGTTTCTGGAAATAGTTAGTACGCAGTGTTGCATTAATCATGTCAACAAAACGGCGGATAATACGGTCATCGTCCAGGTTAGCAACATTTTCCAGCTGGCTGGCAATCTGCTCTTCCAGTTTTTCAATGGTTTTAGCCGTCGCTTTGGATTTTGGCTCAAACTTGCTGTTAAACAATTGCACCAGCAAGTTAGCCAGTTCGGCATAACGGGTAAAGGTACTTTCTACATACGACTGGCTGAAAGTACCACCGATTTGGCGTTTGTATTTGGCATAAGAGCGCAGTAATGAGGCTTCGCGGCCGGTTAAGCCGGCGCCCAGGAGCAGGCGGTTAAAACCATCATCTTCCAGCTGGCCATTCCAGACTTTGGCAAAAGAATCCTGGAACGATGCCTGCGCTGCGGCAAAATCAGCTGGCAGTGCACAGTTAAGCTCCATGGCGAAATTCAGTATCCAGCTTACTGAACCATCGGCACATTTCACGGCATAAGGTGTTTCACCTATTACCCGCAGGCCGAAATTTTCCAGCATCGGCAGCACATCGGATAAATGGATTGGATGATCTTTATGGAACAGGTTCAGGCGCACGGCTTTGCTGTCGGCTTTTTCTTCCTGTGGCCGGTAAAACAGCATTTCCAGCTTGTGCTCATCGTTCAGTGCTTCGAGTTTGCCAATATCAACCAGCGCATCGTTCGGCAGCATTTCTTCTTTATAGCTGCGCGGAAAAGCGTTGACATACTTGCCGATAAGTTCACGGCCACGGGCTTCGCCGTAAACACCTACCAGCGCGCTTTCCAATTTGTCTTCCCAGGTGCGGGCCGCTTCAACCAGATTACGTTCAATATCTTTCACTTTATACTCGACATGGCTATCGCTGATCCGCACGAGATAATGGGTACGTGCCAGCACAGATTCGGAGAAATAGGTGGTAAACTCCACCGGCTCATCACTGCCCAGTGCCCGTTGCAAAATGGCCTGGGTTTCTTTACGCAACTGGGTGTTATAACGCTCACGGGGTACGTACACCATAGCTGTCACAAAGCGCCCGAACGGCTCCTTGCGCATAAAGACGCGCGTCATATCGCGCTCCTGCATTTGCAATACACCCATGGCGACATGCAACAGTTCATCTGCCGTGGCCTGGATCAGCTCATCCCGCGGGTAGGTTTCCAGAATATTCAGCAGTGCTTTATAGGCGTGGGTACCGGCAGCAAACTCTGATTTTTGCATCACAGCAGCCAGCTTATCTTTTAACAGCGGAATATCACCGGCACTGTTGTTGTACAGTGACGACGAGTACAAACCGATAAAACGATCCTCACCGATAACCTTACCGTCTTTGTCGAATTTTTTCACACCGACATAATCAATGTAGGCCGGACGATGAACCCGGGATTTATTATTGGTTTTGGTCAGGATAAGCAGCGCATTGCTCAGCGCCTGCTTACGCCCGGACTCCGGTAACTCAGATAACAGCAGTTCCCGCGAAGCCGAGCGGCGCATTAACCCCAGCGAGGTATCATCAACACCGCTGATCTGGTAATCGCCTTTTACCGGGCTGATCCGGTATTCGCGGTAGCCCAGTAACGTAAAATTGTCCCTGGCCAGCCAGTTCAGGAATTCATTAACCTGCTTCACTTCGTCGCTGCTGGCTTTACCGCTGTGTTGTGGCAGGTTTTTAATCACCTGCTGCAGTTTTTCCTGTGCCGGCCGCCAGTCCTGTACCGCAAGTGACACATCTTCCATCACTGAATGCAGTTCTTCTGTTAATGCCGTAATCGCCGCTTTATCGGTCAGGCGGTCAATTTCAACATGAAATACCGTCTGTTGCGTACTGGTTTTGTCTTTACTGCCCAGTTTAAAGAAAGCGCTGATCTGGCCTTTGCTGTCGCGCTCGGTCTGCAACGGGTAATGTAGCAGCAAATGCGCGGTGATATTCAGGCGGCTTAACGCCATCCGGACCGAATCAACCAGAAATGGCATATCCTGAACCACTATTTCTACGATAGTGTGCTTGGACTCCCAGCCATGTTTGGCAATTTCCGGGTTAAATACCCGGATTAACGCTGCCGGTTCAGCGTGCCCGTTAAAGGTTTGCCATAAACTCAGCGCCGCACCATACAGATCACTGTCGTTACGACCGACCAGATCTTCATTCGACATATTGCCATACAGCATATAGGCAAACTTTTCGACCAGGCTGACCTGATCTTTGACTTTTTGTTTAATTAATTTATTAACGTTTTGTAGTAATACAGAGGGTTGACCGTCTATCAGTGCCATTTTTGTATCCTTTTTGCAGTCACTGCTTGTAAAGCAGGCGCTACCGAACATACCAGAGCGTGTCAGCTGCGCAGTGTAGTGCCTATTGTAGCGCTTTTCGAGCACTATTTTTGCCTTTTATGCTGGTTAAACCAGTGATTTTTAAAGGCTCTGACAACTTATTCAAACCGCGTAAATAGAAAATGGCCTTTCGGCCATTTTCGTGTTTATTCATGCAGGATTATTTTTCAGTTACGCCGCCATAAAAATGCCGCTATCGCCGGCAGAACGACTATTGCACCCAGCATATTTACAATAAACATAAAGGTTAACAGTATGCCCATATCGACCTGGAATTTAAGCGCGGAAAACACCCAGGTGCTGACACCAATGGCCAGCGTAATACCGGTAAACAGTACTGCACTGCCCCGTTCTTTTAATGCTTCAAAATACGCTTGCCGCAGCGGCGCACCGTCGCGCAGCATCTGCGTCATATTTGACAGGATATAAATACCGTAATCGACACCGATACCCACCCCCAGGGCGATAACCGGTAAGGTTGATACCGTCAGGCCAATTTGCAGCCAGGTCATTAATGCGGTCGCCAGCACCGATACCACATACAGCGGCAAAATAACCGACACCGTAGCCCGCACTGAACGGAAGCTGAGCAGACACAGCAGGATCACCGCACCGTAGACATACCACATCATCGGCTGCTGTGCTGCTGATACCGCTTCATTGGTTGCCGCCATAACGCCGGCCGGGCCAGAAGCCAGCATAAAGCGGGTGTGTTCGTCACCCAGCTCGGCGCCATATTGTCTGGCCGCTTCCACGACGCGTTCTATCGTTTCAGCTTTATGATCTTCCAGGAACAGCATAACCGGCATGACAGAACAGTCTGCATTTAACAAACCTGTACTGGTCTCCACCCTGGATGACGACTGTACCAGGCTTTGGGTAGTGCGCGGCAGTACACGCCATTTCACATTGCCTTCATTAAAGGCGGCGTTAATGCTCTTTGATACCGAAGACAGCGACACCGCCGACTGTACTCCCGGCACGTTTTCCATCAGCCACTGGAACTGGTTAATACGCTGCATAATATCATGTTCGGTACAGGCACTCGGGATGGTTTCAACCATCACGTTAAGGTAGTCCACTGATATGGCATATCGATCTGTGATCAGGAAAGTATCCTGGTTATAGCGCGAATCTTCATGCAACGCCGGGGCACCGGCATGCAGATCACCAATTTTCAGCTGCTGGCTTTGTATATAGCCAAACACAAACAGTACCGCAGTGAAAACCAGGATAACTGCGGCATATTTCCGCGTAGCAAAAGCAGACAGACCATACCAGATTTTGTCAGCCGCAGGTGAAGGGGTGGCGGCACGCTTTTTATAGCCTTCACTGAATTTCACATATGACATCAGTATCGGTAGCAGGATCAGGTTGGTCAGAATAATTACGGCCACACCCAGGCTGGCGGTAATCGCCAGTTCGCGGATCACCCCTATTTCAATAATCAGTAAGGTGATAAAGCCCACGGTGTCAGATAACAACGCCACACCACCCGGCACCAGCAACTTGCGGAAACTGGCCTGAGCCGCTGTTTTGGCGTCCATACCGGCGGCAACCCGTTTACCGGTTGAGTTAATCATCTGCACGCCATGGCTTACACCTATGGCAAATACCAGGAACGGCACCAGAATGGACATAGGGTCAATGCCAAAACCTATCACTGACAGTAACCCCATCTGCCACACTACCGCGATAAGTGAACAGACGATGGGTAATAAGGTCAGCATCAGCGAGCGGCAGAACAGGAATACCATTAACGACGTTACCGCTATCGCCACAGCGAAAAATGCCAATACGCCCTTTGCCCCTTCTGCAACATCCCCCACCATTTTGGCAAAACCAATGATATGTACACTAAGGGTATCGCTTTGATATTTGGCCCGGATATTCTGTTCAATCGTCGCTGAAAAACCAATAGTATCGAGTTTTTCCCCGCTATCAGGGTTTACCTCAAGCAGCTGGGCAGAAATCATGGCGCAACTGTAATCATCCGCCACCATACGGCCGACAATACCGGCCTTTTCTGTATTTTCTTTCACTTTGGCCAACCCGGCCGCATTAGCAACGAAATCCGCCGGGATAACCGGGCCGCCGGCAAAACCGTCTTCAACGACTTCGACAAAACGGGTGCTCGGGCTGAATAACGACTTGACCTGAACCCTGTCTACCCCCGGGGTATAGACTAATTCATCATGCGCACTGCGCAGCGTATTGAAAAAATCCGCATTAAAAATATTGCCATTTGCATCGCATAATGAAATAAGAATATTGTTGGCACCACCAAAATCCTGTGCATGACGCAGGTAGGTTTGCATATATTCATGTTTTAGCGGGATATTTTTAGTAAAGGCCGCATCCAGCTTAATGGACATGGCTTTAAACAGCAAAAACAGTGTTGCCAGTACAAAGGCTATAATCACCATTCCCCGATGACGGAACAGCGCATACTCAAATTTATTGACCAGTCTATTAATACTCATTTTATTCTAATTCGCTCAGCTTGATCGTTATCACACCGGTTTCGGTGACCAGAACCAGTTTATCCTGCCACACCAGCCCATTGACTATAGCTTTACCGTTTGCCTGCGACTTATCGCTGAATGTCTCACCATCATCATGGCTTATCAGCAGGCGGCCGGCGTTACCCACCAGGTATAAACGGCCGGAGGCATCACTAAAAGCGCTGTTAAAGGTTGCGGTGTCATCCAGTGCCAGCTGCCACCAGCTGTTACCCTGATCTTTACTCTTAAACGCATGCCCACGTAAGCCCACTGCAATCAGGCTCATCTGGGGCGAACGGGTGATATCAAACAATGAACCATTATAAAAAGCTTCAATCCTGCTCCAGCTGGCACCAAAATCGGTGCTTTTTGCCACAAAGCCAGCCTCTCCGACCATATAAAGTACATTGCCATCGGCATATAAGCGGTTAAAGTGCGGCAAAATAGCACCTAATTCAACTTCATAGGCCTCCGGGTCCGTTTCCTGCAGCTCTTCCAGCAGGGCCTGATCATCTTCAGATAACAGTTCAGGATGGAACTCTTTCTGCCAGCTGAGCCCCGCATCAGCAGTACGGTAAAACAAGCCATAAGCACCAACAGCGATACCGTTATGGGCATCAGAAAAATAAACATCAAACAAAGGTTTATCAGTATCGGGCGCGAAATGCTGCAGTGTCCAGCTAACACCGCCATCTGAGGTATGCAGAATACTGGCGTCATGCCCTACCGCCCAGCCCTGCTCTTTATTCAGAAAATACACACTGTTCAAATTGGCCTGCACCGGTACTGCCGCTTGTTGCCATTGCGCTGCATCTGCACTGAGCAGAATATGGCCACGTTCACCGATAGCGACCAGCTTATTGCCCGGCACGCTGATAATGTCTGTCAGCAACGACTTGTCTGCCAACGGCAGCTGGTAAGCGGCCTGAGGTTCAACCTGTGTCGCATAAACCCGGTCCAAAGCGGCTGCAAATACCGAACCAAGTGCGACTAACCAAATGAATTTATTACACATAATTTGTGTCGTTACTCTACTGTACTTTGTAAATAAAAACGGTTGGCACCAGGCCAACCGTAACCGCGTTGCCGGAAAATTACCGGGTGCCTTCACGCCGCAGCGCTGCTGGTGTGAAATCAGTATCAGATAACTGTATCGAGAAGTCGTACATTTTGTCTTCGTTATCCAGGCCAATCGCAATATAACGGCGTGAATTCAGATCATGATAGACCTCAAGTGTACTCCAGTGTGTAGGCACTTCGTAGTAATTCAGGCCGTGCGCAACCGCCACCCGGTATAACTCGTGGCGGTTGTCATACAGGTCTGCTACATGGATCTGCCAGCTGTCTTCATCAATATAGAATACCCGTTTGCCATAGACATGGCGGGTGTCGTCTTTCAGCACTGCCTGTACCACCCAGACCCGGTGTTTCTCCCAGCGGACATATTCCGGGTTGAGATGGCCGGGCAGCAATAAGTCGGCGTATTTCACCTCATTGCTGTGCAGCTTGTAGTCGTTATAGGCAATATACATTTCCTGTTTGCCTTTTAACGTCCAGTCGTACCGATCCGGCGAACCGTTGAACATATCAAAGTCATCGGTAGTACGCAGACCATCCGATGCGGTGCCCGGCGCATCATAGGCTACGTTTGGCGCACGGCGTACCCGGCGCTGTCCGGTGTTATAGGTCCAGGCCTGGCGCGGAGTCTGCACCTGATCCATGGTCTCGTGTACCAGCAGTGCGGTACCCGCCAGACGCGCCGGCGATGTCACGCCCTGCTTAAACCGGAACAGAATGTTCTCTGCGGTCAGGGCTTCTGCTGTCGCGTTCGGCTCTGAGTATTTGAACATAATCTGCTCATCAAAACCTATGATGGTATAAGCTCCCGCTGCCGTTGGCGCTGCCTGGCCGCCGTTGCGGCTTGCTGCCACCCCACGGTAACGCAGCAGGTGGTTCCACACCGCTTCCAGGCCATTTTGCGGAATAGGAAACGGAATACCGATAGCTGCATTGATAATGCCATTACCGCCGGCAATCAACTCAGCTTTAGTCGCGATATCCTTAGTAGCATCATACACATACTGCGGATAAGACGCTGAACGGCGTGTCGGATACACATTCATCTTAAAGGTATCAGGGTACAGTTCAAACAGCTTAACCTGGCCCGGACTCAGTAATGCCCGGTATTGACTCAGATTGCTTTTATCAATGGTAAACAACACTTTATCATCAGCAAACGGATTCGGATGATGCATACCCGGAGTATAGCCGGCAGGTGCTGCGGTAATGCCGCCCGTCCAGGCCGGAATAGAACCATCTGCATTAGCGGCTTTTTCTGCCCCCAGTGGCGTTAAATCATTGCCCAGCCGGGCGGCCTGTTCAGGGGTGATCTTAGCGGCCACAGAGCAGCTTAATACCAATGCCATTGCTGAAGTCAGTAGGGTGAGTTTTTTCATAATTAGTGCTCGTCCCTTAAATAGAGTACTTAATGTTAAAAGAGATAAAGTCGCGGTCGGCTACGTTATTAGTTGTGCCCTGACCGCCCCAGAATAGGTTGTATGACAGCTCGCCTGACCACTTGTTCAGATAGTCAAAACTCACGGCATAAGCCAGTGATTTACGGTCTTCAACAAACATAAACAGCGGATCTGGCGTAATACCGTTAACGTCATGCGAGAACACTACGCGCTGTGACAGGTTAACCCCGGCAAACACGTTATTGTAATCGGCTTTAGCCAGTAAACGATAACCCCAGGCCGATGCTGTCGGGAACGGGTTGGTTTCTGCACCGTTTGATAAACCGGTATGCAGCCCCGAGATAGGAACACCAGCAGCATTCAGTAATGGTGCACCGCTACGGTCAGTATTCGGGCCATTTAACCGCAATACGCTGTGATCCGGCATATCCTGAATACGGATACCGCCAATTTCAGCCAGCATGGTCAGGTTATCTGATCCCAATGCCGGGCCAAATAAATGCGTAAAGGTCATTTGAGCCTGCAGGGTGTCTGCCAGAATAAAACCACTGGCTTTTTGCCCGGACTGTACTTTACTGCCGTTACAAATACCGTTGTCATAGCAACGGCCGATTTGTGAAATACCGGCTAAATCCGGCCGTAAACCGGCATTAGCCAGTTGCTCCGGCATACCGGCATACAGAATTTCTACGTCATCAATTTGCAGTGGCTCATCCTGACGGTAAGAAATTTCACCGGCAACCGAAGTACCACCAAAAGTAGTATTAAAACTGAAACCATACAGCTTGATATCTTCCGGGTATTCCAGTAGGGCCTGAGAGAACATTGCCATATTGGCGATATTATCAGCCGTAATCTGCCCCTGATTCTGCGCCAGATACTGCAATGATTGCAACACGCCCACCGGCGCCCCACTACTGTCTACGCCGACCCGGAAATCTGAAGCAATACCGGAAATCACCGGTACCCGGCTATGGTAATTCATATAGTAAAGCGCAAACTCGGTATCATTCAGTCCAGGCGAAAAGTACTCCAGTTTAATACCATACTGACCGCCATTATCCGGCTTTATTTCACCATCAATACCTGGCCTTAATGTGACCTTGGTCGGATACGCCAGCATCAGGTTAACTGCATCAGCCCTGGCTGCAGCACTGCTGGCCGGATTGGCCAGCACCGCCAGCAGGCCGGGGGCAAACTGGGATAAGGTGTTCATTTCACTGACCAGGAAATCCAGATCAATATCCGGGTTACCGGCAAAACCTAACTGCACATTCTGCGCATAACCGCCCTTACCGGCAAAGTCATTGGTCGAGAAATAGGTGCCTGGTGCTGGCAAATAGCTGTTTTCCCAATCATATTGATAAAAGAATTCGGCTGACAGGTTGTCAGTTAAACCCACAGATAAGGTCAGCATACCTACCGGGATAAAGGCTTCTTTTAAATCGGCACCGGGTGCCCGCAGAATACCAACGTCAACCGGTGTAATATTAATACCATGCGGAATAAAGGTGCTTTCGCCCCAGCTCAATACCTGGTTACCTACCCGCACCGACACCGGGTTCTGGCCATCGTTAAAGCTGAAATTAGCGTAAATATAGGCATCGAGCAGGCGTAAATCCTTACAGGCCAGCTTGCGGGACTCTTTATCGGCGCAAGGGTCCACCCGGTTATTACTTAGCGGATTAGTATACGCCAGGTTCTTTTCGTCATTAACCGCGAAATCGTAGAAGTACATAAAGCGGCTGAACAAACCGATATTACCGGAGCTGATCGACAGTTCATGCAGGCCTTTAAACATGCTGCTGAACATATCGCCTTTATCATAATTCAGATTACCGGCATCACCATTGCTGGAATAGGCCCCTGGCTGTTGCCAAATCTGGGAGTTGGCATAAACAATCTTGTATGGATTTGCCTGATCAGCGAAATCATACCCGTAACCTCCCCAGTCAAAGCTCGGGTGGTTAACTTTACTGATGGTATCCCAGTCACGGTTTTCTGTACGCCAGCTGCCGCCGTATGAAAATGTGGAGTCAAACGTGATATTAACATCACCCAGATTCCAGGATGCTGCTTGTGCCGAAGCCATTGACAAGGCAAACAGCGCAGACGCAACACCCACAGCTAAGGGCTTCTTAGCAAAGGTTACTGACCTTTTATTCATCTTGTTATCTCCCCCCCTGTCCCGACAGGATTTAAAAATACTTTTTTAGTTATATGGCCAAGCCAACTGATCCGAGCTCAGCTCACTTCATAAAATAATTACATCATTTCACGCTACAGGCAAGGCCTGCCGTTGCGTAAATCTGTTGATTTGTATTCAGTTTTTATAAATAACGCTCAACTTTCAACCGCCATTAGCCACTTCAGGTTTAACCAGCAGGATACAGTGCCGGTGCAACCTTTTCTAAGCTAATGAAATTAAAGGTCAAACCAGACAGTTAAGCAAGCCATCGTTTTAATTCATCGTTTAAAGTATTAACTCTAATTAATTTTTTCCAGCCGCACAAAAGCCCCCTGCTCACTGATGGTCAAGCGGAAGCGGCCTCTTAACCCGAGCGTATCAACAAAAGGCTGGAGATGACGAAATTGTAACTGAATACGCTGACCGTCATCCGCTGTGACCAGTACATATTTTATTTTGCCACGATAATAACCAAGGCAGTGCTCTGCAGACAGCACGGCGTTAAACAGGTACTGGCGCATCAGTTCAGACTTCGGCTGACCTTTTCATAAAGGTCGTTGCTGAGTTCAGCCTGGGCAGACAGTGATACCAGCGCATCGCGCATCAGTGTCTGCCGTACCGGGTCAAAACGCCGCCAGCTGAGCAATGGTGTAATCAGCCGGGCCGCCAGCTGGGGATTGAGCGGATCAAGTTTCATCACCGCGTCCAGCAATACACTATAGCCCTTGCCATCCGGCCGGTGAAACTGCGCCGGATTACGCAGGCTGAAAGCAGAATACAGCGCCCTGACCCGGTTCGGGTTTTTCCAGCTGAACAGCGGGTGCTGCTGCATTTTTTGCATAGCAGTAAAGACCTGTGCGGTCGGATCTGTCGCCACCAGGCCAAATGCTTTATCCATCGCCAGCACATCATGCTGCCAGCGCTGGCAAAACTCAGCACTCAGCTCGGCAAACAACGGATGTTCAGCCTGCTGGCAGGCTGTCAGTACGGCCATGGTATCCGTCATATTATCTGCCTGCCGGTAATGCTGGTGCAGCAATGCTGAGCTGTGCGGCAGTAACGCCAGATAGGACAGGCAAACGGCCTGTAAACGGCGGATGCCGGCATCAGTATCGTTATACTGATATGCCTTGACGGGTAAACGGCAAAAACAAGCCGTCAGCTGGGTTTGCAGTTGTGCTGCCAGCAATGCTTTGCAACCGGCCAGGGCGTTGAGAATGCCATCCAGCGGAATTTCAGCATAATGCTCTGCCAGCGTATCAAAATCGGGCAATGTCAGCAGTTCTGCGGTTAAGGCCAGATCATCACCCGGTGCATTAAGCCACTGCCGCAGTATGGCTAACAAGGGTTCAGACAGCACTGACTCAAGCGGTGCCCCCTGTATGACTGCCGCTATGCTACTGCTCCAGAATTGCTGCATCGCATCCCAGCGCGCAACACCGTCAGTTGCCTGAGCAGCAATCTGCAACAACTCCGCTTCCGCCGCCTGATACTGTAATTTTACCGGAGCAGAGAAGTGCTCCAGCCACACGACAACGGGTGCGCCAGCAAGCCCGGTAATAACAAATTGTTGCTCAGCGTCGCTAAGGGTAAACAAATGCCGCTGCTTTGCCCCATTGTCAAACAGCAGCTCTACGGCCACCGGGAGCAATAACGGCAGTTTTTCTGCCTGATCTGCCGTGGCAGCTGTCTGCTGGCGTAAGGTCAGTGTCAGTTGGCGGCTTGCGGCATCATAGGTTTGCTGCACCTGCAATACGGGCGTACCGGACTGACCGTACCAGCGGGCAAATACGCCCAGATCGTAACCTGTAGCATCCTGCATGGCCTGAACAAAGTCATCGCAGGTTGCGGCCTGGCCGTCATGGCGCTGCAGGTATAGCGCCAGTCCGGAGGCAAAGCCATCTCGCCCCAGCAGGGTCTGCAACATCCTGATCACTTCAGCACCTTTATCATATACCGTAACGGTGTAGAAATTATTCATCTCTAACACCTGCTGCGGCCGGATCGGGTGTGCCATAGGGCCGGCATCTTCAGCAAACTGCGCGGTGCGGATCAGCTTTACCGCATCAATACGGCACAAGGTGGCGGAGCCCATATCAGCGCTGAACTCCTGATCGCGGAATACGGTTAAGCCCTCTTTCAGGCTAAGCTGGAACCAATCACGGCAGGTTACCCGGTTACCGGTCCAGTTATGGAAGTATTCATGGCCGATAATAGATTCAATATTAAAGTAATCACGATCTGTGGCGGTAGCGGCATCGGCCAGCACATATTTGCTGTTAAAGATATTCAGGCCTTTATTCTCCATCGCCCCCATATTAAAGAAGTCGAC
>CAZEGA010000009.1:0-30278 GCA_964511675.1 uncultured Rheinheimera sp.
AATGGGTGTTCACTTAAAACCAGAAAGGGTGTTCACTTTGGGCCAGAATACGCACTACTCCTGCTCCTTTGGTTTTAAGCTGGTATTCAGTATCAAGGGAAGCCCTGATTGCTGAACTTCCTCTAGCATGGCTATTGGTGTTATGACCTGAATGATGGATGCAAAGTATTGCCGCTCCAGTTTTTTCCTTGATTAGATCCAAGTGTTTTATGAAAGCACCAATATCCTTTGATGAGTTTTCATCACCTTCACCAAAGTTTCGGTGCAGCGTATCAACGACAATTAACACTGGCTTGCATTTATTGTCGTCTATCGCTTTCAAAATCTCATCAACGGAATTGGTGCTGAGTATCTCAGCAGGCTTAGATGAAACAAAAATACCTTGCTGTGTATTGGAATACTTTAACTCAAGTGCAGCAAAGCGTTTCTGAATGCCGCTAGCACCTTCACCAGCAAGATACACAACGTCACCTTTGAGCGTTGCATTACCATACCAATCAAAACCATGACCTATACAGAAAGCCAGTTCCATAGCCATAAATGATTTATATGTCCCTGGTTCACCGTAAATCATGTTCAGGCTTTGCTTCTCTAGGTAGTTTTCAACTAGCCAATTAGCTTGAAATGCTTTAGCCATGATAACGCTAAGTGGTTCAAGTATTAGCTTACTCATCATTACCGCCTAGAGAGTAATGCGCTACTCGTTTATGTAATACACCTGCGTAATCCATTACTGGTTTACGGTTGGTAATTATGTTTATACCTTTGGCTCGAAGTGTAAAAACTACAGTGTTAGGGCTACATAAGCCTATTTCTCGAAGCGTGAAAGTGTTAATTTCATTATGTTCTTCAAGGCGTTGGATAAGAAGTTGTTCTAAATACGATAATTGAATATCTGTCATAATTGACCTCACTGATATTTAAGGTTAGTAGTGAAGCCCTTGGTAAATATGCTGGTTTAACCTACAATGGTTCGGCGAAGATCCCAAAGGAGCTTAATGGCATATTTGCCTTGGGCTCCTTTTTTATTGGTTTTCATCTCTGCTTTTAACTCGACTTTCAAGCCATTCCTTTATTTCGCTTTCAAGCCACGCTACAGAAGTCCCACCGTCAATCAGGTTGATCTGTTTTGGAAACTGGTTCGTCTTAGCCAGTTGATAAATGTAGCTCTTACTTAAACCAGTGAGGCTAATGACCTCTTTGATGCGGATAAATCTATTGGGTGTTTGGGTTATCATTCGTTGCTCCTAATGTGAATCAGTTCACAACGCAAAATATAAACCCAAAATTCTGTCCTTAAAATCTATGCAAATATTAACTTGCATAGATTGGCAAGGTTTAAGTTATTGAAATATAACAATTAATATTTTTATTTTTTTCTGCCCTTGCCAGTGCCATCTTTAGGCTTGATACCCAATACATCTCGAATATCAAGAATTGCGCGAGGTGCATCTTCATACTTTTCTAGTTTGCGAAATAGTTCGCTATTTGAGAAATCACTGAGCATATTCCAAAGTTCAGCCTTTGTAGGTGAATTGAGTGCTTCATAGACAACTTGATTTGAAATATTTTTGTCTAACTTTAGTTTTGTTTTCTTATGCTTAAAAAACTTTTCAGCAACTAAGATCCTGTCATTAATCTTGTTATTTCTTCCAGATCCTAGCCATCTAATTTTCAATGCATCAGTTGTTTTTTGGTCAAGCATTAGGGACTGTACTTTGATAAGTGCAGATTCACCCCAGAAACCTGCATCATCAGAAATGAAGTATTTTTCATCGTGTGAAAAACAACTATTGATGATTAGACCATCAGTGTTAATTTGCGAAAGCGTTATTGATGAGGCTTCTATGTGCTTAAGTGTTTCTTGATTTAGGTAAGTTGGATTACCGCCAATTAGATTTCTTCCAGAATCACTGACTGCATCGTAAATGCCTTCAGGCTGTATATTCGATACCGCAGTTAATGAATTATAGAAATATAGCTTGGCATTTATCTGTTTTAGTTTTAGAAAAATGTTTTGTAGTGTTTCATAGTCATGGCACTTAATGTTAAGAGTAATAAAAACACATTCTAAGCTTATGAATTTATTATTTTTATTCATTTTTAGTTCCCTTAAGTTCATCTAAGTAATCAGCCCATTTTTGCATCATCTCTACTCGTTTTTCCATTAGCTGTGCCTTGTTATAGGTAGCTCTGATGCGGTCTTTGTTGATATGAGCAAGCTGCAACTCAATAACGTCAGGATCAAAACCCATTTCATTAAGGAATGTACTGGCTGTATGCCTGAAACCGTGACTTGTCATAAAGCCAGCGCCATAAGGTTTATTAGTTGCTGGATTAATGATGCGTTGTAATGCTCTGTTGCAAGTGGTTTCGCTAATAGGCTGACCATTACTACTTCTGGCAGCAATGAAAACATACTCAAGTTGGCCTGTAAGCGGTTTAAGCTGCTGTAAGATTGCTAAAGCCTGCGCAGCCAGTGGTACTTGTAATGGTTTACGGGTTTTAAGTTCACTCGCTGGCAGGTTAATGATTTTGGCTTCAAAATCTATGTACTCCCATTTTAAAAACCTGATGTTGTAAGGTCTTAAAAAGAGTAATGGCATTAGTTTAAGTGCTTGAGTAACGACAAAATCTTGTCGTGCAGTACCTTTATCTATTTGGTTTAACAGATAACAGAGTTCTTCTGGTTTGGTAATGTGTGCAAAGTTCTTTTTGTTCAGTTTATCAGGTGCTGGTAGTAGTTCCGCTAAGTTTGCCGCAGGGTTATTTTCAATTAAACCGAGAATAAGAATGTCATTAAAAATCTGTCTCAATACACCTGCTAAACGTCTTGCAGTTTCTCTGGCTCCACGCTGGCTAACCTTGGTTAATACTTTTAACAGATCAGCGGTGCTGTATTCATCAACTGGTTTCTTATCTAAATCGGGTAATAAGTTTTTCTGAATCCGTATTACCAGATCTTCATAGGTTGAAGGGGCTAAGTTTTTTCGTTCTAGCCACTGTTGCATATAAAAGCTAAAACGTTTGTTTTCCTTTTCCTGTTTCAGTCTGCGTTCTTCTTTGATGGTAAGTGGTGGTAAACCTTTGGCTACCATTTCACGGGCTTTACGGTGTTCTTCTCTGGCGTCTTTGAGTGAAAACTCAGGATACGAACCAATGGTATAAGTACCCCGCTCACCATTTAATCGGTAATCGTACTTGAAGCATTTATAGCCTGTTGGTTTTATCTGAAGGTAAAGGCCACCAGTATCTGAAAGCTTATAAGCCTTTGCCATTGGTTTGGCATTAGCAACTGCTGTATGTGTTAAAGCCATAGGAAAACCCCGATTTGCGAACCGTCAACGGAACCGTCAATTTATGTGGTTAGTATAATTCACTATGGACTGGTGTGGAATAATATATTAATTAAATCAGTTATTTAATTTTTGTATGCGGACAATATCGGACTCTAAAAACCAATGTTTTACGCTCTCTCTCTCCGCCATATAAATGACAAAGGCCCACGCCAAAAGCGTGGGCGTTTTTCATTTATGCGGTGATGTGAGGACTTGGTTCGAACCCTGTGGTTCGACCAACTTGTCAGGAACAAGTTGGGACGCACTTTAGTGCGGCCCGCAGGGCCAGCGCCATGGATGGTGCTGGCAATCCCGTGCCTACGCCAAAAACGTGGGCGTTTTCTTTTATAAGCCGGGTACCTACAAACCAATTGCAGGCGCATTCACTATCACCGCAGATATAGTTTAATCATCTATATGATGAAGAGTAGCTTGCATTAAGTCATATTTTTAATTTGAAAACAGTAATTTTGTAAAAATCAAAAAAACTCCGCCAACAGCATTGCTGCTTCTTTTTTGGTGTTTATATATCTTTGCCTCTGCCCAATACCGGGCATAAAAGAGGAATTCATCATGAGTAAGAAAAGTTCAGGCCGTCCACCATCAAATCAACCAGGAAATGGTGGTAACTGGCCAAGCACTACCCCTAATCCATCTGGTGGCGGTCGCGGTATTGCAGCGCCAGCTAAAAAATAGCATTTATGTGTGGGGGAAACCCCGCACCTGGATTGATTTATGAGGAAATTTACCTCAAATAAAGACTTTAATGTATATATCCAGCATCTGTGTAAAACGGGTTGGATATTCATGCGCGGCAAAAAGCATGCGAAGCTCATTGCACCTACAGGAGCCAAGGTAGTGGTACCAAGTTCTCCCAGTGATAAGCGTGCTCTTGATAACTTCAAGCGCGACATCAAAATTTACTATGCCATGGCGGTTGTATGAGTCATAGATATATCTTACCGACACCAGTTGAAATTCTGCGGGAAATCGCCGGCTGTTTAAATGTTAAAAACACCAGAGACAATAAAGATCTGGATGATAAAGCGCAAGAACCAATCATGCATCCTGTCCAACTAACCGCTCTTATCAACAAAGTGCTCTTAGCGCCGATTTCCAGGAATGGCTCTGCCAGTTTCTCGACATTTATTGTGCAAGCAGCTGAGTCAATTATAGGTACGTATTGCCGTAAAATGGCAGGATGTGGCTTTTTCATAGGCTCAAATCGTGCCCAGGCACTCATCACGCTGAATCGGCACTTCTTTCCGGTTCTGCTTGAAGCTGTTTTGAGTAAAGTTGTTGTGCAATATAAAGGCCTAACGTTACACGAATTACTCAGCGATAAACCTGCATTTGATGTTGTCTGGCGCTGGTGTTTTGAAACAGTACCAAGCTGGCAGCAGTTTAAAAATGCATCTAAAGAGCAAAAAGATCAAATTCAAAACTGGCGAAATGGCAAGCATCTGCCAACTATAGGAGCCCTGAAAATATTGGTTCCTGACGATGCCAGAGAGTTAATATTCCCATTATTGTTAACGGCGAGGTTTATCGATGCGTTAAAGCAAAAATCATGGGGTAAGAGGCTGATTGACGGTGTTCTTTATATTGGTGCGTATTCTGATTTATCTGAACATAAAAATAGTGACTTAAAAAGCGCAGTTAACAAACACACTGAGCGCTATTTTTCACGATTTGCCGCTTTTCGTAGTGAAATTTCTGCATTAGAGAAGCTCCTTGTTTGCCGTGATAAGTCAGTGACTGACTTAGAGCAGGCAGTGATGCAGTTGCAAGCTTGTAAAAACATGGATACAACACTAGTACCTGCTAATGGTGCCGGGTTGATGAGTTGGTTTGAAGCGCGCTTTATGGTGCAGGGATACGGACACCTCGATCGTGCTAAAGCGCTCTATGAACTGGCGTTTAACTCCTTGTTGTGTTGTGGTGGTAACTATATTGGGGAGGTGATAAATGAGGCTCTGGTTGTTACCAGCGTAAGCAAAGCGCCTGACAGAGTATTTCTGAAAAAGCTGAAAGCAGCGCAAATCTTGTTTGGATATGACATTCAATCGGCTGAGTTAAGTCCAAATCAGCAGCGACAGCGCTTCGAAGATACCATTGAAAGTTGGGAGGTTGATATGTGGCGCAAGGGTTTTGAAAAGCTTTTTGCGCCGCACACCTTATTTCCGGGGGTTGAGTACCCACACGCAGATAATAGGGGCCCCTTATGCTTTAACACGGGTAATGAAATTAAGCCAGACTTGCGTGATCCCGATCGGAAGATCAAAGTGGGCGAATCCTGGAAGATGAGAATGCCGCAACTTAACTACTTTCTAATGACGAGTAATTATGAGGCAGTCAAAGCACTGATCGAGCGTGGTGCCAGCGTTAATATCAGCTCCGAGGTGGGGGATACGCCTTTATTACTTGCTCTGGGGGCTCTGAACCTGCTCGATGTGCCTTATGCATCATTAGACAGACGCTTTTACGACTTAATTGTTAGTCAGCCAGTTAAGACTGAGTTTGTTAAGACTCGAACCCTTAAAAAAAGACTATTACCATTGATCCAAGCAGTCAGAACTGGCAAGTTCGATATCGTCCAAAAAGTGCTTGAGCTTGGCGCAGATGTTCATCAGAGAGGGTTAACCGATAATCAAACTGCGTTAAATCAAATTATCAAAATGATTGGTTGTTTCAAAAGTCCTGAAGAATTTAGACGTGTTATGGCAAAGCATCCAATCACGCCTGAGCTGCTTGATACAATCAGACGACACTCTGCAGGGGATGCTGGTTTCACGCTGAGTGATGCAGAACACACAATTTCCAATACAAAGAACCATCCTTTTTATAAAATATTTTCTGATATAGCCTTCGACTTAATGAGGAGCAGGCTACGCACAAACACGAGTCTTGAAGAGCTCAGACAAATTGCAACACTGTTGATTACAGAGAGGGCAGATGTAAACGCAGAGCATAACAGTCCCGTAAAAGGCTACACACCATTGATGTTGGCGGCAGAGTTGAACGAGGGCGAGTTATTTGCACTGATGTTAAAACATGGTGGGCAACCCCATAAAACCTATATTGACCCAAATACCAGAACAACACAAAACGCCTGGCAGATTGCCACTTTTTGGCGTGCATACTCTGTGTTAGCCCTGCAGCCTTAAAAAATTACCGGCGCCGGACTCATCTGGTTCAAGTTTAAAGTCTGGTTAGTGCCAGGCAACGAAGTGTTCCAAACTTCGTGTATTGTCAGTGTATACTTGCAAAGATTATCAGATCCTGGAAGAAAGCGATAATGACTCCTCAAGAGAAACAGTGGGCAATGCAGCCGAATATCCGCTTAGCCTTGCAGCTTGCTAAAAGGGATGTTCCAGCTCTGGTCTGTGATGCGGTGAACCTTGAAGGTGTGGCAATGACGCTCCCAGAGGTACAGACCATTTTAGATGGCATTACAGTTGGTGGCCACCGTATCAGCGATCAGAATATGGCAATGAATCAGGCTAAAACCTGGGAATGTATATTTGATCTGGTCGGGCGGGGGGAGTTCCGCTTTGATAAAGCAACTGCTTTAAAACTGCACAATATCGCAGGGCAGGAAGAAGTGCTGGAATGGGGCAAATTTCGTTCCGGTTACGTTACTATTGCAGGTTCAGGATATGAGCCACCTGCACCGCATGAACTTGATGCTAAGTGGGTGGAAATGCAGGAGTTAGTGCAGAGTCAATCCGATGTGTATGATCAGGCGATTAGCGTCTTTTTGCAAATGGCCCTTAACCAGTTCTTTTGGGATGTCAATAAACGTACAGGCCGTTTTATGATGAATGGACTATTGCTTTCATACGGCTTCCCCGTGATTAATGTGCCAGCGAAACGACAACAAGAGTTCAATACTTTGATGCTGGAGTTTTATACGTCTGGTGATATGACTGCGATGAATGCATTCTTACGCAGTTGCCTGGATGAAAGAGCCATTAGAAACTTCAGGCTGGATCTGCAAATCGGCTGACAGCTGCTGGTTTTCCCGGCACCAGTCAGGCGGCCAGCAAGCCCTTTTATTTTCCAATTCAGCTACTGCTCAGCTTTGACACGCTAGGCTTGGCCTTTAATCGCGCTTAGAGTGCTGTAAGCAAGCACTGACTGCGCTGAGTTTGCTGATGCAGGAGCCAGGATATGAATGCCGTTAAACAAAGCCATGTGCCACAACCACGTGTTTTCTTGCAACCGCAAAAGACCGTAGATTTAACCCGGCAGGAACGTCAGGCATTGAGCCTGGTGTGGATTGATGACGATGCTGAGGCGCCGGCATCTGCCAGGCGTGATAGTGATACCGCGCATTGTGCCGTACTTGGCTATAACTGAGCAGTAAACAGCTGTGGCTGTATAAACGGGATCATTGCCAGAATAATAGCCTGCTGATACACCTCGCTACGTGTCAGCAGGTGGTTGGTCAACATGGCAATGGCGCCGCCCTGGTGTTTGATATTCTGTTGACCGAACATGTTGTCCATCACATCACCGAGTTCTTCGCCTTGCTGCAACGCCATGATTGCAGCAGGCGGGATGGGTAAACTGGCAGAACGGGTTTTGCTGATGCGGCCCTGATGTGAAATCGCAATCCAGGCAAAGCTGCTGTCGCCGTCCAGGCCGGCTTCCAGCGCCAGATAATAGTCTGCATCCGGCTCGGCAGCTGCAACTGCCTGCAGCCGGTTCAGTGCACCTTGCAAAGTCTCTGCGCTGCTCATCGGCTGGGCTGCCACACCGGATGCTACCTTTAACCCGCTAAAGTGCAGCGCCTGGTCGGCAAACACCTTTGCCAGTGCCCCCTGTACTGCGCGGATCTTGGCCGGATTGGCTGACGCCACGACAATGTTCATCTTTCATCCCTCTTGCTGTTACTGCCGCTACAGCATAACCCGGATTGGCGACAGGCTGAAGAGCCGCTTGCCCGGATGCGGCCGGCTGATTAGAATCAACAGCCCTGGGGCGTATTACACAGTTTGAGACAAGCATGAATAAGAATGTTATTACCAATGGCATCGCGCTAATTGTTACCGCAGTTGGCTGGTTTGCCCAGTTACCGCTGGTTTTTAATGTCGGCCTGTTCGCTTTATCCTGCGCGGCAACCAATGCGCTGGCGATTTATATGTTGTTTGACAAAGTGCCTTTGCTATACGGCTCTGGCGTAATACCGGCACGTTTTGAGCAGTTTAAGAGCGGGATTTATCAGCTGGTGATGACACAGTTTTTCAGCAGCGACAACATTGACCGCTTTCTGGCTGATAAACAGCAAAGCCACGCCAGAGCTTTTGATTTTCAGCCGGTCATTGAGCAAGCCGATTTAGCGCCTGCGTTTGATGCTCTGCTTCGGGTGGTAGAGCAATCCTCGTTTGGCGGTATGCTCAGTATGTTTGGCGGTAGTGCCGCACTGATGCCGTTAAAAGAACCTTTTATCAGCCGGCTGAAAGAGGCACTGGCAGAGGTATCGCAATCTGATGAGTTTAATCAGTTAGTGCTGGCGCAACTGGATCAGCCCGAACAGCTCGAAGAGATCCGTACCCAGGTGGATACCATAGTGCAACAGCGCTTAAATGAGCTGACCCCGGAGCTGGTGAAAGACATTATTCAGCAGATGATCAGAGAACATCTGGGCTGGCTGGTGGTATGGGGCGGTGTCTTTGGTGGTGTAATTGGCCTGCTGACGGCGCTTATGCAGTAGCCGGGCATTGCTGTGGCATGCTTTTCTTCTACGACCAGTTAGCGAATATCAGCACCTGGCCAAGGCAACGTCTACACTTAGCGCGATAGGCCACCGGCTTATCAGGTAGCCGGGCTGTAACGGTAAGCAAATGGCACCGGCTGAGGCGTTACTTAGATAGCAAGGAGTAATCGCATGGGCTACAAATACTACGAAGGCAACTGGGGCGAAATGCGAGCCAGAGCCAAACTGCAGTGGGATAAAATCAGTTACGACGAACTGGAGCAGACCAGGGGTAACTATGACGAACTGGCCGATATTATTCAGGATCGTTATGGTCTGGACAGGGACGACGCTCTGGCCCAGGTAGAAGACTTTTTCAGCCGTTATTAGCTGAATACTGCTGTTTTATTTTGCCGGATAAGCACGCTATGCTGCCTGTCCGGCTATTTTCCGTTACACTGGCGGCTGATGTTATTCTGGATATGTGTATGCGTGTTATTTGGCTGAGCCTGTGGTGTTTATGTTGTACCTTGCCTGTTGCGGCTGCTGTTGAGCTGGAAAAAACCATGAAAGAGATGGCTTTTCAGTATAAGCAGGCCGCTGAAATACAAAATACCGCCCAATTAATTCCCGTGCTGGATGAGCTGATTTTACTGACCGGGCAGGCGTTGCAGGCAAAGTTTGCCGAAGATAAAGCCGAACAATTCCGCCAGGGATTACAGCGGGTGCTGTCTGAACTGCAGTTGGCCAGAGTTGCCGCGCAGCACAATGATCTGCCAGCGGTGCAAAGTCATTTACGTCAGGTTGAGGCACTGCGCAAGCAATATCACAAACTGCGTAAAGTCAGCTTCTGGCAATTACTGTTTGGTTAATTTAGCGATGCCTGGCCACCCCGGCGAGTAGCCCGGCATGCTGGCTGTGTTATCAGTCGGCTAAACCAACATACACGTTCTGCACGTCGTCGTCGGCATCAATGGCATCTAAAAAAGCTTCTACTTCGGCACGTTCGGCATCGCCCAGGCTGACCGGGTTATTGGCGCGGTAAACCAGCTTCGCTGTCAGTACCTTAAAACCAAACTCAGGCAGCGCTTTGGCTACCAGGTCCAAATCAGTGGCTTCTGTCAGAAATACCATTTCATTGTCGTCGCCGGCTTCAAAATCCTGCGCGCCGGCTTCAATCGCCGCTAACTCAGCGTCGGCATCGCTGCTTTCCGGCTCAGCTTCAATCTGGCCTAAGTGTTTGAAATCCCAGGCTACAGCACCGGATGTCGCCAGCTGGCCTTTACGGAACAGCTGACGGATACTCATGGCGCTGCGGTTTTTATTGTCAGTTAAGCATTCAACAATAACCGGTACCTGATGTGGTGCAAAACCCTCATACACGACAGTCTCATAGTTTGCCGGGCCATCCAGCAAACCGGCACCTTTTTTAATCGCGCGCTCCAGCGTGTCTTTGGGCATAGAAGCTTTTTTCGCCGCTTCGATGGCAGAGCGCAGTTTGGCGTTCATATCCGGATCTGCGCCGTTACGTGCGGCAACGGCAACTTCTTTTGCCAGTTTGGTGAAAATACGGCCTTTAGCATTGGCCGCATCCATTTTATGTTTGGCTTTCCACTGTGCGCCCATTGTTGCACTCCTGTATTCTTGGCTATCAAAACAAACAGGGCGCTAGTCTAGCCAATAGCAGGCTTTTAACGCCACTGATGGCAGAATAAATCTGTAATATGGTTATCAACTGGCGTTGCAGCAACAGTTGATCTAGTCTTTGCGCAAGACAAAACAATGCGGAGAGCATCATGTTTAACCCAAACCCGGTCGGCTGGTTTGAAATTCCGGTGTCCGATATAACCAGAGCAAAGCACTTTTATCATCATGTTTTTGCAGTAGAATTTGATATGCTGGAAATGGGGCCCGATATCATGGCAATGTTTCCGTTTGATCATGCTGTGGCGGGGTGCAGCGGGGCTTTGGTACAAGGGCCGGATTACGAACCCTGTGACAAAGGCACCATGGTGTACTTTGAATGTGCTGATATTGCCCCGCTACTGGAAAAAGCGCCGCATGCCGGTGGCAAGGTTCTGCTGGGCCGCACCAGCATAGGTGAGCATGGCTTTATTGCTGTTTTGCATGACAGCGAAGGCAACCGCATAGGTTTGCACTCGGGAGCTTAGGCTTCAGCTTTCCAGTGCCAGGGCTGTAATATGCTGGCACAGCCGGGGATAAAACTGCAGAAATAGCTGCTCCAGTGCCGGGTAGTGCGCCGCAATATCGTCAATAGCCCCGCCAAACTGATTAGTGAACCTGATGCGTGCGGCAATCTGATCCAATGCCTGCCCGACACTGGCGAGGTGTTGATAACTGTGTAACCAGTCATGCTGGCGCACGCTGCGCATAGTGTGTGCCATAGCTGCTGGCATCAGGGGTTCTGCCAGGGCCAGTTGCTGATACAGCTGTATTTTGTAGTCTGCAAAGGGTTGCGGATAGTAAGCTTGCCAGTGTTTTATTAAAAAATGATCAAATAATACATCCAGCGCCACACCGGCAAAGCGGCGGCGCTGTACGGCAAACATTTGCTTTGCTTCGCGCACCAGTGGGTGCTGATCGGTAAAACGATCCACGGCGCGATGATTGAGTAATCCGGCCAGAATTTGCGGTGGTAAGCTGTCCAGCGCCACCCCTTTACAAAAATCACCCAGTAAATTGCCGGTCAGTGAATACAGGTTCGGTTGGGCCAGAATGGCATGTGCCAGGTAGTTCATGTTGTCCTTATTAAAGCCGGTAAAAAATCCAGCCTTGCCGGTTTGCTGTAAAGATAAAATGTTGCCAAATCACGGGCTGCCAACTCACTTGCTGATAACACGGCCATATCATGGCTGCTATAGGGCAAATTAATATTTCAGCTTAAACAGCAGCTCGGCCAGCTCTGGTTGCCAGACATCTTTTTTGTCTGCTTTATTGCGTTTAATGACCACACCTTCTGCCAACAGCCGCTGCCGTTGTTCTTCGGCACTGGCTGAGCCCTGGGTAAATGCCAGGCTGCGGTCGCTGCGCAGCACTCTGTACCAGGGTACCGCCAACTCTGCCGGAGCATAGCCCAGAGCTTTACCGACTAACCGGGCCCGGCCCGGCAGGCCGGCCAGATCGGCTACCTGGCCATAGCTGGCGACTTTACCCGCAGGTATGCTCAGTACGGTTTGCCATATACGCTGATAATTGTCCTTGCTCATGCACTCTGCTCTGTTGCCAGCCAGGCTGGCAGTGTGTCAGAACGCTGGCCGGCCGACAATGGTTTTGCCAATAGGTGCCAGTGTCAGCATAGCAAGTTTGACATGCTGGATACCAAACGGAATACCAATAATACTGACGAAGCAGACGATCGCATGGCCTATATGACCAATGGCCAGCCAGATGCCAAAACACAAAAACCAGATAATATTGCCGAGAGTCCCTAAGGTGCCGGTGCCAATATCATCATAGCGATTAATGTGACGGCGGTTGACTGCATCCTGGCCAAAAGGCCAGAACGCCATCTCGCCTATGACAAAGCAGCTGCGGCCAAACGGAATACCGATAATGCTGATAAAGCACAGCAGCCCCGCCAGCCACCAGAGCAAGCCCATGACAAAGCCGCCTAAGACAAACCACAATATATTGAACACTAATCTGAACACGCCCATGTTTGCTTCCTGTATGTTTAATGACTTTAATCACTAAGCAGAAAACAGGCCAAAGTTATGTTTAATAAAAACAATGAATTAAAAAGTTGGCATCTTTGGCTAATGGCAATCTGACTAACTTATGGCAAAAACAGCCAACACTGAATCACCGTTAGCGTTAGCCAGGCAATACTGCTCAGCGCGGTTTTTTGCAATCAACCCGGCTATTGCGCTAGGATGCCTCTATACCCAAAATCATTGAAGATGCAGGTAGGCAGCAAGTGATTGGCTCCCGATGAGCATAGGCATACTATGTGATTGGAGGGCGCGGGCGCAGCGAACACCGCTGCAGCTTCAAGGATAACGGGTATATATTAATAACCATCATGTAGCCACTGATAGGGAACAGGTCGATGCTAAAGCGTTTAAAAGACGATTTTTATCTGGCCATGCTGACATTGGTTGGCGTTATTATTACCCTTTGCCTTGTCCCCTATGGTATTTACCGGCTGTACAGCGGCAACTATATTGTCGGCCTGGCTGATTTGTTTATGGTTGCCTGTGCGCTTGTTGCCATCCGCGTGGCCTGGCGTACCGGGGATACGGTCCGGCCGGGTTTATTTATGGCGGTGGTGTTTTGTCTGGGTGCCGTGCTGATTTGCATCAATTTAGGCATAGACGGGCTGTTCTGGGTGTATCCGCTTTTGGTGTTTATTTTCTTTCTGGTATCCCCGCTTAAGGCATTTGTTTTATTGCTGCTAATGTTGGGCACCCTGTTGCTGTTCGCCAACTGGCAGGTAGGCAGGATCTTTAGCAGCCAGTTTCAGATGCTGTCTTTTATGGTCACTACTACGGCAACCAGTATTTTTGCCTTTATTTTTGCTTACCGGGCACAGGCACAGCGGCATGAACTTAAACGGCTGGCGACCACTGACGGCCTGACCGGGGCAGCGAACCGGCGGACGTTAAATGATCAGCTGGCGGTGGCGATCAATGAGTTTAACCGCCAGGGCCGTAGCTATGGTTTACTGTTACTGGATTTAGATCACTTTAAACAGGTTAATGACACCTATGGCCACAAGGCCGGCGATCAGATCCTGACCAAGCTTATCCCGCTGTTACAATTGCTGCTGCGTCAGAGCGATCAGGTATTCCGCTTTGGTGGCGAGGAGTTTGTAGTACTGCTGGCCGATATCCGTGAAGCCGATTTAATCAAACTGGCGGAGAAAATCCGCCTTGGGGTGGCAGAACAGCTGACACTGCCGGATAACAGCAGCCTGACCACCTCTATCGGCGCGGCAATGCTACAGCGCGATGAAGACTGGGAAGGCTGGCTGCATCGTGCTGATATGGCGCTGTATCAGGCCAAAAACCAGGGGCGTAACCGTGTTATCGCTGCCTAGAGCGTGTTGACGTTTGTTGGTTGAATTTTGTTCGTTCTGGCGGCATTTTGCTCGCGAAACGAGGAACGCAGTTTAGTTATTCTAAATAAGCGACGAGTGACAAAGAGCAAAATGTCGCCAGACGAACCCGAAGGGCAGCGTCTGTTTGGCTTTTCTACGGCGTTATCGCGTGCTTATGTAGAATAACTACACCGCGCACACTCTGCCTTGTAGAAAAGCCAAACAAACTGCTGCAAAATTAACCAGCAAACGTCAACACGCTCTAGGCTTAGTGGCAGGCGGTATTACCGCTGATATAGGGGCGCAGTACAGGTAACAAGGTATTCAGCGCCTGCAAGGGCAAGGCTGAGGTAAACTGGAACTGCCCGGCATCGCCGTCAGTAACATAAGCGGTTAAGACGCCAAAATAGTCATCGTTCAGGTAAAACACAAAAGTGGCGGTACGGTTTAATGCCCTGGAGCTGACCTGCTGCCCCCGGGCATTAAGTTTAACCAGCCGGTTATCTCCGGTGCCGGTTTTCCCGCCTACCGTCAGCCCGTTACCGGCCAGCACAGGCTGTAGCCGCCTTGCTGTGCCATCGGTGACAACCTGTTGCAGCATCTGCCTTACTGTACTGGCTATTTCTTTATCCAGCACCTGCCGGGCTGAATCTGCCGGGCGGGTAAAGCGGCTGTGGTAAGGCGTATCGGCGGCAAACAATAACTGATCTATACGTACTGTCGGGCGTTTTCTCCCTTCGTTTACGATAATGCCCATTAACTCAGCCAGCGCTGATGGCCGGTCACCGGAGCTGCCCAGGGCGGTTGCCAGCGAAGGTACCAGATAGTCAAAGGGGTAACCCAGACGTTGCCAGCGCTGGTGTAAATCCCAGAAGGCTTCTATTTCCAGCATGCTGCGGATACGGTTATCGCGGGCGCTGCGATAGCGGGTTTTAAACAGCCACTGATAAATTTCCTGCCGCTCAGTGTTGCTTGCTGCTACCGCTGCATCCAGACTTGCAGCTGGCTGCTGTTGCAAGAAGCGCAGCAGCCAGATCTCCAGCGGATGGCTGCGGGAAATATACGCCTGATCCGGCAGGCTGAAGCCGGCATGCTGATACTTGTGATACAACTCCTGTAAGGCTGAGCTGCCCAGCGTATCACCGAATTGCAGTTGCATCTGGCTGTTAAAGTCCTGCTCGCCGGCATCCGGTACTATGTACAGGTAAGCCGCAGCCAGTCTGTCGGGCGTTTGCCGGCTGCTCTGGATATACAGCTGTAAGCGTTGTTGTGCAGTTTTACCCTGATACTTTTGCCAGAAGCGGCGGACAAACGTTGTGCCCTCGCTGTCGGCAAAGCGGCGCAGATATTGCTCCCGTCTGGGGTTATCGTCATCTTTAAGCAACTGATAGCTGCTGTTTTCGCCATGATAAATAATATAGCTGACCATATCCTGCAGCAGGCGGACAAAAGGCAGGTTGACGGATTGCTGCAGGGCTTCTGCGATAGTGGGGTTAAGCGTATCTTCTTCCCGGCGGAAGTTGTTAAAGGTATGCAGGCCGCCACCGGTAAAAAAGCTTTCTTTCGGATCGGCACTGTAACGCCGTTGCACAGCGGCTTGCAGCATGGCATATAAGGGGGCACCCGGATGCTGGGTCAGATAGTTCAGCGCCCAGTTTGTCAGGTTATCCTGCGGCGCGATCTCGACATAGCGCAAGGTGTTGGGGCTCTCTTCGGCATACAGGCGGTGTAGCTCGGCAATAATTTCCAGGTAACTGATCAGTACCCTGAGTTTGGCGGTCGATCCCAGTTCCAGCTTGCTGGCATCATTAAAATCAAAAGGTTGCTCTGTACTGTCTGTTTGCACCCGTACTTTGTTACCGCCCGGCGTGCGCTGGTACAGCGTAAAACTGTAGCTGATTTGATCCTGCTGGCCAGGCTCCAGCAGCCGGTGGCCGAATAAACCTGCTGCCTGAGCCGGTGCATACTGTGTCAGCTGTTGCAGCTGCCGGCTGATCTCACGTTGCAGCGGGGTATAAATGGTGGTGCGGGCGGTAAGATCCAGCCGGTCCAGCTGATACAGGCTTTGTTCCAGCAATTGTGCCAGACGGCCTCTTGCCATGGTGCTGGCTTTAAAATCTGCATCTGTTGTCTGGGCCAATGCGGTATCAGGCTGAAACACCAGCTTTTGTGCCAGCGCCTGCTCTGCCAGCGCTTTACTGAGCAGGCCGTTTTGTTGCAGCAGGCTGATATGCCGTGAGGTCAGCTGCTCCAGATCAGCGCGGCCCTGCAGCAGATAGTACGAGGGCCGGCGCTGCGCAATAATTAAGGCCAGCACCTGGCGCAGCGCCAGCGCTGTTTCAGCAGACGTGTCGCCATCGTCAAGCAGCCGGCGGTTAACCCCGGCCGCTGAGCTGCCAAACCAGGCCATCAGACCTTCAGCCAGGCCATGTACTTCACCATGACCGGGGGTGGCCGCCAGCGGAACCGTATTCAGGTATTGCAGCACAATATCCCGGCGGGCATCTGAGGTGTCGGTTGATGCCCGGTACGCCTTAACACTGGCCGAGACCAGCTGGCGGAATTTATCTGCTATGTCGGATGTCAGCCCCTGCGGGCTGTGCCGGTATTTTTCCAGCTGCGTTGCCAGGGTACTGCCACCTGCCGCCGGTGCGGGTATACCGGTGGCACGTTGTAACTGTGACCAGATTGCGGCGCCCAGCCGGGTCATGTTTAGTACCGGGTTAGCGCGCACATGTTCCGGTGTCAGCAATTGCCGGTCTTCAATAAACAGCAGGCTTCTGACAATTAATGGCGCAACGTCGGATAAGGCGGCAAAACGGTAGGCTGGTGAGCGTACCTGATACAGCGTATCCTGCTGGCAGCCCTGGACGGTGAGCGCCGGATACTGCTGCGGGGCAAAAGGCGGATTAAAACCCCAGTCGCTGTAGCGCTGCAGGCTGTCGGAGAAGCGGCTTTGTTCGCTCAGGACAAAACCGCTTTGCAGCAGCCGGGTTTGCCAGTGCGGGATCTGATGGTAACCGTAGCGTTTATCAAACGGGCCTGCCGCCGGAAAGCTGATTTGCGGCGATGGCCCTGCGGCCACCTGGTAACTCAGTTTGCCGGCAAACCAGTGCCAGAATGCCGACTGGTAAAAGTGCTGGCGACTTTCCTGATACACGGCCAGCCCCAGCAACAACAGACACAGCAGTAACAGCCAGGGTAAATAGCGTACGGGCTTTGCCGGCGGGGCGACATAAGGCGTTTCGCGCACGTTATCAAATTTCATCCGCTGCAGCAGCGGTCTGGCATTTAATGTCGGTTCAGTGCGGGGCGGTTTGCCTTGTTGTGCGCTCATACCTGCTTATTCAGCTCCATGTTGCTGCAGGGGCTGTTGCCTGCGCCCGGCGTGCTGCGGCTCTGCTGTCAGCTGCCAGCCATGCAGGTTGTCTTTGATCAGCTGGCACAGCGCATTGATATGCTGCGGTTCGGCATTCAGTGCGCTGATATATTCATAGCGCCCGCCACCGGCCTGCAGAAAATACGCTTTGTTTTCTTCGCCAATTTCTTCAATGGTTTCAATGCAGTCGGCTGAAAAGCCCGGGCAAAACACCTGCACACTGGTTACGCCTTGTGCCGGCAGGGCTTTGAGTGTGGCATCAGTATAGGGTTTTAGCCACTCTTCGCGGCCAAAGCGCGACTGGAAGGTGGTGATATATTGCTGTTGCTGCAGCCCAAGCTGTTCGGCTATCAGGCGTGAGGTTTTATAACATTCGCAGTGGTAAGGGTCGCCATTGCTAACATAGCGTTTGGGAATACCGTGATAAGACAAAACCAGCTTGTCGGCCTGGCCATGCTGCTGCCAGTGGCGGCGGATTTTATCTGCCGCAGCGGCAATGAAGGGCGCATAATCCGGGTAATGCGAGATAAAACGTAAATCCGGCAACCAGCGCCGGCGCATAAAGTGACGCGCCAGCTCATCAAAGCTGGAGGCTGAGGTAGTGGCGGAATACTGCGGATACAGCGGCAGTACCAGCAGTTTGCGCACACCTTGCTGCAACATTTTATCCAGCACCGGGCCAAAACCGGGATTGCCGTAACGCATGGCAAAATCGACCACCACATCGTTTAAGCCTTCCTGCTTTAGCTGTGCGGCCACCGCATCACGCTGGGCCCGGGTATGAAACAACAGCGGCGAGCCTTGCTCAGTAAACACGGTGGCATAGGCTTTGGCCGAGCGGCGCGGCCGGAATTGCAGAATAACGCCGTGTAAAACCAGCCACCACAGCAAACGCGGCACTTCCACTACGCGCGGATCAGATAAAAACTGCTTTAAATAGCGTTGCAGTGCTTTGGGCGTGGGCTCGTCCGGGGTGCCAAGGTTAGTTAACAAAATACCGATTTTATCGTTTTGCTGGTGGTCGAAGTCCGGAGTATTGATATAACGCATAACAGGATGGCTGCTCTTTTGGCTGAAGGAACTGACATTACGCCAGCTCGGCGTTAACCGTTTACCTGATTGAAAGCATGTGCCGATCTTAGCAGTTTCTGCGCGGTATAAGTAAGACAGCGGGAAAATTAATCTGCGACAACGCAAACGGGCTGCAATGGTTGCAGCCCGTTAAGGTATTAATGGTGGTGATGGCCACCTTCGCCGTGGGCATGGCCGTGGGCGATTTCTTCGTCTGTGGCGGCGCGCACCGATAAAATTTCAATGGCAAACTGCAGGGTTTTCCCGGCCAGCGGGTGGTTGGTGTCCACCTCGGCTTTAAACATACCTACTTTGACAATAGTCACCTGGCGCTGGCCGTGCTCGGTTTGCACTACGGCGGTCATACCCGGTTGCCATTTTTTGGCGCCTAATAAATGTTTTACCTGAATGCTTTGGATCGCACTTTCGTCACGCTCACCATAAGCCTGTGCTGGTGTCAGGGTAATATCCAGTTTGTCACCGGCAGCTTTACCGGTTAGCGCCTGCTCCAGTGCCGGCAGCATTTGTTCATGGCCGTGCAGGTACAGCAGCGGGTGGCTGCCGTTTGAGCTTTCGATCTGTGCGCCGCTGCCGGCATCGGTAAGAGTGTAATGGAACTGCACTACGCTGTTATTGCTGATTGACATCTGATTTTATCCGCTAATAAGAAAGCCACTATTATCCTGCGCTGGCGCAGAAAAATCGACTGCTTTAGTAAAAAACACGCCACAGCGGGCTGTGGCGCTAAGTGCCTGGTGCTAGGTTGCGGCTTTCATGCCGCTGACAAACTGTTTAAGTTGCGCCAGCAAGCTGGCCGGTTCACTCTGGTACTGCTCAATCAGCTTAACAATGGCCGAGCCGGAGATCGCTCCGGCGGCGCCGCTGTGTATCGCATCTTTGACGTGCTCTGGCGTAGAAATACCAAAACCCAGTAACGGCGGGGCCGGGTTATAGCGACGGATACGGCTAATCAGCTCGCTGGTGGGCATGGCGGCTACTGTTTCGGCACCGGTGACACCGGCCCGGCTTAGCAGGTAAGTATAACCGCGGCCATAAGAGGCGATCTGGCGCAGGTCGTCGTCGTCAACATTCGGCGGCACGATGTAAATGGGGGCGATACCGTGCTGCAGCGCACTTTGCCGGAACGGTTTGCTCTCGTGCAGCGGCACATCGGCAATTAACACCGAATCGACACCGGCACTGGCGGCCTGCTGATAGAAATTATCAATACCGCGCGCCATCACCAGGTTGGAGTACAGCAACAGGCCAATGGGAATATCAGCGTTATAGGCGCGAATTTTGCGGATAATATCGAAGCTAATCGCAGGAGTTACGCCTGCGGCTAAAGCGCGGATATTGGCACCCTGAATAGTAGGGCCATCGGCGATAGGATCGGAGAACGGAATACCCAGCTCCAGCGCGTCGGCACCGGCATCGATCAGGGTTTTAATAATGTCGAACGACAGCTGCGGCGTTGGGTCGCCCAGCGTAACAAAGGGCACAAAGGCGCCGCGGCGTTCTGTTGCCAGCCGGTTAAACATCTGCTGATAGCGTTTCATAGCTTGCCTCCTGCTAATACGCTGTGCACGTGAGCCAGGTCTTTATCGCCGCGGCCGGATAAATTGACCAGCAGCACCGTGGGGGTGGTGGCCTGGCTGGCCAGTTTTAACGCATACGCCAGCGCATGCGAGCTTTCCAGCGCCGGGATAATACCTTCACTTTTCGCCAGTTGCTGGAATGCTGCCAGGGCTTCATCGTCATTAATGGCAACATACTCGGCGCGGCCTGTCTGCTGTAAGTACGTGTGCTGCGGGCCGACAGCCGGGTAATCCAGGCCGGCAGAAATCGAGTACGACTCTTCAATCTGGCCATCGGCGGTTTGCATAATGGCGGTGTAGGCACCGTGCAAAATACCATAGCTGCCGGTAGACAGCGCTGCGCCATGCTGGTGGGTATCAATGCCTTTACCGCCCGGCTCGACGCCAATCAGTTTTACGCCGTCTTCGGCAATAAAATCAGCAAACATGCCAATGGCATTAGAGCCGCCGCCGACACAGGCGATTACTGCATCCGGCAGTTTGCCTTCGGCCTTGAGGATTTGCTGTTTGGCTTCTTCGCCAATCATTTTCTGGAAATCGCGCACTATGGTCGGGAACGGGTGCGGGCCGGCAGCGGTGCCCAGCATATAGTGGGTGCTGTCGTAGCTGGCCGACCAGTCGCGCATGGCTTCGTTTACCGCATCTTTTAGGGTGCCGCTGCCGCTGGTTACCGGAATAACCGTGGCGCCCATCAGTTTCATGCGGAACACATTCGGCTGCTGGCGCTCAATATCTTTGGCTCCCATATAAATACGGCATTTCAGCCCCAGCAGCGCACAGGCCAAAGCCGTGGCGACACCATGCTGGCCGGCACCGGTTTCGGCAATCACTTCTGTTTTGCCCATGCGTTTGGTCAGCAGCGCCTGGCCTAGCACCTGATTGGTTTTATGCGCGCCGCCGTGCAGCAAGTCTTCGCGTTTTAAGTAAATTTTTACCAGCGGGTTAGGCGAAATATTACGGCATAGCGTCAGCGGTGTCGGCCGGCCGGCGTATTCGGTTAACAATTGCTGAAATTCGGCATGAAACGCCGGGTCTGCTAAGGCATCAACATAGGCCTGTTCCAGCTGCTTTAGTGCCGGCACCAGCAGTTGCGGCACAAACATACCGCCATACTGGCCGAAATAAGGGTTAAGTTTTAGCTCACTCATAGTGAAACTCCCGGATCTGTGAAAAAGCTGACTGGATCTTCGCCGCATCTTTGATGCCAGGCGCGCTTTCCAGCCCTGAATTGAAATCAAGTGCCGCCACCGGCAGTGTAAGGGCAGCGCTGCAGTTAGCCGCGTTAAGGCCGCCGGCCAGCATAATGGGCTGGCGGTTTTTTTGTTCTGCCAGCAGTTGCCAGTTAAAACTGATGCCACTGCCGCCATGCTGCGTGGGATGATACGCATCCAGCAAAATACGATCGGCCAGCGGGGTAAACCCGGGCAGGGCAGTTTTTACCCGGTAGGCTTTCCAGATCTGGCAAGCCGCGGGCAACAGTGGTTTTAAGTTTTGCAGGTAATCATCGCTCTCTTCGCCATGTAACTGCACGGCAGCAAGCTGTAGCTGATGCGCCAGCCTGGCGACATAAGCCGTTTCTGCATTAACAAACACCCCGACATACTGCAGCGGTGCGCCTTGCTGCACTACAGCTGCCTGCTGTGGGCTGATATGGCGGGGTGAGGGCGGGTAAAAAATAAAACCGCCGTAACAGGCGCCGGCGGCAAAAGCCGCAGCGGCATCCTCAGGCCGGGTGAGCCCGCACACTTTATGCTCACCCAGTACCAGTTTGCGCGTGGCACTTGCCAGATCAGTTTGCGCCATCAGCGAGCTGCCGACCAAAAAGGCATCGGCCACCCGGGCTAACTGCCGCACCTGCTGGTTGCTGTAAATGCCGGATTCTGACACTACCGTTCTGTCTGGCGGGATAAGTTCAGCCAGCGTAAAGCTGGTATCCAGGTTGGTGCTGAGATCGCGCAGGTTGCGGTTATTAATGCCAATCAGCCTGGCCCCCAGCGCAACGGCGCGCAGAGTTTCTTCTTCGTTGCTCACTTCAGTCAGCACTGTCATATTCAGCTCTGCCGCTGTGGCAGCCAGCTCGCGGTACGCGTTGTCATCCAATACCGACAGCATCAGCAGTACCGCATCGGCACCGCAGTGGCGGCCTAAATAGATCTGGTAGCTGTCGATAATAAAATCTTTATGCAGCAGCGGTTTGTCAACCAAAGCGCGCATGGTGCGCAGGTAGTCGTATTTACCCTGAAAGAATTTTTCATCGGTCAGTACTGAAATGCAGTCGGCATAACGGCCATACACTGCAGCCAGTTCTTCCAGGTTAAAATTGCTGCGGATCAGCCCTTTGGACGGCGAGGCTTTTTTACACTCCAGAATAAAGCGCGGGCCTGTTTGCTGTAGTGCCGCCAGAAAGTCGCGCCCGGTTGCTTTAACCTGATGGCTAAAACCGGCAAGCGGTTGCTGCTGTTTTAGCGTTGCGACTTCCAATCTTTTATGCGCGACTATCTTTGCCAGCACATCTGGCATGCTGTGTTGCGGCTCAGCCATGGCTTAACTCCTTAAATTGCGCCAGGGTATGAAATGCTTTATCCGTCGTTAACAGTGCCAGCACCGCCTGCGTATTGGCTTTTAAATCATCGCCCAAACCGGCAATTTTCAGCATGGCGGCTACGTTTATCGCCACAGCGGCATTATGCGCACTCTGGCCCTGGCCCTGCAAAATGGCCAGCGTGGCGGCGGCATTCCTGGCCGGCTCGCCACCCGCAAGGGCGCTCAGCGGGGCCGGTGCAACACCGAAATCGTCCGGGGTCAGGCTGAAGTCGGTCAGCTCGCCGTCTTTTAATTCGCACACATAAGTTGTGCCATGCAGGGCCACTTCGTCGCAGCCGCTGCCATGCACTACCCAGGCGCGTTTTACGCCCAGCTGCTTTAAGGCCTGTGCCATAACGCGGCACAGTCTGACATCGTACACGCCCAGCAGCTGGTGATCCGGCGCGGCCGGGTTAACCAGCGGACCTAACAGGTTAAACAGGGTGCGGCTTTTTAAGGCGTTACGTACCGGCATCGCATGTTTAATGCCGGCATGGTACAGCGGGGCAAATAAGAAGCTGCAGTGGCTTTGTGCCAGCGCGTTTGCGGCCTGTTGCGGCGACATCTGAATATTCACGCCCAGCTGTTCCAGCAAGTCGGCTGAGCCGGAGCGCGATGACACACTGCGGTTACCATGTTTTGCCACCGTTAACCCCATAGCCGCACCAACGATAGCGGCGGTGCTGGAAATATTAATGGTATTGCTGCCATCGCCACCGGTGCCGCAGCAGTCGATACTGCCGGCCATTTTTTGTGGAAACGCCGTGGCGGCAGCACGCAGTGCACTGGCCGCACCGGCAATTTCATCGGCTGTTTCGCCGCGCATTTTAAGCGCCACCAACAATGCCGTAAGAAGCACCGGCTCAACCTCTCCTTTTACTACGGCCGTAAAAAACTGCTCTGCCTGCGCAAAGCTTAAGGCTTGTCCGCTCAGGCTGTGTTGTACCGTTGCTAATACTGTATTGGTCATAATCAGCCTCGTAATAAATAATCAATGCTTTGTTTTAACAAGGGTTTCCCTAAAGTGGTCAGAATAGACTCGGGGTGAAACTGAAAACCCAGCATACGTTTATCTTCGTTAATTACCGCCATCGGGATATGCCTGTCATTGGCCAGCTGTGTCAGGGCTGCGGGCATTTCGGTTGCCATCAGCGAGTGATAGCGCGCCACCAGAAACGGGTTGGGCAAGCCGGCAAATAGCGGGTGGTTTTGCAGTGTAATAGCCGAGGTTTTGCCATGTACGGTTTCACCGGCCCGGCCGACGACACCGCCGAAGTGTTCCACTATGGCCTGATGGCCCAGGCAGATCCCCAGTACCGCAAATTTGCCTTCACACAATGCCAGCAGCGCGGGCATAGAGCCGGCAGCACCAGGGCTGCCGGGGCCGGGGGAAAGTACCAGTAATACCGGCGCGGTTTCGTTTTGCATCTGGGCATATATGTAGTCAGCCGGCAGCGTATTGCGGTACAGCTTAACGGCGTAACCCAGCTGGGCAAATTCATCCACCAGGTTGTAGCTGAAAGAGTCGATATTATCTAACAGGTAAATAACGGCCATCATTTACTCCTTAATGCTGTGCGCTGAGACAATGGCGTTAATCACCGCCTGCGCTTTACTGCGGGTTTCATCGGCCTCGGCCTGGGCGATGGAGTCGAACACCACACCGGCGCCGGCCTGAATATAGGCGGTGTTATTGGCGACATAAGCCGAGCGGATAACAATGCAGCTGTCAAAATCGCCGTTACCGGACAAATAACCGACAGCACCGCCATAGCTGCCCCGGCGTTTACCTTCCACATGGCGGATAAGCTCGGCCGCTTTCACCTTAGGCGCACCCACCAGAGTACCCATATTCATACAGGCCTGATAAGCATGCAGTGCATCCAGTTCCGGCTTTAAGCTGCCAACCACCCGCGACACCAGATGCATCACGTAAGAGTAGCGGTCAACTTTTAGCAGCTCTTTGACATAACGGCTGCCCGGCACACTGATGCGTGCTACGTCGTTACGGGCCAAATCGACCAGCATTAAGTGCTCGGCTTTTTCTTTTTCATCCTGACGCAGTTCCAGCTCAATGCGGCTGTCCAGATCGCGGTCTATGCTGCCATCCGCCGCAAAGCCGCGGCGGCGGGTGCCGGCAATCGGGTAAATTTCCACCTGACGGCTTTGCGCATCAAACTTCAGTGCCGATTCGGGCGATGCGCCAAACAGCGTAAAGGCGCTGTCGTTTAAGTAGAACATATAAGGGCTGGGATTTTGCTGCTTTAAACGGGCATAGGCCGCCAGCGGCTCCGGACAGGGCAGGCGGAAGCAGCGTGACGGTACGACCTGAAAAATATCCCCGGCCACAATATGCTGCTTCAGTTTTTCTACCTGTTGCACAAAGTCAGCATCGCTGATATCGACTGCTACCTCTGCCCTGACCGGTGCAGGGGCGAGCATGTCAGCTGCCGGGGTTTGCAGTAATTGCTTTAGCTGTTCCAGCCGTTTACCGATAACAAAGCAGTTGGCGGGCGCCTGCTTACCACAAAACACATTGCCAATAACCCGGCTTTGCCGGCTTTGGTGATCCAGCACCAGCAGGGTTTCGGCTAAATAAAATACGTAATCCGGGCACTGGTTTTCTGCTGTCGGCACCTCTGGCAACTGCTCTACGCTGGCTACCATGTCGTAGCCAATAACGCCGCCTAAAAACACCGCGAAAGGCTCGTCGCTGTGGCAGTGCAGTTCGCGCTGCAGGGTGCGCAGTACGCTAAACGGGTTGGGTGCCTGCAGCCTGGCATGTTCTTCCAGCAGTAATGCCGGGCGCTGGTAGGTAATGCTAAGCCGGTTGGTATCGTGCTCCACTGCGGCATCGGCACACAGTTTGGCGGCCAGGTAAGGCAGCAGTACCTGGCCATTGCTGCTAACCGCCGTTATTTCCACGCTTTGAGCATGGCATTCTATGCGCAGTGCGGCATCGATCAGCAGCAGGCTTTTTAAATTATCTTTGCTGTCAATTTCGGCCGATTCCAGCAGCAGTGAATACGGGCTTTGTGCCGTCAGGGCCCGGTAGCAGGCCAGCGCATTGCTCTGATACTGCAACTGCATGGCGATACTGGCTACCTCGCCCGGCGTATCGGTAATATGACTGAAAATCATGCTTAAGTTTATCCTTATTATTCAATAATATAGCTCAGTGATATTTTTATTCAGCCGGTTCGCACATTTTGCAGGCACATAAAAAAAGCCCGCTTCTTGTGGAAACGGGCTTCGGTAATTAAAGCTAATACAACGCCTACACACGCCCGTTGGGAATGTGCCACCACCAGTTAGTCAGGTTAAGGGTTGTGATAAATTGCATCAGCTTTAGTTACCTCGTTGTTTATGCCCCACATAAAACCGCAAAACACCGGTGGGCGTCAAGTGGTTATTTGTTATAACGCAGAAATAAAAACGTATAAGCGGCCAGATGGCTTAAGCGATGTTGTTATTGTCGTCGGTGGTGCTGTCATACTCTACCCGGTTACGCCCCTGTTCTTTGGCGCGATACAGGGCTTTATCTGCGCGGATAATAGTGTCCTGAATATCTTCGTTATCCAGATTTTCGGCTACGCCTATGCTTATCGTGGCGGCCAGGGTTTTGTTTTCATAGCTAAAGCTATGTGCAGCAAAGCGGGCATTTAACCTGCCTGCCAGCTGTACCGCACCTTGCAGTGCGGTATGCGGCAGCAGGATGACAAATTCTTCACCGCCCCAGCGGCCAATGCTGTCACCGGTACGCAGTGTGTCACGCGCTACTTGCACCAGCGCACAAATCATTTTATCGCCGGCATGGTGGCCGTGTTTGTCGTTGATGTTTTTAAAATGATCAATATCACAAATCAGGGCCGATACCGGCCGCAGAGTACGATGTGACAATGCCAGCTGTTGTCTTGACAGTTCAACAAAGCTACGCCGGTTTAACGTTTCGGTCAGCGGGTCCAGGGTTGCCAGGCGGATTAATTCTTTATCGGCTTTTTCTTTGAGTAACAGCAGAAAGCCAAAGCCATTTAATTGAATACTGACAAACAACGCAATCAGTGCCAGCTCCTGGCCAGCCCCCGCATTGAAAAAATCATAATACGGGCTGGCAAAGGCAGTTTCCAGTAAGCGGCTGGTATAGGCTATAGCAATTGCCAGATTGGCCAGCATTAAAAACGGCACCAGGCTGTAGCCCTGGCTTTTTTGCTGCCAGAAACTCAGTACCAGTACAGCACTGAACAGCAGAGTGCTCAGTGTGATCAGAAACAGCCGCCAGTTTTCCGGCAGGCCTAACAGTGGAATAACAAATTGCAGTGGAACAATAAACAGCGGCAAGGCCCACAACCAGCGGTCACGCCAGCCAAAGAACATGCGGACTATCATCAGAAATAAGCCGCTGTTAAGGAATATCAGCGCGTTAGGCAGGGTGCTGAACCAAAACAGAGCACCATCCCGGCGTCCCAAAATAAGCAGCATGCCGATACCGGCGGCTAACTGCCCGGCAAACCAGAGAATGGCCAGTTTGCGATCTGTTTTTTCAAAACGAAACACCCACAGCGCCAGCGCCAATACCAGATGGGAAATACCGGTTAAAAAGAAGATAGTAATGCTGTCCAGCCCTAACATACAGGCACTTCCATGACGACTACAAACGTTTCAGTATAGATCAAAGTGTACAGTGTTGTGCTGTGCAGGAGCAAAACCCGTAAGGCTGTGGCCTGACTATGCCTGACCGCCTGTCTGTGCGACAATAGCCGCCTTATTTTGAGGTGCCGATGAAAATTGATTTACACAGCCATACCCTATGTTCTGACGGCGTATTATCGCCTGCCGATTTGGTAGCGCGTGCAGTGGAAAAGGGCGTGGCTGTGCTGGCGATTACCGACCATGATACTGTGGCTGGCCTGGCCGCAGCGCAGCAGGCTATTAACGAGCAACAATTGCCGCTGCAACTGATTAACGGCGTGGAAATTTCCACCAGCTGGCAGCAACTGGAAATTCATATCGTTGGCCTGAATATTAACCCGGACTGCCCCGTCTTTTTGCAGCGCCTGGCGACGCAGCAGCAACGCCGGCTGGCGCGGGCAGAAGAAATGGCGCAGCGGCTGGCAAAAAGCCAGATCCCGGATGTATTACCCGCCGTGCTGGAGCTGGCTAACGGGGCGGCGTTAACCCGCACCCATTTTGCCCGCCATCTGGTTAATATCGGTAAAGCCAGCTCAATCAACAATGTGTTTAAAACGTATTTAGGCCGCGGCAAAATTGGCTATGTGCCGAATAACTGGGTGACTATGGCCGAAGCGGTGCAGTGGATACACGATGCCGGTGGTGTGGCAGTGCTGGCGCACCCGCTGAAATATAAACTGACGGCAAAATGGGTGAAGCGGCTGGCAGAGCAGTTTGCCGCTGCCGGTGGTGATGCGATAGAAGTTATTTCACCACAGCAAACGCCGGTGCAAAAGCGGGAACTGTGGGCCTTATGCCAGTTGCATGGCTTAACTGCTTCTGTCGGTTCAGATTTTCATCAGGTAACAACTTGGAATGATATCGGAAAAAACCTATATTTAACTGACGATGTTACCCCGGTCTGGGCCAGCTGGGCGCTGAATATTGCGCTGCAGCAGGCTGTTTAAGCCACATATTTTATTTAAGAAGAACAACGATGAGCCAGTTTTTTCATATTCACCCTGACACACCGCAGCAGCGCCTGTTAAAACAGGCGGTGCAGATTATTCAGCAGGGCGGGGTGGTGATCTTCCCCACCGACAGTGGTTATGCGCTGGGTTGCCATGTTGGCGATAAAAATGCCATGGAGCGCATTTTACAAATTCGCCAGATCAGTGGCGAACACCACTTTACGCTGATGTGCCGCGATTTATCTGAGCTGTCGGTATATGCCAAAGTAGAAAACAGCGCCTTTCGCTTAATTAAAAATAATACGCCGGGCGCTTACACCTTTATTTTGCGCGGCACCAAAGAAGTGCCTAAGCGGCTGTTAAACGAGAAAAAGAAAACCATAGGCCTGCGTATTCCGGAAAATAAAATTGCCCAGGCGTTACTGGCCGAGCTGGGCGAGCCATTACTGACCACCAGTTTAATTTTACCGGGTGAAGAGTTTGCCGAAAGCGACCCGGAAGAAATGCGTACCCGGCTGGAAAAACAGGTTAATCTGATTTTGCACGGCGGTATTATTGGTGAAGCCCCGACAACCGTGATTGATCTGGCGGATGACGACCCCGTGGTACTGCGCGAAGGCCGTGGTGACCCGGCCCCTTTTCGTTAAGCCCTGAGCCTGAGCATTGAGCGAGATCCTGCCCGACAGCTTAACCATACAGCCACCGCTGCCGCTGGCTTTTGTCCGTGGCGAAGCGGTGCTGGAGCGGCCGGAAGATTTGTATATTCCGCCCGATGCGCTGGAAATTCTGCTCGATGCCTTTGAAGGCCCGCTGGATTTTCTGCTGTATCTGATCCGCAAGCATAAATTTGATATTGTCGATTTGCCGGTAAACGAAATTACCCTGCAATATATGGAATATATTGACCTGATGCAGGGGCTGAATTTTGAACTGGCGGCCGAATATCTGGTGATGGCTGCCATGCTGGCCGAGATTAAATCGCGCCTGCTGCTGCCAAGACATAGCCAGGCCGAAGACGAAGAAGCCGATCCGCGCGCCGAGCTGATCCGCCGTTTGCAGGAATATGAAGTGTTTAAACAGGCCGCAACAGAGCTGGACAGCCTGCCGCGCGACGAGCGCGATCACTTTAACGCCAATGCCGGGCTGGCCGATAACTTTGCGCCGCTGCTGATTTTACCGGATGTCGAGCTGGCCGAGCTGGCGCTGGCGCTAAAAGACATTGTAAAACGGGCGAAAGATTTTCAGCATCACCATATCAGGCGTGAACATTTATCTACCCGTGAACGGATGAGCCGTATTCTGGATTTATTAAGCAGGCAGCAGGGCTATCTGGCGTTTTCGGCCTGTTTTGATGTCACTGAAGGGCGCGAAGGGGTGGTAGTAACCTTTTTAGCCATACTGGAGCTGACCAAAGAAAAGCTGATCGAGATTATTCAGGTCGCTGCATACGGGCAAATTCATGTCAAACTCAAAGCAGGTGAGGCATAATGGCAGACAAAATTAACGATGTGCAGTTAATGCAACTGGTTGAGGCTGCCATTTTTGCCGCCGACAAGCCGCTTAGCCCCGATGCTTTACAAAGCACAGTGCTGGATGGCTTAAACGTCAGCAAAAAACGCCTTGCTGATACGCTGGCGCGGCTGATGCAGGATTACGCCGGGCGCGGTGTGACGTTAAGCGAAACTGCTTCGGGTTACCGTTTTATCACCAAACCCGAGCTGAGTGACTACTTGGCCCGTTTATGGCCGGAGCGTTCGCCGCGTTACTCGCGTGCTGTGCTGGAAACCCTGGCGCTGATTGCCTACCGCCAGCCGATAACCCGCGGCGAGATCGAGGAGATCCGCGGCGTGTCGGTCAGCAGCCAGATCATACGCACCTTGCTGGATCGCAACTGGGTTAAGGTCGTCGGC
>CAZEGA010000010.1:0-18963 GCA_964511675.1 uncultured Rheinheimera sp.
CAGGGTAAGGTGGATTAACTAACTTGGGTATGTGGGGTTCGTGTTACGCTTACACCCAAAACTGATGCAACTGATGGATACCCTTAACGCTAAACAGGGTAAAACGCTGTGGTTTGCCAGCCAGGGCACTAAGCAAGAGTGGAGTATGAAGCGGGAATTGTTATCGCCGGCCTACACTACAGATTGGCGACAATTACCTATCGTTCGGTAAGTTGTTTGCTTGAGCCAAATAGTAATAGTGTTATCGTTCATAAATATCGCAGGCAAGAATATCTATGTAGCCTGCACCCGAGCATCGTTTGCAAATTTCGACAACTCTAACGCCATCTGATTGACTACCTTCAGCAAAACTACCAACTGAATAAACACTTTTTGGCTCACCTTTGCAATCTGGGCATTTATTACGAGCTACGCCAGGTGTTTCAATTACAAAAGTTGTAAGGGCATTACGGTATTCAATCTCTTGGGCATTGTTCTTTTTCCAACACAAATAATTTTGTAGGGCAAACTCAATTCGTTTAGTGTCTTTGACCGTTCTAAAGCGACGCCTCTCGTCATCAGCACTGCGGGTACACATAGAGTTACCGTTCACGTAATAAATGTAGATAAATGATGGATCACTTGGTTGAACTTCCTTATCGAAAACGACTAATTGCTTATCCTGAATAGCACCTACCCAAATTGTACTTGGATCATCATTGCTGGAGCTGACGCTAATTGCCGGTTCGATTCTGTTAACTGAATTAGTATCTTTTCGTTGGCTTTGGTAATGCCAGAAAATAAATATAACTATGCCTGCAATCAGTGCCGAAAAAACAAGTACTACCATCTTAATCCTTAGTTAGGTTAGCAACAGGCCCACCGTTGCTTATAGTCTACATGGTGATATCACCGCTTTCTGATAAAGAGGATGCGCTGGCTCACCTGACTTGTTTAGCTTTAAGCAATGCAGGTTCGGAATCAGGCTTTTAACATGGGCTGAGCGCTCCATGTAGCGACCAGTATTACCCCAGGCTGCAACAACCAAACCAAAATTCTGTGACAACTCGAGTAACCATTGGTTGTTATCAGCGCCAACAGGATCTGATGCTGACATCATTACTTTTGGATCAGTCGCACGAAAGGCGAATAAATTTGCCATGCAGACCCCGCCAAAGCCCCAGGACTGTGCATAGCGCATACAACGCGTTAATGTTGGGTCATTTGCACTTTCATCAGCTGTAGATGGGTTTAAACCGATAAACATAACGCACGGTAGTGCATCATCCCACACACGCCATAAAGCAAATCTGTATTTTCTACAGCCTGAAAAAGCGGCATCGGATTTAATTAGATCCATCTAAATTTCCTAATTTAACCAGCAGGATACCCACCAGACTGCAGTTCAAATTAACGGCCTCGGCTCATCATGGCAAATTAGCCTAGTTTGGATAGTGACTTCGCTATGTGGATTGATGTTTATTTTATCTGCTTGTTCATATCGATCACTACTTATACCGGACAGCCCGGTTCCACCTGATATCTCAAGGCCAGAGCTCTGTTTTCTCAAAAAGGCAGGTATATTAAACACGTCAATGTGAGTCTCCTGAGGTTTCTCTTGATGGTAGGTTACTGAGATAATCCCTTCAATTTCTCTACCAACTAAACCAGCTATTTTAGCTTCCGATGTGCCATGTTTGTAAAAAGTGAACTTACCTGTGTCATTTGTTGGACGCTCTATCGAAATACTCGAGTACGGCTTTATTCTGAACCGCCCCACAAATCTACCGTCAATTTCGACACTCGCATCACAGCTCAATGTAGCGTTAAAGTTGGACAATCTGAGCTTGTATTGCTGCATGTGTTTCACAAGAACCAACCCATTGTCTAACTCGTCACAAGCTAGAACTTTTAAACCAAAGTCGCCTTTTCTCATTCAAGTATACCTTTTGACAATGGACTTAGTTCTAAACAAGCAGATTCCCCCGGATAAGCAGCTTCTTCATGCTCTTTCCACTCAAAAAATATAGAGACATTGAAATCTAGCTCTTTGGCTAAATGGCAAATCTGTCGCAAGGTTGTTGATGCGTCACTTCGTTGGATTGAACAACCAATTTTGGGTAAATAGTCGAAACCATTTTCTTCCTTCATACCTTTTTTTATATTTGCTTTGCTCAAAGAGACAAGCTCATCGATCCCTAAAATTGCAGCAGCCCGAGTGTGCACCCAGTGATTGACACCACTCCACTTACTGTCAGTGAATTCAACACCATCAATTACAACACTCTTCGGTTTTGTATGTTTAACCGATGGTAACGCCTCGTACGACTTATACGTCCTGATAGATAAGATTTGTTTAGGTGTTTTATTCGGCGCACTTTTGTGAACCTTGCCACTCCCTTCAAGCAGAGAAATAGCTTTCTCGATGACTGTTTCTGGTGTGTCAATAAATGGAACCGCCAGCTTCTGCAGACGGGCAAACAACTCTTCACTAATCTCAATTTTCATCACATTTCACCAGCTGCTATCAAATTCACTGCTGCAACTATAGCTCACAAATAGAACAAGACAAGATCTAGAATACAAATAGACATGATTTAGACATTAATTAGACACTTATTAGAGTGCGCTTTGTTAAAGCAACAGTTTGCTATCAACATTTCACAATACTGACGCCGTAAACTGTCAGTCTCCAAACATATATTAATTACCTGGATTAATTATTGATGGAGGACGCATGTTAAAACGGTTCCGATTTACCAATACCGTCATAGCCGCACTGCCTGCCAACCCCGCCAGCTCACGCTCGACCGAGTCTGAATACTCTGATACGGAAATATCTGGCCTGAAGTTACTGTCGGGTAAAAGTGGCTCTAAGCGCTTTTTACTGCGTTACATACTGCATGGCCGTAAGTGCAGTATTGCCATAGGTCGCTTTCCAGATATTGACGTCAGTACTGCCCGTAAGAATTAACGGGGTCAGATCAAAATTAACTAGACTCACAGAATTAACGGGGTCAGATCAAAATTAACTAGACTCAGAATTAACGGGGTCAGATCAAAATTAACTAGACTAAGCTTAAGCCATACTCCCCCTCTGGTAACGATAAGGATGTGTTATGGCAAGGCTTCCCCGTGTCCATTTAGCAGGTGTGCCTGAACATGTAATTCAGCGAGGCAATAACCGACAGGTGTGTTTTGCGAGTGACGATGATTTTGCTGCTTATGCCCATTGGTTAAAAGAATTTGCAGATAAATTCCAGGTGCATATTCATGCCTGGGTATTTATGACCAACCATGTGCATCTGTTATGCACAGCGTCTGACAGTATCGGCATTAGCCAGATGATGCAAAGTTTGGGCAGGCAATATGTACGGTATTTTAACCGTAGCTACAAACGCAGCGGTACGTTGTGGGAAGGACGTTTTAAATCCTGCCTGGTGCAGGAAGAGCACTATGTTATGGCGGTGTACCGCTATATTGAAATGAACCCGGTGCGTGCAGGTATGGCTGCTTCACCTGCTGAGTATCAATGGTCCAGCTATGCCATTAATGCACTGGGCAAGCAATCTGCATTGTGCCAGTTTCATCCATGCTATCTGGCGCTGGCAGAGACAGAGGCAGCGCGACAGCAAGCGTATCGTGATTTGTTCAGGACTGCAGTTGATGAGGCGATGCTGTGTGATATTCGCAGTGCGATAAAAGGTGGTATGGCACTGGGTAACGACAGGTTTAAACAGGAGGTTGAGGACTTAACGGGGCGACGGCAACAAATGGGGCAGCGGGGACGGCCGAAAGGATGGCGGAAACAGGTTTAATTTTGATCTGACCCCAAGATTCCTGACCCCAAGATTCCGGAGCAAGAGCAGGCGACAGTGCAAGCTCTGGTGATCGAAGAACTGCGCCGGCTGCACGAGGGGGTATTGGCCCGCTATGGGCTGCGACCTGCAGAATATACAGCGTGGAAAGCGATGTGAGTTGCGAGGGCAGAACAAAATTAAACTCTGGCGTGAGTTGCAGTGATTTAATGTTTATCCCGCAGCAAACGCTGGAACAGTTTTTTCAGTGCCGCGGGTTTTAAGGGTTTCAGCAGGAAATAGTAGCCTGCCGACAGGGCGGTTTCCCGCACTTGTTCGCTGTGATCTGCCGAATGAATAATCACCGGGGCGGTCACGGCAAAGTGGGCTGCCAGTTGCTGCGCCACTTCAACACCGGTGGCATTATTGTCCAGATGATAGTCAAACAACAGGGCATCCGGTGCAAAACCCTGCTGTAAGGTGTGCAGGGCTTCTGCCGGCTGACCCAGCGCAACAACGTTAATTTGCCAGCTGCGCAGTAATTCGGCCACGGCGGTGCGCAGCTGGGGTTCGTTATCCAGCAGCAATACTGTTTTACCGGCAAAGCTGGCGCTGATATCACTGTTCAGCCTGGGCTGTACCGGGCAGGGGGCCTGGGAGCGGGCCGCGGTAACACTGAAACAACTGCCTTTACCGGGTACTGAATGGACATGCAGTGCATGGCCGAGAATAGCACTGATCCGGCTGGCAATGGCCAGGCCCAGCCCCAGGCCGCGCTGATCCTGTTGCGGGCCTTGCTGGAACTCTTCAAAAATACGCTGTTGATCCTGTACGGCTATGCCGATACCGCTGTCCAGCACGCAGACTTGTAGCTGGCCGCCACGGCGTTTTACCCCCAGCAGCACTTTACCGGCGGGCGTATAGCGAATGGCATTGGCCAGCAGGTTTTGTACCACACGTTTTAGCAGTTTACGGTCGGTATGAATTACCGCAGAGCTGCGCAGATAGCTGAACTGTAAGCCTTTTTCCTGCGCCAGAATAGCGGCATCACGCGCCAGATCGTCCAGCAGGCTACTCAGCGCTGTCGGCTGTGGCCGGGCGCTGATCACGCCCGAGTCCAGTTTGGTCAGCTCCAGAATGGCACTGAGCAGCTCTTCGGCTGAATTTAACGAGTTGATCAGGTTCTGGCTTAGTTGCCTGAGCTCTGGTGTGGTTTGTTTGTCGCGCAGCAGGCTGGCAAACAGGGCAGAGGCATTAAACGGCTGCATTAAATCGTGGCTGGCGGCAGCAAAAAAGCGCGTTTTGGCTTGGGTTGTGGCTTCAATTTTCTGCTGCGCCAGTTGCAGTTGCTCGTTCAGTTGTTGCAGTGCCGCTGTGCGCTCTGCCACCCGTTGCTCCAGTTGCTGCTGGGTGTCGATAAAGGCACTGATGTCACTGTAAGTGGTAACAAAACCCCCGCCCGGCAGCGGGTTGCCCTGCATTTCCAGTACCCGGCCATCCTGCTGGCGGCGCTGGAATTTATAGGCACTGCCCTGGCGCAGGTAACTTAGGCGTTTGTCAATTTCAGCCTCAATATCTTCACTGTCAATCAGGCCGCGCTTAAGGTTAAAGCGGATCACATCGGCTACCGGGCGGCCAACCTCTACCAGGGCCGGCGGGTAGCTGAACATGTCAATATAACGCTGGTTCCAGGCGATAAGGCGCAGGTCGGCGTCTACCACGCTGATACCCTGGCTGATGTTGTCAATGGTTGCACGCAGCAGTGCCTGGTTAAACTGGAACACCTGGCTGGCTTCGTCAACAAAACGGGCTACCGACTCCAGCGGCAGGGCGGTATGGCGGCTGCTGGCGTCCATAATCAGCCGCATTGACGCGCCGCCAACCACAGCGGCCAGGCTGCGCTCTGCCCCCTGCAGCAGGTTAGCCGGGGCCAGTTGCTGCATGTCGTGTGGTTCTTTCAGGTTACGCAGTAACAGGCGGCGGGCTTCTTTTTCGCCGGCAAAGCGTTTTACCAGCAGGTAGCAGTCTTGTACGCTCAGGCTCAGTGGCCGGGCATTGTGTTGTGTCAGCTGGGTGCGTAAAAAGCGGCCGCTTTCCAGACACTCAGCCACCCGGGTATTGCTGAAACGGCTGACCAATACCACCAGCGCGCAGTTTACGCTCAGGCTAAGCAATACCCCCAGCGTAATGGCATCGAGATCCAGTTGCAGCCATTGCTGCACAGAAGGTAAAGGGATGCTGATTAACCCGGCCCGGTTCAGCTCGGGCAATAAAATAACATAGGCCCAGATCAGGGCGCCGCCGACTAAACCGGCAATAGCACCCTGACGGTTAATGTTGCGGCTGAGCAGGCCCAGGATCAGTGCCGGCGCCAGCTGGGCCACCAGGGCAAAAGCCATCAGCCCCAGTTGGGCTAAGCCGGTTTCGGTGCCGATCCAGCGGTAATACACATAGCCCAGCGCCATAACCAGCAGCATGGTGATACGGCGCAGCGTGGCCACTTTCACCTTGTGCGGTGACTGTGGCTGGCTGGCCGAAGCGCGGTACACCACCGGCGCCAGTAATTCGTTGGTGATCATAATACCCAGCACTACGGTAGCCACCACGACCATGCTGGTGGCTGCCGAAAAGCCGCCAAGGTAAGCCAGCAGGGCAATATCGGTGCGCTGTGCCGCCAGCGGCAGTTGCAGCACCACCAGATCAATATTGGCATTGCCGCCCAGCAACATCACACCGGCCAGCGCCAGGGGCAGGGTGAATATGCCCATCAGCAGTAAATACAGCGGGAAGATCCAGCGTGCGCTGCGTAAATGGCCCAGATGCTGGTTTTCGACAAAGCTGACATGGAACTGACGCGGCAGACACAGGGTAGCGGCAAAGCCAAGCAGCACATGTACCCAGTAAGCATGGGTAGGCAGCCCCTGTTGCTGTACCTGGGCTACGGCCGGATGCTGCTCTGCCAGCTGGAGGATCTGGCCAATACCGTCGTACATGCCCCAGAACACAAAGGCGGCAATCGCCAGTAAGGCCAGCAGTTTTACCAGTGACTCAAAGGCAATGGCTGTCATCAGGCCCGGGTTGGGCTGATGCGCTTTGGCGCTTTTGCTGACAAACAGCAGGGCAAATACGGCCATCCACAAGCTGACATAAAAGCCGGTATCGGCAAACCACTGGCTGCCGGGGGCTGAACCGACCAGCGTATTAATGCTGGTAGAGACCGCATGCAGCTGCAGGGCAATATAGGGAATGGTCGACATCAGCAGGATCAGCGTGGTAACAACGGCCAGGGTGCGGGAATGGCCAAAGCGGGTGGCGATAAAGTCGGCTATTGAGGTAATACGATAGCGGCGGCAGGCGATAGCAATACGGGCAATCAGTTTAAAGCCAAACCAGAACAACAGAAAAGAGCCGATATAGGTAGGTGGCATCCACCAGCCGTTAACGACCGCCTGGGCCGACACACCGTAAAATGCCCAGGATGTGCAGTAAATAGACAGCGCAAAGCTGAACACCCAGGGTGCCAGCGGGTGTTTGCTGTTAACCCGCCGGCCAAAGCGGCCCACACTGTACAGGATCAGCAGGTAAATCAGTGAGAGCGCGGCAATGGTGCCAAGGCCAATGCTGCTGCCATTTAATAGCATAAGTTCCGAAGCTGTCATTCGCGGCGGTATCTGCTGATTGTGCCTGAGTTTTCGCCGCCCGGCTAGCGGGCGGTCCAGCCGCCGTCCAGTACCAGAGTCTGTGCGGTAATATGCCGCGCCGCATCGCTGCAGAGGAAGCCCGCAGTCGCCGCAATTTCGTCTACGCCGATAAAGGCTTTTTGCGGCATCGGGGCCAGCATAATCTGCTCTGTTACCTGCTGCTCGGTCAGGTTGTGCTCTTTGGCCTGGGCGGCAATTTGCTGCTCTACCAGCGGCGTTTTCACATAGGCCGGGCAAATCGTGTTGATGGTGATATTTTTATCGGCATTCTCCAGCGCCACCACTTTACTGAAGCCGAGCAAACCGTGTTTGGCTGCCACATAGGCTGATTTAAACGGCGATGCCACCAGCGCATGAATAGAGCCGACATTAATAATACGGCCAAAGTTACGCTGCCGCATACCGGGTAATACGGCACGGCTTAGCATAGCCGGGCCGGTCAGCATTACATTCAGCAGTAACTGCCATTTCTCTGGCGGAAAGTCCTCCAGCCGGGCGACATGCTGAATACCGGCGTTATTCACCAGTATGTCTAGCTGGTACCGGGCGGCGCAGCGTTCTATAGAACTGCTGTCTGTGACATCCAGCAGCACGGCTTCTGCCCTGGCACCTGTGGCAATAAGCTGTGCGACTTTTTCATCCAGGGCGGCCTGGTTCAGATCGGCCAGCATCACGGTATGGCCGGCGTCGGCAAAATAACGGGCAATGGCAAAACCGATACCGCCGCTGCCGCCTGTGACAAGAACCTGCATAATGTTTACTCCGTAACTGGGTTAACCGCCATGCTAGGTGCTGCGCCGGTGTCCGGCAACGCTACTTTAGTGCTATGCCATACAGTTCAGCCTATAACAGCAACTAAAGCTGGCTATATAGCCAAATGCCGGAAAAGTAAGGTTGTAGTTTTGTCCTGCCCACAGCTTGTGGTACATTTTCGCCGTCATTATAAAAATAATTCGTGCGCGGCCGCTGTTTTTCCTGGAAAAAGTATAACTTTTCAGGGCATTAACCAGGTTTTTAGCCAATATTTAGCATAAATGCTATTTATCCTGGGATTGCCGCGTGCTGTTGCTTAACACAAGGTCTATACCCAAAATCATTGCAGCTGCAGGTAGGCAGCAAGTGAGCGGCCCCATGAGCATAGGCATACTATGTGATTGGGGTTCGCGAGCGCAGCGAACACCGCTGCAGCTTCAAGGATAACGGGTCTATACAGAGGATAAAGTATGTCAGCTGCTGACAATAATACCATTGCCGATCCCCGTCAGCGTGGTTGGTTCACCCGCTTTCTTGATACCGTAGAGTGGCTTGGCAACCTGCTGCCGCATCCGGTTACCTTATTCGCATTATTTGCATTAGCAGTAGTGTTTGGTAGTGGTATAGCGTCATTTTTTGAGCTGAGTGCCCTTGATCCCCGCCCCCAGGGTGCCGAAGGGCGCGCGGCTGATGGCGTGATCAGGGTCGTTAACCTGGTCAGTGCTGATGGCTTGCGGATGATAGTGTCCAATCTGGTGACTAATTTCAGTAATTTCCCGCCTTTGGGTGTGGTGTTGGTGGCATTACTGGGCGTTAGTGTTGCTGAGCACTCCGGTTTAATTTCGGCGGCAATGCGTGGCCTGGTGATGAAGGCTCCGCCGCGGCTGGTCACCGTGACTGTGGTGTTTGCCGGTGTGTTGTCTAATACCGCCTCTGAAATGGGCTATGTGGTATTAATTCCAATGGCGGCGGTAATTTTTCACTCGCTTGGCCGTCATCCGCTGGCAGGCCTGGCGGCGGCATTTGCCGGCGTATCGGGCGGTTACAGTGCTAATTTATTCCTCGGAACGGTTGACCCTTTGCTGGCAGGGTTTACCCAGGCGGCCGCCCATCTTATCGATCCGGCCTATGTGGTCGGTGCAGAAGCAAACTGGTATTTTATGATTGCCAGTACCTTCCTTATTACTGCGCTGGGGGCTTTTGTTACAGAAAAAATCGTTGAACCCAAACTGGGTAAATACGATCAGACCGAAGCGGCTGCCGATTTAGGCCACCAGCAACTGGAACCGCTGAAAAAGTCAGAAAAGCAGGCGCTGATAGCGGCGGGCCTGACTCTGCTGGCGTTGCTTGCCGTGCTGGCCTGGACAGTGGTGCCAGAGTCCGGTGTGTTGCGTAACCAGACAACGGGTGAGATTACAAACTCGCCGTTTTTGCGCGGTATAGTCGTGTATATTTTTATCACTTTTGCCATTCCGGGTTTTGTTTACGGCAGGGTTGCCGGCACCATGAAAACGGATAAAGACGTTATTAATGCCATGTCAAAAAGCATGAGCTCAATGGGGCTGTATATCGTACTGGTGTTTTTTGCCGCCCAGTTTGTAGCCTTTTTTGGCTGGAGTAACCTGGGCACTATTTTTGCGGTAAAAGGCGCCGATTTTCTGCAAAATATCGGCCTGACCGGCCCTTTGCTGTTTATCTGCTTTATCGGTATGTGTGCCTTTGTTAACCTGATGCTGGGCTCTGCTTCTGCGCAGTGGGCGATTTTTGCGCCGATTTTTGTGCCTATGCTGATGCTGGTAGGCTATTCACCAGAGGTGATCCAGGCGGCCTACCGTATTGGTGATTCTGTTACCAATATCATTACCCCGATGATGAGCTATTTTGGCTTAATTCTGGCGGTGGCAGCCCGTTACAAGAAAGATTTGGGTATCGGCACGCTGATCGCCACTATGTTGCCGTATTCGATCATTTTCTTTATCGGCTGGACCAGCCTGTTTATTCTGTGGGTGTTTGGCTTAGGCTTACCTGTCGGGCCGGGTTCACCAACGCATTACAGCCTGGGATAATGCTAAGCGGCCTGTGATATACAGGCCGTTTTTTTAACTGTGGGCTGTGGTTGATTCGCGCACCACCAGCTCCGGAATAAACACCGGCTGTTTGTCAGACAAGCTTTTGCTGGCATTAGGCTTGGTATGGCGGAACAGTAATTCTGCCGCCTGCTGCGCTATGGTGACGTTCGGCTGGTGTGCTGTGGTTAGCGGTGGCCAGGTCTGGCGCGAAAACGGGCTGTTTTCAAAACCGGCAATCGCCAGTTGTTGCGGTATGGTAATATTCATCAGCCTCGCACTGAATAAAGCGCCGGCGGCGATCTCATCATTACAGGCAAAAATGGCACTGGGTTTTTTACTCAGGCCCATCAGTTGCTTGGCCCCTTTTACACCGGATTCAAACGAATAACTGCCCGGCACAATAAATTTGCTGTTTGGTGTAATACCGCGTTTTACCAATGCGGCCTGATAGCCGGCCAACCGCTCACCGCTGGAGCTGTGTTCTTCATCACCGCATAAAAAAGCAATCTCGGTGTGGCCCAGTTCCAGCAAATGGTTGGTGATTTTAAACGCAGCAGTAAAGTCGTCGATCAACACGCAGTTGCTCAGTTTCGGTGACGGTGTAGAGCCGGAGATGATCCGCACAAAATGTACGCCTATCTGTTCCAGCGCTTCAGCAATATGCGGCATTTCGGAAAACGGCGGCGTTAATACCAGGCCGGCCAACCGCGACTGCTGCACCAGCTCTATTACTTCCTGCACTATATCGGGTGACTTGGCATTAGTGGGGTGAATTAGCAGTTCATAGCCGTGTTTACGGCAGGCATCCAGCAAACCTCGCTGCATATCAATAACATAGTATGCATTGGGGTTGTCATAAATATAACCAATGCTAAAGGAGCGGCTACTGGCCAGGTTACGGGCAGCGGCATTTGGCTGGTATTGCAGTGCTTTAACGGCTGCCATCACTTTGTCGTAAGTGTCTTTACGCACCGAGGGCTCATTATTCATTACTCTGGATACGGTTTTTATCGACACTCCGGCTTGTCTGGCAACATCGTTAATGGTTACTTTCATTGTTGGTTCCTGGGCCGGTTATCCGGTAGCGTATGGCCTGTTTTTATCAGCCGTTATGGTATTAATATCACTAAAATGACAGCGCTGGTCATCTATTAGATCAATTTAAACTAATGGATACCTCTTTTTTGGCTTTACGGCAAATATTTATTACAGGCTGCTGATAATGCCACCGTTAGCCAGGCTATCCTGAACTGGGTATTATATTTTATAATATACTGTATTAGAAGGTTTTGTTTGAATTTTGATCAAGTTGTACAACTTGAAACAGCGCCTTCTGGTAAGACCAGGTGCTATATTCCAGTCTGTACCTGGTGGGAGTAATTTTGTCTAAAATTTCATCGTGAACAGTTTGCAAAGCTGAATTTTTTTGTGTATGTTAAATTTCAATGACAGCGTTGTCATTGAGGCAAGCAGTTAAGCGAACACTAAAAATAGTAAAAGAGGAACGGGAGAAGTTTATGCTGCATAATAAAATCAACAAATGCGCTTTAGCAGTAAAAATAGGGCTGTTGGCAGGCGGGGTAACCCTGGCAGTACCTGCGTTTGCCGCCGATAATGAAGCTGCTAAACAAGAGCAGGTAGAAGTCATTGAAATTCGCGGTATTCGCGCTTCGCAGGAAGCGAACCTGAATGCCAAGCGGTTTTCTAATAGTATTGTCGATGTCGTGACAGCGGAAGACATTGGCAAATTTCCGGATAAAAACGTTGCGGAATCTTTATCACGTATTACCGGTGTTGGTGTCAGCCGGGAGTTTGGTGAAGGTGAAAAAATCACTGTGCGTGGTGCCAGTTCATCTACTAACCGGACCTTATTAAATGGCCAGACAGTAGCCTCGGCAGACTGGTTTATTCTGGATAACCCAGGCCGCAGTTTTAACTATACGATGCTGCCGTCGCAACTGGTATCTGACTTAGAAGTTTACAAGTCGCCGGTAGCCAGTATTGATGAAGGCTCTATCGGTGGTACTGTACTGCTGCGTACCCGCAAACCATTAAATCTGGATGCAAATTCTATTTATCTGACGCTGGAAGGCCAATATTCTGAGTCTTCAGAACAGTGGGATCCGCAAATTTCAGGTTTATATTCCTGGAAAAACGATGAAGAAACTTTTGGTGTGCTGGTATCGGCGATTAAGCAGGATCGTACCGTAGTACGTCAGGGCTTTGAAATTCTGGGCTGGCCAAGAAATGACGATACCGGTTTATTAACACCAAGCCATATCGGTGTGCCACGGTTTGAACAGTCACGCGAGCGTGAAACCTTATTCCTGTCGTTGCAGGCCCGGCCAAATGATCAACTGGATATGGTGCTGAATGTCCTCGATTCTAAAGTTGATGCCAACAACCAGAACCAAAACTGGTTAATTTACCCGAATAACCATGCCAGCAGCCTGAGCAATGTTGTAGTACAAAATGGCAGTGTGGTTGCCGGTGAATTGGCAAGTGGTGGTAATGCAGCGTATAACTTTATTAACCGGGTGTCTTCAACCGAAACCAGATCAATTGATTTTGATCTGAACTATGAAGCCGATACTTACGAGCTGCATGTACAGGTTGGGCAGACCAAGGCTAAAGGTGGTACTTACCGTGAAACTTCATGGGAATATACCCCTATTGGTGGCACTGGCTATTCATTTGACTTACGTGGCAGTAAGCCAACCGCCTCGACTACTGTTGATGCAACAAATCCACAAGCGTTTGGCGCAGGCTGGATTTGGGGTGGCTCTAAACCGACCAGCGATAAAGAAAGCTATGGTCAGTTTGACTTTACTATTCCGGTACAGGCTGGTGCCTTTACGGCAATTAAAACCGGTGCTAAATACCGGGCAGCAGAACGGACCCAGGATCGGTTAGCCTATAGCTGGCACTGGCCATCAACTATTGATCCTTCCAGTGGTCAGACGGGGTATATGTGGTACATTTTTGATCAGTGTGATACCTGGGACAAGTGTGGTCTTTATGCTGGCAGTACCAATATTGATGCGGTAGTTAATGGCAATATGACGCAGCAGCTATTCCATAACCGGGCAGCGATGGAAGGTATTGCTTTTGGTGGTTTAAATAGCTACCCGGCTGATTATGCGCAGCATCTTAATTTAGCCGAAATATGGAAAGTAGAAGAAAATATTACTGCACTGTATTTGCAAGGCGACTTTGAAGGTGAAGGTTTCCGCGGTAATGTTGGTGTGCGTTATGTCAGTACCGATCAGAAATCTGGTGGCTATGAGTTTTCCAGTGAAACCTGGGGGCTGGCGACAGTGGTTAGTAAACTGGACCCTTCTAATCCAGATTACCTGACACCTGAGGTGTTGGAATGGCAGACAATCAAGAACGACTATAGCGAAGTATTACCCAGCCTGAATATTGCCTTTGATCTGTCGGCTGATCAGATCCTGCGGTTTGGTGCTGCCAGGGTAATGGCTCGTCAGGACTGGAATAATATTTCTACCGTTATTACTTACGGCTCTTTAAATGTGGCGCAGCCTACCGGCCAGGCCAGTAACCCATACCTGAAGCCACAAATTGCCGATCAGTTTGATTTATCCTGGGAATGGTATTTTGATTCTTCATCACTGTTGGCGGTTACTTACTTCCATAAGGATATTAAGAGCTATCGCGATTTCACCACCTTTATTGACCAGCGTTACTGGGAAGAAGGCGATGTCTGGAAAGACGTTGAGTTTAACCGTCCGGTAAATGGTGCTGGTGGTAAGACAGATGGTTTTGAAGTGTCTTATCAGCAGGCATTTGGTGATTTTGGTGTAATTGCTAACTATACCTATACCAATGCCAAACGTGATCAGGACCGTGACTTAACTAAGCCTGGTTCTGGTCTGGTAGAAGGTACGTCAAGGCATATGGCGAACCTGAGCGCCTACTATGAAAATGATCTGTTCAGCGCCCGTGTTATGTATAACTACCGTACCGAGTGGTATAAAGGTTTGCATTACAATGGTGGTGAACTGTGGAATGACAGCTTTGGCCAGTTAGATGCCAGCATCAGCTATAACCTGACCGACAATATCAGCCTGTCACTGGAAGCGATTAACTTAACTAACGAAACAATAGTTGAGTTTAATACTGATAAAGCGCGTACTTTCTCGATTTACGAGAATGGTCGCCGCTTTACCGCAGGTATCAGAATGGCGTTCTGATAACGCGGATTTGTGTGTAAAGTAAGGGGTTAACATCAGGTGTTAACCCCTTTATTTTAGGAGTAGCAAATGCCATCTCCGGTAAAATGCTGGCAACAGGTAACAGCAGAACAATTTAGTACCGAGATATTCCCGGCAGGTCAGCCGGCAGTTTTAAAAGGCTTTTTTAACGCCTGGCCAATAGTACAGGCGGCCCGCGATTCGGCGCAGGCATTGTATCGTTATATTGCTGCACAAGATGCTGGCCAGCAGATCGATACCTTATTGTTAGCCCCGGAAACCAACGGGCGTATTTTCTATCAGGATAATCTGGCGGGCTTTAATTATGAAAAACGCTTTTATCCGCTGCCGGTTATTCTGGCACAACTGATCAAAACGATTGCTGATCCGGCGGCTGTACGTATTGCGGCGCAAAGTGCGCTGGTATCTGACTGTTTGCCCGGTTTTATAGCAGACAACCCTAATCCGTTGCTGGCTGGTGATGTTATTCCCAGGCTGTGGCTGGGTAATAAAGTGCTGGTGCCAGCGCATTTTGATGATGCGGAAAACCTGGCCTGCGTGGTTGCCGGAAGCCGTACTTTTACCTTATTCCCACCGGAACAGGTCAGCAATATGTATATCGGGCCGCTGGATTATGCGCCAACAGGTACACCTATCAGCCTGGTTGATTTTACCAGGCCGGATTTTCAGCGTTACCCTAAAGCTGCGCAGGCATTGGAGCAGGCGTTAGTGGCAGAACTGGAGCCGGGTGATGCCTTATATATTCCGGCCCTGTGGTGGCATCAGGTAGAGTCAACCGGTGACATTAATATGCTGTGCAATTATTGGTGGGGGGGGTCTATCGGCACGGCAGATAGCAGGCCATCACCGTTTAACAGTCTGCTGCATAGTTTGCTGAGCTTTCGTAATTTGCCTGAACATCAGCGCAAAGCCTGGCAGGCGATGTTTAATCATTTCTTACTTCAGACTGATAGCGAAGCACTGGCGCATATTCCGGCAGATAAAAGAGGCATTCAGGGGCAATTGGCTTTCCCAAGAGAAAAAGCCATTAAACAGTGGTTAATTAAGGAACTGGAAAAAGATGATTAATATCATATCTCGTAAGCACAACAATCCTGTTGTTGCGTTACTGGTAGCAGTATTGGCCATTAGCCTGCCTGCCGTTGCCGACGAAGCACTGCACCCTTCATTGCAGCACAGTACTTTATGGAGCTACGCCACCGACGGTTTGGGCAGTAAGGCGATAATAGGCAACAGCCTGATTGAAAACGGCGCCGCCCGTATAGCCTTTCAGCGGGTGCCGAGGCCCAGCCCGCAGCAGAATAGCTGGATAGAATTAATCTACTCTGTACCAGGCGGGGACCTGACCGGTGTACAAACGGTAACATTACACTACCAAAGTTCCAGCCCTTTGCTGGTAAAGTTTTCGCAACGCGATTACGGTGGCGACGGTGATGGCAGCTATGCTCATTACCAGGCCGAACTGCCAGCTGCCACAGAATGGACAAGCCAAACCGTAACACCTGCTGATTTTACAAGGCCGGGCTGGACACCGGCAAATTCAGCTGATGTCGGGTTAATTCTGGAACATGTTAACGCTATTTACCTGGTACCGGCACTGGATGATGCAACCGGTGGTTATACTGAGTTAAGTGTAAAAGGGATTGAATTGGAAAAGTAGCAAGAGTTATAGGGGGTGATCATGCCTTGGTATGGTGACGTTATTTTACGGGTTTTCAGGGTTGATTCTGGCTCTGGCTTCACGCATGATAAGGCGGAATGTCCAGGAGCTGGCTAAGTGCCCACACACTGCAGCTTGCGCTATTGAGCATTATGCAATGCAGGCTGGTGCGTAATATTAATAAAATAGAACAGTAAAGAGTAGTATATGACTTCAACAGCGAAAATTGTGCCGTTAAACAAAGAGCAGCACGCCGAAACAAAAATTAATAATAACAAGGCTTTTGCCCATATTGGCAATGAGCATATGTTACCTGTGGTAGTACACGAGTTTGTGGTTGCCGGTGCCGAGTTTCCTATTGTCTTTATCAAAAACCAGGATGTGATCCAGCCCGTAGCCCTGCTGGGTCTGGCTGCCAGCCAGAACCTGTTTATTCAGGATGAGCAGTGGCAGGCATTGTATGTACCGCGTGCTGTGCGTAATTACCCCTTGGTTCTGGTTAAAGATAAACCGGACGGTGAGCGACTGATGGTGGCACTGGACGAAACGTCAGACCGTGTCAGCCAGACAGAGGGTAATGCGTTATTTAATGCTGATGGCAGCGAGAGCGAGTTTTTAACCTTCCGCAAGCAACAGATGGCAGATTACGTGGATATGGCGACGGTAACCCGTAACTTTGTAGAAAAACTGCAAAGCCTGGATTTGATCAGCGAACAGGTACTGACCTTAAACATTAAAGGTGAAGAACGCCGTATCAATGGCATTTACCTGGTTGACGAAACCAAAGTGAATGCACTCAGTGATGAGCAGTTCCTTGAACTGCGCAAAAATGGCTATTTAACTGCGATTTATGCCCAGCTGATGTCGCTGCAGCACACGCAGAAACTGGTAAAGAAAATAGCTGACGCCAGCTGATCCGGATCACAGGTAACAGTCAGCGACTGTTACCTGTCAGCGTTGTTATTCCGTTCTCAACTCTACAATCCGGCTGGTTAAGCCGCCAAGGCTGCTGCGCAGCAGGATAGTGTGCTGTTTATCCGGTGCCTGCCCGGTATAAAGCTGCCAGCTGTTACCATTATCAATACTGTATTCAACCGCTAAACCCGGCAGGGCGGTATTTACCTGCAGGTTGTGCTGTTGCCAGCGGGCTCCGGGTGGCGGCAGGTAAAACTGGCTGCCGTGGCTGGCCAGCCGTGGTAATTCAACCTGTACGACCCTGCCGGCAAAACCCTGCCAGTCGGCAAGCCGGGCATTACTGTCGGCATTGCGCTCCCAGCCGGCTTTGTGCCAGGCGCGCTCTGCCAGTGCCAGCAGGCGCGGGTAGATCATTTGCTCCAGTTGCGCTGCGCTGCGTATGGTTTCGCTCCATACCTGGCCCTGAATACCCAGCAGGTTGCCTGCTTGTTCCAGCGGCGGCAGTGCGCGGCCGAGCAACTGCTCCAGATCGGTTATTTTACTGCCATCGCGGGTCGTATCGGCGTTGGCATATAAATTATCCGGCATAAAACCAAAAACTTTATCTGTACCGGTAAAACGGGTTGCCCAGTAATAACCGCGTTCCTGCGGGTGGGCTTCATGCGGGTGATCAAAGTACAGGTGGGTGCCCGGCGATAGTATGACCTGATAACCGTTATTCGCCAGCCGGTAGGCCCGGTCGGCCACGCCCCATTCCCAGATATTATCCCAGGCGTTGGTGATAATACGCGGGTTTTCCAGCTGGCTGCGCTCAAAGGTATTCAGCTGGTCGTACATCAGGCCATCTTCCCAGCCTGCCAGTGCTATACCGCGCCGGGCAGTAAGCTGTGCCAGCTGGCGCACAAAGTAGGGTTTCAGATCGGCCACGCCGCTGACGCCATTACCGGGCTGGGCAAATAACTGCTGGCAGGCGGGTGAGCCTTGCCAGGCGCCGGAGGCCACTTCATCGCCGCCCATGTGGAAGATACGCAGGGTCTGGCCGGCCTGGCGGTACATTTGCTGCAGCTCATACACCACTTTATCGACAAAAGCATAAGTTGACGGCAGGCACACATTGGCGGCGTTGTCGGTATAGTTTTGTATACTGAGGTACTGCGAGCTGTCGCCGGGCTCTGCCAGTAAATAAGCGCTGGCGGCATCGCTCTGGCCCAGTGCCAGCAGCCGGTTGTAGCGGGCATTCATGGCCACTATCGCGGCCCTGGCATGGCCGGGCAGGTCAATCTCCGGGATCACTTCAATATGGCGGGCGGCGGCATAGCGCAGGATCTCAATAAAATCAGCGCTGCTGTAATAGCCATTGCCGGAGCCCTGCTGCGACGGGCCTGTACCCAGTTGTGTCAGCAGGCATTGTTGTTCGGTCAGGTCAAAGCAGCGATAGGCACCGACACTGGTCAGCTCCGGCAGGCCGGGAATTTCCAGGCGCCAGCCTTCGTCTTCGGTCAGGTGCAGGTGCAGTTTATTCAGTTTGTAACGCGCCATGTTATCGATCAGGCGCAGGGTGACGTCTTTGCCATGGAAGTTACGCGCCATGTCGTAATGCATGCCGCGCCAGTGCGCACGGGGCTGGTCGGTAATACTGCCCTCCGGCAGCTGCCAGCGCTTGTCCTGCTGCTGCAACAATGCCAGCAGCGTCTGTACGGCGTAAAAAGTGCCGGCCTGATCTTTACCGCTCAGGCTGATACGTTTGGCCGCCAGGGTAAGCTGATAGCCTTCTGCCGCCAGTTTTAAGGCCGGGTCTAAGCTCAGTTCAATTACGGGTTTGCTGCTGTCGTTGCCGGACGATAACTCTAAACC
>CAZEGA010000010.1:18973-29361 GCA_964511675.1 uncultured Rheinheimera sp.
CATTACCTGCAGCAGCAGCAGCAGGTAATGTGCTTCCTGGCTTGCCGCGCCGGAAAAACGCAGTTGCCAGCTGTTATCCAGTGTAATGCGGCGCTTGCTGAAACTGGCCTGGGCCGGTTTAGGAATAATACGCTGCCACAGGTTGTCAGTGCTGGTGCTGTTACCGGCACCATTCAGGCTGAGATTCGCCGCAAAACGGCTTTGCGGCGTAGCAACAGCAACCTGATCCGGTGTGCCGGCATTACGCAGCAGCTGGGCATCGCTCTGCAGCGGCTGCACAAACTGCTGTAAGTCTTCGGTGTCAGTATTGGCAAACACTTCAGCCTGCAGCTGCGTTGCAACAATAAAAGCCCGCGGCATAAAGTCGCTGTAACTGACCATCCAGGGGCCAGAATCAAAACCCAGCTGCAATTGCTGCCCCGGTGCCAGGCCGGCAAAGCTGGCCGTGGGGCTGATACGGTGCAAATCACCCTGTACATGTTCAAGGCGCAGGCCCTGCTGCTCGGTGCTGTCAATATGGCGGATCAGGTGAAAATAAATCTGCCAGTCGGCAGCACCGGCCGGCAGGCTCAGGGCCGACTGATTATGCAGTACTATGGCCGCACGAAAACGGTTTGCTGTGCTCAGTGTGTTGGTTTCAACGGCGAAATGTAGTGAAGCAGTGCTGGCAAAATCAGCCAGCTGCTGTTGTGTCCAGTGCGTTGCATAGCCCGGCAGGCTACATAGCAGGCACAGTATGATCAGAATACGCATAGATAATTCCCTGTTGGTGCCGACATTATACTGCCTGTGCCGGTCGTTAAATTGTCTGACAAAGCATACTTATAAGTAGTTGTTTAGCAATGTGATTATGCTATGGTTGCGCCACGTTAGCATAACCGCAGCAGAAAAAACCAGCCGCATTTTTAAACAAAGGACTTGTTATTTGTCAGAATTATTATATGCTGATTTTAAAAAATGACAACGCTGTCAATTTGCCTGTGGTTCACCTTGCCACGCAAATAAAGCAGCAGCCCGTCCGGGCATAGTGCAGCAGATGTAATGAGGTAGACAGGATGAATACAGCACTGAAGGCCGATACGCCTTTATATCTGGGGATAGATGGCGGTGGCAGCAAATGCCGCGCTGTTATAGTGTCGTCAGAGCAGCAGGTGCTGGGTGAGGGGCTGTCCGGGCCGGCCAATCCGCTGCGTGGTATGAAAATCGCCACCGATTCCATACTGGCGGCCACACAGCAGGCGCTGACCTGTGCCGGGCTGGCATTTACTGATATGTCACGTCTTATCGCCGGGGCGGGGCTGGCCGGTGTTAATGTACCGCAGTATTTTCAGCTGTTTTCTGACTGGCAGCATCCGTTTAAAACACTGCACCTGACCACGGATCTGCATATTGCCTGCATGGGCGCGCACCAGGGCCAGGATGGCGCTGTAATTATTGTCGGCACCGGCTCCTGCGGTCTGGCGGCGGTGGCTGGCGAACTGACTGATGTCGGTGGCCATGGTTTTCCCTATGGTGATAATGGCAGTGGTGCCTGGTTTGGCATGCAGCTGGTCCACAAGGTGTTATTGAGCCTGGACCAGCTGGCACCGGCCACCGGTATGACGGCCCTGCTGTTACAGGAGCTGGCCGTTACCGACAGCCTTGGCATAGTGTCGCATTTTATGCATGCTACGCCGACAACCTATGCCAAATATGCACCGCTGGTGTTTGTGGCGGCAGAGCAGGGTGACAGCACCGCATTGCAGCTGGTACAACAGGGTGCTGATTTTATTACGGCCATCGCCCGCCGCCTGCTGGGGCGGCAGCCGCCACGGTTATCGTTTATTGGTGGCCTGGCACACAAGTTACTGCCATATTTACCGCTGGATATTCAGCAACAGGTTACTCCGGCCCTGCAAACGCCGGAACTCGGGGCTGTCTGGTTTGCCCGCCAGCACAGTCAGCCATCCTCTATCAGTGTAGCGTTATAGGTAAAGAAGTAATGAGCAATAGCATTATGGCTGCCGAAGCCAGAGAAACCCCGCAGCGTATCGCTGAACAACTGGCTGCCAATGCCGCCACGGTGGAACAGGTGGTACAGCAGATCCGCCAGCGTGCACCAAAGTTTGTCTATATGGTTGGCCGTGGTTCGTCGGACCATGCCGGTGTGTTTGCCAAATACCTGATTGAAATTGAAGTAGGCTTGCCGGTTGCCGCAGCGGCACCGTCGATTGCCAGCGTATATAACAAGTCGCTGCAACTGGCGGATGCGCTGGTGCTGGTGATTTCACAATCCGGCCGCAGCCCGGATATTCTGGCGCAGGTGGCTATGGCCAAACGCAGTGGCGCTATGGTCGTGGCCCTGGTAAACGATACCACATCGCCTTTGGCCGAACAGGCGCACTTTGTGCTGCCACTGCATGTCGGGGCAGAAAAAGCGGTAGCGGCGACCAAAAGTTATCTGGCCACCTTAAGTGCCATTTTGCAGCTGGTATCCGTCTGGGCCGGCAACAGTGAGCTGCAGCAGGCGGTGGCGGCGTTACCGCAGCAATTGCAGGCAGCAATTGACACGCCACAGCAGTTAAGCAGCAGTGCGCTGGAGAAAGTGGCGCACCTGGTGGTGCTGGGCCGGGGGCTGGGTTATGCCATTTCCCGTGAAATTGCACTGAAACTGAAAGAAGTCTGCGGTATTCATGCGGAAGCATTCTCCAGTGCCGAGTTTTTGCATGGCCCGGTGACGCTGGTAAAAAATCAGTTTGCCATTGTTGATGTCAGCGTTGAAGATGAGACGATCAGCGCGCATCGCAGCCAGATTGACGATGTCAGAAGCCGTGGAGCTGCCATAGTGCAGTTACATCACCAGGGCCTGGCTGCGCACCCGCGGTTGCTGCCGCTGCTGGTATTGCAACGCTTTTATCTTGATGTTGAGGTGGTGGCCCGCAGCCGTGGTATTAACCCCGATGCCCCTCCGGGCCTGAATAAAGTAACGAAAACGGTATAACCCATGCAGCACATGCAACAGCTAAGCGTCAGCCGTCTGTTTGATGGACAAAGATGGTTCGATAATGTCAGTGTCAGTATTCAGCACGGCATGATCCAGGCCGTGACGCCAGCAACCGGCCAGGTACAGCCGGGGATGCTGGTGCCCGGCTTTATCGATGTGCAGGTTAATGGCGGCGGCGGTGTTTTGTTCAATACCGCACCGGAGCGGCAAACGCTGCGCACCATGCTGCAGGCCCACAGCCGTTACGGTACCACGGCTATGCTGCCCACCGTCATAACAGACAGTGTGGACGTCATGCAACGCTCTGCCGATGCCATTGCTGCGGCGATAGCAGAGCAGGAACCCGGTATTATCGGCGTGCATTTTGAGGGGCCGCATTTATCGGTGCCGAAAAAGGGCGTGCACCCACAGCACTATATCCGGCAACTGAGTGCGGACGAGCTTGCCCTGTATGGCCGTAGCGATTTAGGCATAAAACTGGTTACGGTGGCACCGGAAAATGTCAGCCCTGCACAAATCCGTCAGCTGGTCGGGCTTAATGTGATTGTCTGCCTGGGGCACTCCAATGCCGATGCAGCGACTGTGCAGGCGGCACTTGCTGCCGGTGCCACCGGTTTTACCCATCTGTACAATGCCATGTCACCGCTGACATCGCGCGAGCCCGGCATGGTGGGGGTGGCGCTGGCCGATCCGCACAGCTGGTGCGGTGTGATTTTTGACGGTCATCATATGCACCCGCTGGCAGCCAGAGTGGCGCTGGCGGCAAAACCCGCCGGCAAGCTGATGATAGTAACCGATGCCATGTCACCGGTGGGCACCACAGACACTGAATTTGCCTTTTTTGACGGCAAGGTGATCCGCAGCGGCGATAAACTGACCGATCCTGAAGGCCGCCTGGCAGGCTCGGTGCTGGATATGATAGGTGCTGTGCGCTATGCCATCGAGTCCCTGGAGGTTGCGCCGGAAGAAGCATTAAGGATGGCTTCGTTGTATCCGGCGCAGTTTCTGCAGGCCGCCCGGCTGGGGCAGATCAGGGTGGGGGCACAGGCCGATTTGGTATTACTGGATCAGAACTGGCAGGTAAAAGCCAGCTGGATAGCCGGGCAGAACATGTTTACTGCCTGATAACGTTCACAATAACAATTAAGCTAACAACAGGGGAAGTGTGATGGATATAGCAGCAAACAGCGTGCAGCGGCGCAGCAGTATTTTGCCGATGACGATTATTGGTATTTTGTTTTTTATGTTTGGTTTTGTGACCTGGTTAAATGGCTCTCTGATCCCATTTTTGCGCATTGTCTGTGACTTAAATGAATTTCAGGCACTGTTTGTCACCAGTGCTTTTTATATTGCCTATGTGGTTATGGCGCTACCCATGTCGTTTGTGCTGAATAAAGTGGGCTTTAAAAATGGCATGGTGGTGGGGTTAGTCATTATGGCTGTTGGCGCGGTTATGTTTATTCCTGCGGCGCAAACAGCACAATACAGTTTATTTTTGCTGGCGTTGTTTGTACTGGGTACAGGCTTAACCATCTTGCAAACTGCGTCTAATCCTTATGTGGTATGTATTGGCCCGCGCGAAAGTGCCGCGGTGCGGATCAGTATTATGGGTCTGTTGAACAAAGGCGCCGGTATAGTAGTGCCGGCGTTGTTTACGGTACTTATTTTAACCGGTATGGACCAGTTTGAAGCGCCTGTGCTGGCGGCGTTAACAGAAGCAGAACGTACTGCGCGGCTAAGTGAATTATCGAACCGTCTGGTACTGCCTTACATCTATATGGCTGTTGTGTTACTGGTGTTAGCGGCTTTTGTGAAGTTTTCGCCGTTGCCTGAGCCAACCCTGGACGCGGACAGCAGCGATAGCGGAAAAAACCGCGGCTGGACCGAGGTGTTTGCTTATCCGCAATTAATTCTGGGTACCGTGGCGCTGTTTGTTTATGTCGGTGTTGAGGTTATCGCCGGCGATACCATTGGCTTATATGGTCAGGGGCTGGAGGTTGCGAACTTTGGTGCCTTAACCTCTTATACCATGAGTTTTATGGTGCTGGGCTATCTGGTCGGGGTGGTGTGCATTCCAAAACATCTGTCACAGGCGCGGGCGCTGCAAAGTTCGGCTATTCTGGGCTTATTGTTTACTCTGGGCGTCATGTTTGGTGCTTCTGACAGTACGGCTATTGCCAATGTGCTGTTTGGCTGGGCAGGGGTTCCGGTTGTTCCTGATACCGTTATGTTTTTAGCCTTGCTGGGCTTTGCCAATGCTATGGTATGGCCTACAGTATGGCCATTGGCGCTGGAAGGTTTAGGCAAGCTGACCAGCACCGGCTCGGCGTTGCTGATAATGGGCATTTCCGGTGGTGCTGTGCTGCCGCTGGTATATGGCTATATTGCCCACAGTTCAGCTAACAGCCAGACCGCGTACTGGATGATGTTGCCATGCTATGGTTTTATCCTGTTTTATGCCTTTAAAGGCCATACATTACGGCGCTGGAAATAACGGTGACCCCGTCGCGGTTTTATGCACTGGACGCACTGCGCGGCCTGGCTATCGCGCTGATGATCCTGGTGAACACACCGGGATCATGGCAGCATGTGTACAGCCCGCTGCTGCATGCGCCCTGGGATGGCTTCACTTTTGCCGATATCGTGTTTCCGGCATTTCTGTTTGTGGTCGGTGCGGCAATGTTTTATGCGCTGCGCCACAGCAGCCTGACCAGGGCCACACTGTGGCGTATCGGTAAGCGCGGCGCACTGCTGTTTATTATCGGGGTGCTGTTAAACTGGTTTCCGTTTACTTCGGCTGTCAGCGAGTTGCGCATTCCTGGGGTGTTGCAGCGTATTGCGCTGTGCTATGCCATTGCCGCGCTGCTGGTGTTACTGATCCGCACGGCATATCTGCCGTTATTAAGCGCCGCTATTCTGTTGCTGTACTGGTTGTGTTTAGTGCAGTTTGGCACTGATGCTCCCTATAGCCTGGGCGGTAATGCGGTATTACAGCTGGATTTATATCTGCTGGGTGCGGCGCATTTGTATCAGGGCTTTGGTATCGCCTTTGACCCGGAAGGGCTGCTCAGCACCCTGCCGGCGCTGGTGTCGGTGTTAATTGGCTACTATGTGGCGGCCCGGCTTAACCTGCGTAGCGCAACGGCCGGTGCGGTCTGGCTGCTTAATGCCGGTTTGCTGTTACTGCTGGCCGCCTGGTTATGCAGTGTGTTCTGGCCGGTAAACAAGGCGCTGTGGAGCGGCAGCTATGTGCTGCTGTCCAGCGCTATTTTGCTACTGTTGCTGGCGGCTTTAGTGTGGTTATGCGATGTGCGCCAGCAGCGCCAACTGGTACAGCCACTGATTGTATACGGCAGTAACCCGCTGTTTATTTATATACTGGCCTGGTTATGGGCGGTGACAGCCGGGTTAATTCCGCTGGCCGACAGTAATCTGTATCAGGCTACGTTTAACGGTTTGGCATTGTTGTTTCCGGCGCAGCTGGCCTCGTTGCTGTTTGCCCTGTTGCACGTGCTGCTGTTCTGGTGGCTGTCGTTGCTGCTGTACCGGCGCAATATTATTATTAAGTTGTAGGTAATGCCTGTCAGTTTAATGCCAATCACTTAAGCCGGTTTCTAAAAACCAGAGCGCCAATCACCCTAAAAACGATACTCCCAGGTGGCAGCAATACTGCCGCGTTTTATGTGCAGCTCTGGCTGCGGTGACTTGTCAAACACCCGCCCTTCAATGCTCAGCAGGCCGTTAAACAACGGCTGGCGGTATTCCAGCCGCAACTGCCAGTTATGCAAAGCGCTGGCTCCGCTAACAAAACGGCCGCGTAACACCGTAGCCGCCCAGCTGTAGCCGTCGAAGGTCTGGTAACGGTAACCGGCAGACAATACCTGGGCATCGGCACCATAACCACTACCGATCACCCGGCCGTAACGGCGGTAGCCCTGCGGGTACAGCTCGCCTTCATAGGCACAGTCACCCGCCTGAGCCCTGCCATCGCAGCGGATATAGCTGTCGGACCATTCCAGGCTCAGCGTATGTACCGCACTGACGTCACCAAAAAAAGTGCGCGCACCGTACAGTTGTAATGGTTTGCTCAGGCCGCTGCCGCTGTTATCGTCGGCCAGTTCGGTATACAGGCTGAGCGGCCAGCCTGCCAGCCGGGTATGAAACGTCAGATCCAGTGCGGCCATATTATCGGCATTGTCATTGCTGCCGCTGCGCAGTATCAGCATATCGGCGAACGCCCCGGCGCTGTTGTCCAGCGTGTTGCCGCCCCACAGGCTGACGCGGGACAAGCCCAGCTCCAGCTGCGGCAGGGGCCTGGCACTGAAACGGGCACCAAAATGTTTAATTTGCGCCGGTGTGCCCTGATGCTCGCCCTGGCCAAGGTAAGTGGTAAAACTCCATGGGCCAAGCCAGCTGAACACTATATTGTCACTGGCCTGCCAGCTGTGGCGGCTTAGCCGTACTGAGGGGATGGGCCGGGCATTATTGCTCAGCAGCAGCGATGTTTGCTGGCCTGGCCCCCACCATAGCGGCAGCTGGTCAAGCGCCAGTACCCAGTTGCCGGCAATCAGCGCCAGGTAACTGCCATCATAGCTCAGCCCCTGTTCGGTACTGCCATCTTCGGTGTTGCGGTAATTCAGCTGGGTTTTAGCGGCCCAGTTATCGCCCAGATATTCTTTAAATACAGTGGCACTGCCCTGTTCAAAGTAGGTTTCACCAAAGCTCTGAAACAACGACGGATCTGAACTGGCTTTCAGTTTTATACCGGCCATGTAGCTGTGCTGGCTGGCATGCAGTGCCGAGCGCACATGCGCCAGGGCAAAGCGCAGCTCCTGTGTCGGCTGTTCAGCCGCAACGGCAAGATCGGCAACGATATTTTTCCACATCAGCGGGTAGGTATTGACCGGGCCGGTGATAACGCCAGCCTGTGCCAGGGTTTGCAGCGACTGGCGCAGGTAGTTATCTGTAGTATCAACCCAGGGTGCAGCCAGCAGCGGTGTGCTGCTTAGCAGCAGGCTAAGCAGGGAAAGTTTTAACTTCATACGTTTAATTTGGTTTTCAGTGCTTGTTCAACATGGGCGGGTACAAAGCTTGATACGTCACCGCCGTGGCGGCACACTTCTTTTACCAGCGTGGAAGAAATAAAGGTGTTTTTCTCCGACGGTGTCATAAAAATACTGTCCAGCGCCGGGTTCAACTGGCGGTTCATGCTGGCCAGCTGGAACTCATATTCAAAATCTGCCACCGCGCGCACTCCGCGGATCAGCACTGCCGCCGATTGCTCTGCGGCAAATTGTGCCAGTAAGCCGGAAAAACCAATGACACTGACATTGTTAATGTCTGCAAAAGCCTGCTGTGCCAGCGCTACCCGTTCAGTCAGGCTAAACAGCGGCTGTTTGCTGGGGTTGGCGGCTACGCCGACAATTACAGTGTCAAACATACGGGCGGCCCGTTGCACCAAATCGGCGTGGCCATTGGTTAAAGGGTCAAAAGTGCCTGGGTATATTGCCTTTATTTTCATATAATTATAAGCGTTTCTCTTTCGGGTGGCTGCCAGTTCCGGTCTGCCACTAGAGTTTTGAGCCGGTTTGGCGTTACTATAGCAAATTAAATTGTTGAACCCTAAGCTTGTTTGGCAGATGGAAAAAAAACTCAGAACCAAAGATAAAATTCTGCAGGCCAGTATTGAATTGTTCAATCAGGTCGGTGAGCGACAGGTCACGACAAATCATATCGCGGCGCATCTGGGCATCAGTCCCGGCAATCTGTACTACCATTTCCGCAATAAAGAAGACATAGTACGGCAGATTTTTAAAGAATATGCCAAGCTGCTGGACACGCGGATTAAACCACCGTCTGATCAGGCCGAAGCGCTGGACGCCCTGGCCTGTTACCTGGATGCAGTATTTGAGCTGATGTGGCGTTTTCACTTTTTTTACGCCAACCTGCCGGATATCTTATCGCGCGACCCGGCCCTGCAGCAGGACTACCTGCTGGTGCAGCAGGGGGTGTTAGCCCGTGTTACTGCCGTGCTTAAAGCACTGAAAGTGTCTGCTGTTATCCGCATAGACGATGAGGATATTACCGAGCTGGCGCATACCATCAAACTGGTCGTAACCTTCTGGATCAGCTATCTGAAAACCCAGTCGCCTGATCAGCAAATCGACAAGGGCAGTGTCTATCAGGGCGTATTGCAGGTACTGTTACTGTTTAAACCTTATGCGACGGAGCATGCCAGGCCGCGTATTGCCCGCCTGCAGCAACACTATGAAGCCCTGGCTGGTTAATGCCGGCAGCAATGTAGTCTAAACTTTACGGCATCAGGTCTGAGCAGCCGCGCTATCGGTGCAAAAGCGCTGCAGTGTGCCGGCATAAGCTTTACAATGGCGCCGTTTTTTCTGTTCCCTTACCCCCTAAACAGGAGGCTTTATGCGCAACAGCGCTTTTCTGCAGCATTTACAACAACAAACAGAAGATGTGAAAGCAGAAGGTTTATACAAAGCAGAACGTATTATCACCTCACAGCAAAGTGCCGATGTCACTGTGGCGGGCCAGCAGGTGCTGAATTTCTGCGCCAATAACTATCTGGGCCTGGCTAACAACCCGCAACTGATTGCGGCGGCACAGCAGGGCCTGCAGAGCCATGGCTTCGGCGTGGCCTCGGTGCGCTTTATCTGCGGCACCCAGGATATCCACAAGCAGCTGGAACAGGGCATTAGTCGCTTTTTAGGTACGGAAGATACCATATTGTATTCTTCCTGTTTTGATGCCAACGGCGGTTTATTTGAAACCATTCTGGGCGCCGAGGATGCCGTGATTTCGGATGCGTTAAACCATGCGTCTATTATCGACGGCGTGCGCCTGTGTAAAGCGAAACGTTACCGTTATGCCAATAACGATATGGCTGATCTGGAAGCGCAGTTAAAACAGGCGGTTGCCGATGGTGCCCGTTTTAAACTGATCGCCACCGACGGTGTGTTCTCGATGGACGGCGTGATTGCTGATCTGAAATCAGTCTGCGATCTGGCCGACAAATATGGCGCTATGGTGATGGTTGACGACAGCCATGCCGTGGGTTTTGTCGGTAAAAACGGCCGCGGTACCCACGAATACTGCGATGTCATGCACAGAGTCGATATTATTACCGGTACCCTGGGCAAAGCCTTAGGCGGGGCATCCGGTGGTTACACCTCAGGTAAGAAAGAAGTCATCGAGTGGTTGCGCCAGCGTTCACGGCCTTACCTGTTCTCTAATTCACTGGCACCATCTATTGTTACGGCATCGATCACCGTGCTGGAGATGCTGCAGCAGGGTGATGCGCTGCGGGCTAAACTATGGCAGAACGCCGGTTATTTCCGCGAAAAAATGACAGCCGCCGGTTTTACCCTGGCCGGTAAAGACCATG
>CAZEGA010000011.1:0-27721 GCA_964511675.1 uncultured Rheinheimera sp.
GTTTATCATCCGGTTTCCGTATCAACAGTGCTGCAGATGATGCCGCCGGTTTGCAAATTTCTAACCGCTTAACCAGCCAGATTAACGGTTTGGATCAGGCGGCGCGTAATGCGAACGATGGTATTTCTCTGGCGCAGGTTGCTGAAGGTGCAATGGATGAAATTACCAATGCCCTGCAGCGTATCCGTACGCTGGCCATCCAGGCGCAAAACGGTATCAACACCACGGCTGACCGCACTGCACTGAACGAAGAAGTGACCCAACTGAAAGCTGAGATGAGCCGTATCGCCCAGACTACGCAGTTTGGTACCCAGTTCCTGTTAAAAGGAGACTTATCAGCGACTTTCCTGGTTGGTGCCAATGCCGGTGCGCAACAGAATATTCTGGTCGCACTGAAACAGGGTGGCGGTTACGGTACTTCTGGTTTAGGCTTAAACTCACTGAGCGTGTCTACAGCCACTGCGGCAGCCACTGCACTGACGACTATTGATGCGGCAATCAAGAACATTGACTCAGCGCGCGCTGAGCTGGGTGCGCTGCAAAACCGCTTCCAGGCCACCATCCGTAACTTAACCAATATTTCTGAAAACGTGTCGTCTGCCCGCAGCCGGGTACGTGATACTGACTTTGCTAGAGAAACCGCTGAGCTGACCCGCCAGCAGATCCTGCAGCAAACCAGTACTACAGTGTTAGCACAGGCCAATCAGCGGCCACAGGCAGCGCTGTCGTTATTGGGCTAAAATCGTTAGCGCTGTGATGGATACTTTTGTTAAAGTTTCCATCACGCGCTCCGATAAAGGAGGTGTAGTATGAGCAGCATAAATGCAAATAGTGCTCCGCTGACGGCGCCAGTGACCAATAACCGTGAAAGTGTGAGCCGGGAGCCGGCTGAAACGGTGCTTAACCGCACTGCGGTGGTGTCGTCTATTACTGAAGCCAAAGCTGCTGAGCCGGATAAAGCCCGGTTGCAGCAAGCGGTAGATGTGGTAAACCAGGCTCTGGCACTGGAACAGCGCGCGCTGAATTTTTCCATTGACGAGAGCTCAGGCCGTTCTGTGATCAAAGTGTATGATTACAAAACAGAAGAGCTGATAAAACAGATCCCGTCGGAAGAATTACTCCGGGTAGCGCAGGATATTAAGCGGTTGCAGGAAGAAATGGGGCAGTCTATTGGCCTGCTAATCGACAAAAAAGTGTGAGGTAAAGTTATGTCTGGTGTGAATTTTCTCGGCTCGGCCTCAGGTTTGCCGTTAAACGAGCTGGTAACGACGCTGGTCGGGGTTGAACGGGACAGCAAGTTATCCAGAATTAACAGTGCCAAGACTAAGCTTGAATCCTCCTTGTCCGGTGTTGGCAGATTAAAATCTGCCTTGTCGGCATTTAAGGATGCTGTCACCAAACTGAGTACCAATGAGCTGAATAAGCGTACGGCAACGGTGGTTCAGCCAACAGATAATAAAACCTACCTGGAAGCCAGCGCATCAAGCCGGGCGGCGATGGCCAATTTTGATATTAAAGTACAGCAACTGGCATCAGGCAGCCGGCTGGAGAGTGCTGATGGCGCATTCAGTGCAGCTAACAATGTGATCTCCACCACTGCCGGCACCCTGACGCTGGCTGCCGGCGATAAAACCTTTGATGTTGCCGTGACTGCAGGTATGACACTGGATCAGCTGCGTCAGGCCATTAATGCCAATGGTGATAATTTTGGTGTCAATGCCAATATTATTAATGCCGGCGGTAGCGTAGGCACCAAGCTGGTATTAACGTCGGATATTACCGGTGACGGCAATGATCTGGTCATTACCAATAACAATGCTGAACTGGATGCACTATCCAGCGGTGCCGGCGGTTTAACGGTCGCCACGCCGGCACAAAATGCCATTATTCAGATTGATGGCATTACGGCAACCAGCACCACCAATACCTTTACCAACGTTATTCAGGAAATAGAACTGAAAGTTCTGGCGGTGACGCCGGACGGCAATAATGCCCGGCTTGATATCGGTATGGACACTAAAGGTACTAAAGAGAAGATTGATAAATTTATCAGCACCTATAATGCGCTGGTGGACCAGGTGACTGCACTGACGAAATCCAGAACGCTGGCGGCAGATGGGAAGACTGTGACCGCTGAGGGCGGCGCTTTAGCCGGCGATTCCTTACCGCGCAATATTATGGCGCAGCTGCGTGGCATTATCGGCGGTCATTTTGACGAGGCAGACGAAGGGATGTCCACCTTGTATGCCATGGGTATTACTTTTACCAAGGACGGTAAGCTGGAAATCTCCAGCACATCTTCTTTTGGTGCAGATTCAGGCCAGCAACGCCTGGATAAGGCACTAGCAGGGAACTATGACAGTATTGCTAATCTGTTTGGCGGTGATAAAGGCCTGAGCAAGACCGTAGATAATTTTGTGAAAGAGTTTACCCAGTCTGGCGGCATTATTGCTACGCGCGAGCAAACAATAAGAGCACAAATTGGAAAAAATGCTAAAGATTTAGAAGCTGCTAACCGATATATAGCCAGTTACGAACAAACTCTGCGTAAACGCTACACTGCATTAGATGGCTTACTGGGCTCAATGCAGAATATGGCATCTACGGTGACAGCGCAGCTGTCTAATTTACCGGGGTTTAAAGTGCAATCCAGCAAAAACTAATGAGGCGGCTATGAGCTACGGTATTAAGGCATACAAAGCGGTGGGTGTGAAAGATGATCTGGCAGTGGCCGATCCGCACCGGGTGATCCAGTTGCTGATGCAGGGGGCACTGGAAAATATGGCTAAATCCAAAGGCTGTATGGCACGTAAGGATTTTGCCGGTAAATCATCTTTTTTGTCCCGCGCCATGGCCATTATCAGCTCACTGCAGGGCTCACTGGATATGAAACTGGGTGGTGAGATCTCTGACAATCTGGCAGCCCTGTACGACTTTATGATTAATCACCTGGGTGCTGCCAGTCGCGACAACGACCCGGCCAAGGTAGATGAAGTTATCGAACTGATGCTGACCATCAAAGGTGCCTGGGATCAGATCCCGGTGACTGCGCGTGAGCAAGCGTATCAGTTACGTGCCAGCGAAGATCAAAAAATGGTGGTCGGAGGTTAGATGTCCGCTTTTGTTGCGGCTTTACAACAGCAACTGCAGCAGTTGCAGCAGCTGATGGCGGCAGAGATTGTTGATACTGATGCCGTGCAGGCGCTGACCCTGCAACTGCATCAGCAATTGCCGCAGTTAACCGCCCGTGCCGACTCGCCACAACAGGCCGGCGAGTTTCTGCTGGCAGTACAGCAATGGCTGCAGCAGAGCCAGCAGCGGCTGGAAGCTGAGAAACTGCAGCTTGCCGAGCAGTTGCGTGGGGTACAAAAAGGCCGCCATGGTACGCAGATCTATCAGACACATGGTTAAGCAGGGCTTGACGTCTTCCGCTATCCTTCTGTAGTGTAAAGTTTTTCCCAACAGAGGCGGCTTATGCCTTCTATCCTGATCCTGCAAGGGCAGGCGCAGTATGGTGTTGCAAACCACTTTATTACCGCCCTGGCTCAGGCACTTACCCAGACCGGGCAGGCAGGGGTGGCGGTGCTGGATCTTACCCGCTTTAGTGCCACCGCTGAGCTGGTGGCGTATCTGCAAAATCACCCGGCTGATATCATATTTTCAGTCAATGCAATTGGCGCCGAACTTATCCGGGCACTGCCAGAGACACCGCAACCCCGCTTTATCACCTGGTTGCTGGATCATCCGGTGTACCACTATAGCCGTTTGCTGGCAGCTAAGCCTTATGTACTGTGTGTCGACAATCTGCATGTTGCTTTTTGCCAGCGTTTAGGCCTGAGTGCCGGTTTTTTTCCACATGCCACTGAGATGCAAATGCAATCTGCCGCTGATATTGGGCAGAAGCAGGGTATCCTGTTTGCTGCCAGCGGGGCAGATGAAACCATACTGCTCAGGCAGCTAGCACAGCAGGCGCCGGATATCGCCCGGCTGCTGACAGATACCGGTACCCGGGATCTGTATGACGTTATGGACAAGCTGCAGCTTAATCAGGCCGCTAATGCGGTGCTGCAACAGCCTGCGGTTATTTCATTACTGCTGTTATGCGATAACCTGCTACGGGCGATACAGCGTAACCGGCTGATCCGCGAGTGTGCAGAGCAGGATATTGCCCTGAGCATAGTTGGCCATGGCTGGGATAAAACGCAGCGTTATGCCCGGCATACTTATTTGCCGGCACAGGGCTTTGCGCAACTGCAGCAACTGATGTGCCAGAGCCGTTTTGTGTTGCATCATAACCCGGGGTTTCGCCAGGGCCTGCATGAACGTATTGTGTATGGTCTGCAGCAGGGCACACAGGTTTTATGTCCGGCGCAGCCATTTTTGCAGCAAAAGTACGGCAGTAGCCGTGGTGTGCAGCTGTTTCAGCAGGTCAATGAGATCCCGCAGCTGTGCCAGCTGACTGACGCCGAATACCTTAGCCAGTTGCAGCAGGGACAACAGCATACCCAGGCTTATGATACCTGGTCACAACGGGCACAAAGCTTGCTTAAGCTATGTTTTACTCCTGTAGCAGCGTCAGAGAACAGTTATTCCTATGTATAAAAGTGCCGGTTACCGCGTTTTTACCGATAATACCGAACAGAGCCAGCTGGAAGCCCGGTATGCCCCCGTACTGCATAAGCAGTTACAGCAAAATATGCAGGCATTCCGGCAGCATATCCCGGCGATTGCCGGTTTGCTGCACAATTATCAGGCGCAGCGTTACTCGTTGCTATGCGATAAAGCCGGTTATCTGAACATTGTCGATTTCTCTGTCGGCCAGGTGTTTTACCCCGATGAGCCTGTAGCTGCCGCCAGTCAGGAAGTCTTGCAGTTTATCCGCCAGGCGCCTGTGGTACATATGTCTGCACCAGACAGTGATACGCTGACGACGTTGCCGGCCAGCGTCGATGTGATCGTGATGCTGGGGCTGGGGCTGGGGCTCCAGCTTGTGCCGCTGCTGAGCAAAGTGGATGTCAAACACCTGCTCATTTATGAGCCTGACAGCGATATTTTTGCCTGCTCGGTGCAGGCTACCGACTGGGCTGCCATCTTGCGCCTGGCGCAGACAAAAGGCACAGCTCTGTATTTACAGGTCGGGCAGGACGCCAGCGCACTGCCGGCCGATTTAGCCGAGTTAAGCGCAGCCTGCCAGTTTGACCGGTTTTACCTGTACCGGCATTACAGCCATCCGGTAATGGATAAAGTGAAACAGCATATGCAACTGCATACTGGTAACGCGGCAATGTTGTTAAACAGCAGGCTGCATTTTCATGCCTACACCGAGCTGTACGATGAAGCCGACGCCCGCCATGGTGACAACCTGGGTATTTTCTGCCCGCAGCCTTACCGGAATGATGCACTGCTGCAGAAAAATATGGCCGCCCTGGCAAAGTATTATCCGCAGGTGCATGACGCTATACAGCAACATAACAGCCGGCACTGGCAACTGGTTACCGATCAGCATGGCAAGCCCAATTTGCACCATACCGAGCGCCAGGTATTGTTTTATCAGGATTACCAGGCCGATTCAGCACAACTGGTAGCTGATTTTTGCCAGCATCCGTTTCAGGATGACGTGTTAATTGGCAGTAAGCCTGGTTACAAGCTGCGCAGCTATTTGCATAATCAGAAAATCCGGCAACTGATGCCAATACTGGAGCGATCGGTCAAAAAACGGCCACAGTTACCGGCTGAGCTGGATTCACTGATCATCTTTGGTATCGCGCTTGGCGAACACATCAGCCAATTGTTGCTAAAGCATCAGGTTAAAAACTTCTATCTGTGCGAACCCAACCTGGATTTCTTTGCTGCCAGCCTGCATGTGACTGACTGGGCTCAGTTATTTGCCAAAATTGCAGAGCAGGGCGGGCGCTTGTACCTGAATCTTGGTGGTAATGGCAGTGAGTATTTTTATGATCTGATGCGGCAGTTTTATCAGGTCGGGGCCTTTTCCATCGCGAACACGCATTTACTGACCAGTTACTACAATGCCCCGATGAATAAAGCCATCAGCGAACTGCGCGATAACTTGCGCGTAGTGCTGGCTATTGGCGAATATTTTGATCATGCGCGTTATGGTATAGCACATACCTATGGCAACTTTATCTGTGGTGCCAGGGTATTGCGCCAGGGGTTTGGTAACGGGCAGCACGCGTACCAGAAACTGCCGGTGTTTATTGTCGGTAATGGGCCGAGCCTGGACCAGTGCTTTGATTATCTGCATGAATATAAAGACCGGGTTATTATTATCAGCTGTGGTACGGCATTAAAAGCATTGCACGAGCATGGTATTACACCGGATTTTCATGCCGAACTGGAGCAAAACCGCGCGACCTGTGAATGGGTCAGCCAGGTGGAGGATGCCGAGTACCTGCAGCAAATCAGCCTGTTCAGTGTAAATGGCGTGCACCCTGATACTATGGCGCTGTTTAAGGAAACCTTGCTGTGCTTTAAAGATGGCGAAGCCTCTACCCAGCTGTTTCAGGCAGTATTGAAGGCCAATAATGTACAGACTGAATCGCTGGCGTTCGCTTACCCTACTGTGACCAATATGGTGATGAATATGGTATTGCGGCTGGGTTTTCAAAGTATTTACTTGTTTGGTGTTGATTTGGGCTTTGTCGATATTAACTATCACCACTCCCGTTCATCGGCCTATTACAAACAGGATGGTGCTCAGATTTACGATTACCAGCAAACACACGGCGGTGGCTTACCGGCGAAAGGCAACTTCCAGCCCTGGGTATTTACCAAACCGGAATTTGACGTATCACGCAAATTATTAGAGCAATCAATAGTGCAGGCCGGTCTGCGCAGTGAAGTATACAATTGCAGCAACGGCGTACAGATAGCGGGGGCAGTTCCGCTGTTGCCGGATAATATCCTGCTAAGTACTGTGTCTGGGAGTAAAGCGGCATTGTTGCCGCAGTTAATGGCGCAGGGGTATCTGAGCTTGTCAGAACAGCAAGTGCAGCAGGTTATAGAGCAGCTTGATTTGACACTGCTACAGCAGTCGATGCAGCAATGGCTGGAGTTACTCTCTGCTGATGTCACAACAGAGCAGCAGGCGTGTGACCTGATTGAACAGCAATGGACATTTTTGCTGAAAACCAAGCTGCAGGCAGGTAATCCGGCCTTTATTCTGTTTAATGGCAGTACTAATTATTTCTCTGCCATTATGCTTAAGCTTATCAGCAGCACAGGTGATGGTGGCGGCAGCCTGCTGTCGGCATTTAACGAAGTGCTGGCCGTGTGGCGGGACTATTTGCAGCAGGCTACTGCATCTTATTGTGCAGAGCCTTTTACTTACGACAAGGTGTCTGTCGCCGATATGTTAAACAAACGCAAGCAGGTCGCTGCCGGTTAAAGTCTTTTATTGCTGAGCCGATAACGATGTATAGCGGTGCTGCACAAAACAGGAAGATTTATGGCCTTTATTCATCAACTTGCTGATGTTGGCAGTGACGCTATCGGTCAGGGCAGCCGGATTTGGCAGAGTTACTGCAACAAGAGAACATCAGCCAGTGCTATTTATACCGCCATTACAGCCACCCGGTGATGGATAAGGTGTTCAGCTATGTGTTACAGCACAGCGGTGATCGCCAGGCGCTGACTAACAGCAAACTGCATTTGGGCTGTTACGACAATTTATATGACGAAGCTGAACAGCGCCATGCCAATACCATTGGCAGCAGGCAAGTCAGCCCGTGGGTAACAACGGATAACCTGCTATACCAGCGTAACCTTGCGGCATTGCAAAAATATTACCCGCGGATCTACGCCGCTATACTGGCGCATCAGCCAGAGCACTGGCAGTTAGTTACCGACGATAAGGGCAAAGCCAATTTATGGCAGCCACAGCGTCAGGCGCTGTTTTATCGCGATATTGACAATGATTCACAGCAAATGATCGATGATTTTTGCCAGCATCCGTTCCAGGATGATGTATTTATCGGCCACCGGCCCGGTTATAAGCTGCGTAGTTATCTGCATAACCAGCAAGTGACAAAGTTACTGCCCATTCTGGAGCGTTCAGTAAAGAAACGTAACTACCTGCCACAGCAGATAGATTCGCTGATAGTATTTGGCATTGCTTTGGGTAGCCACATCAGCCTGTTATTACAGCAACACCGGGTGCAAAACCTCTATGTGTGTGAACCTAACCTGGATTTCTTTATTGCCAGTTTATATGTTACTGACTGGGCCGCTATTTTTGAACGGACAGAACAGCAACAGCAGCGTATCTACCTGAACCTGGGCGGCGATGGCAGCCAGTATTTTCAGGATATGATGCGTCAGTTTTATATGGTAGGCGCTTACTCTATTGCCAATACCTATCTGCTGACCAGCTATTACAGCGAGCGGATGCATAAAGCCATTACAGAGCTACGGGCTAACCTGAAAGTGGTGCTGGCAGTGGGGGAATATTTTGATCATGCCCGTTTTGGTATTGCCCATACTTATGGCGATTTTGCTACGGGTGGCAAATTGCTGCAACCTGGCTGCGCCAGGCGCCGCTACCCTATACAGCAGCTACCGGTATTTGTGGTGGGTAATGGCCCCAGCCTGGATCAGTGTTTTGATTATTTGCGCGAGTATCAGCAGCAGGCGATTATTATTAGCTGTGGCACCGCGTTACAGGCATTGTACCGTCATGGCATTCAACCGGATTTTCATGCTGAGCTGGAGCAAAACCGGGCCACTTATGACTGGATATCCCAGATTGGCGATCCAGCCTGGCTGAAAGGCATTAAACTCCTTAGCGTTAATGGTATTCACCCTGATACTGCAGAGCTGTTTGAACAGACACTATTAAGCTTTAAAGAAGGTGAAGCCTCAACTGTGGTATTTCAGCAGGCGTTAAAAGCGGCGGGTATTAAAACCGCCTCGCTCAGCTATGCCTACCCGACAGTGGCGAACTTTGTGGTTAATACCGTGCTGAAACTGGGCTGCAAACTGGTGTATTTGTTCGGGGTTGATCTCGGTTTTGCTGATATTAACTACCATCATTCCAAATCTTCTTTGTATTACAAAGCTGATGGTCAGCAGATTTATGACTATCAAAAGGCACATGGCGGCGGCTTACAGGCAGCTGGTAACTTCCGGCCCCAGGTATTTACTAAAACCGAATTTGATGTATCGCGCAAACTGTTAGAACAAGCGATAAAAACACATAAAGTACCGCTGGAGCTATATAACTGCAGTGATGGTGTCAAAATAGCAGGTACTACAGCACTGACGCCGGATAATATTCTGTTGCCAGCACAGTCGCCGCATAAAAAAGCCTGTATTGAGGACTTTATCCGTCAGGCTTACCAGGATGGACTGGAGCCACTGGCTGATAAAATCTTTAATTCGTTTAGTGTGCAGGCCTTTGCCGACACACTGGACGAGTGGCAGGCGCTGATTGCCGAGCCGGTACAAAGTGCCACAGAAGCCACGGCATTGATTGAACAACAATGGCAGCTACTGCGAAATAGCGTTAAAAGTAAGAACGACCTGACTTATATGATGTTTTTCGGCAGTACCAACTATATTTCAGCGGTGCTGACCAAACTGGCAGCCGCAATTTCTGAAGATGCTGCCGGGCAGGAATCTCTGCAGGCGTTTAACGAGGTACTGGCAATTTGGCGGGAATATTTAGCACTGGCTAAAACTTCCTATTGCGACGAGCCGTTGCAATTTGATTCGGTTTCAATGCAGTATTTAATGGCAAGGCATCAGCAGGCCTGATGTAATAAATGCTGGCATAGACACTTTGCGGCTGAGCCGGGAAGAATACCGGATCAGCTCGATGTGGGAACTGGACTACGAACACCACAGGAAAGTTTATGGATAACGCCTATAAAGCGGCCATGTAAGGTGCAATAAGAGCTACGATGTTTACGAGCGAAACCGAACATAAGGAATTTAAGAAAAGCCTTGCTGAGCTCAAGCAAGGGATAGTGTCGCTTGTTGCTGATCTGTTGCGTCGTTTACATCTTGTGGAAGCATGGGGACGTGGAGTACCGTTGATATTAAAAAATGCCCCCGATGTTAGTTTTAAAGAGCTTGGCAGTGTTTTTATCGCCAGTTTCAAACGGGAATATGCGTTGAAAGTCACCGACCCAGCCACCGACCCAGTCATGCGTTTGTTGAATGAGCTGAAAAATAACGATTTAGCACCAGGGGTTTTACAGCAGAGATTAGGCTTAAAACATCGGGCAACGTTCAGAGCAAACTATCTTTACCCTGCTCTGGAGGCCGGCCTGATAGAAATGACCATTCCTGAGAAAGCCAATAGCCGTTTGCAAAAGTATCGGCTGACGGCCTTGGGGAAGCAGCGAGTTGCACGATAAAATGAGTACCAGTACATGTTGGAAATGGGTGGGATCTAATACGATTCAGGCAATCAACATCAACAACACTAAAGTAAACCAGCAATCAGGCCGATACAGAATGCAAGCAGGATATAGCAGATAATCAGCGTATGAAAAGCATATTAACTTATGGCACTTTTGACCTGTTTCATATTGGCCATGTGAATTTGTTGAAACGGGCGCGGGAACTGGGCGACCGGCTGATTGTTGCTGTTTCGACCGATGAATTTAATCTGACCGAAAAAAATAAAACCACTATAGTGCCGTTTGCTCACAGGGTAGCGGTGCTGGAAAGCTGTCGCTATGTCGATATGGTGATTGCTGAATCAGCCTGGCAGCAAAAAGCAGAAGATATAAAAAAATATCAGGTAGATACTTTTGTGATGGGCGACGACTGGCAGGGTAAGTTTGATGAGTTAAAAGCCCTGTGTGAGGTGGTTTATCTGCCGCGAACCAAACAGATTTCCTCAACCGCGATTAAACAGGCGATGCAGGTATTGCATCAGTTGAACAGGGAACTTAACTAAGCTGATGACACTATTACTGCAGCAGTTACAATCTGATACTGTTACCCGGTTCTGGCTTACCCCGTTTACCCCTGTTGCAGAAAAACTGTCGCGGGATTTACTGGCTGCGGGCGTGAATATTGCTGGTTATATTGATAAGCAAAAGCAGGGTAGCAATATCACCACGCCTGAGGCGTTGGAGCTGGCCCGTGACGAACGAATTCTGATCCTTTCGCCTAACCATGCCCTTGATATCTACCTTACGCTGCGCAAAAAGGGGATTAAGCCTGGGCAACTGATATTACTGCGCTCCCGTTTACCCTATCAAACCGTGTCTTATCGCCGCTTGTGGCTGGAGCAAGCTCTGGCAAGGTTTAAACCGGCCTGTCTGCGCCGGTTGCAGCATGTTTTACGTGGTCGCTGGCAGGATAGCCGCACCGTTTTATTACTGGGCAAAGATTTTGTCGATCTGAATATCAAAGATGTATATATCAGTCTGAGCCAGACCGCAGATTTGCAGCCGGTGATAGCAACCGATAATACCGTGCAACGGCAACAACTCAGGTCGGCAGGGTTTAATGTTATTTCGTTACATAGCTGGTATTTTCTCTGGTACTGTTTACGTGCCCGGGTAAAGGTACTGGATCATTCCCCGGTTAATGCGGAACTGTTGTATGCGTTGCTGTATTCCCGAACGGTACAAATCTGGCATGGCATACCATTAAAGAAAATTGGCCATCTGGTGAATTACAAAATGGTGCATTATGACCTGGTGGTATCAACATCGCCTTTTGTCACCGAATATGCTTTTGCAGAGTTATTCAGTACTACGCAATTTGTTGAATGCGGTTACCCGCGAAACGATGTGCTGACCTGTGGCGTAAATGACAGACGGCAACTGGCATTGGTAAACCAGCCGATATATCAATGGCTGGCGCAGCATAACCGGTCGCTGGTGGTATATATGCCTACCTGGCGTGATGATTCGTTGTCAGCCAATCCGATAGAGCTGGAGGCACTGAATCAGTTTGCCAAAGCTCAGGAACTGACCATTGTTATTAAGATGCACCCGTTTATTCGACCGGAAGCGTTTTTTGACACCCTGGATACTGGTAAATACCGCTTTACTGCGGACTACAGCGAAAATATCGTATTTTATCCCAGCACTGATGATATTTACCCGCTGTTGAGTCGTTCAGTAATGTTAATCACCGATTATTCATCCGTATACTTTGACTATCTGCTGGTTGATAAACCGATACTATTTTTTGTTTATGATCTGGCCCGGTACATCGAGAAGCAGGGCGATTTTATGCTGGCATTTGATGATTTCACGCCTGGAGATAAAGCATTTAATTTTGCGGAACTGATACAAATGTTATTGCAAAACCTGCAACAAGACAACTGGCAGCACAGCCGCCAGCAACTGCGCGACCGGTTGTTCAGCCATGCTGACGGTACAAGCGCCGCAAGGTTATCAGGCCATATTGCCGGGCTGATGCAATTTTCCAGTCCAGTTTTACCGCCGACAGCGCAACCCTGAACGGAATGTGACAATGAAGAATATACCACCTGCTGTACTTTTCTTTGACAGGCCTTTTGCAGCAGGGATGGCGCACTTGTGGTTACGTGATTATTTCTTTTCTGCAGGTTTTACGCTGCACGATGCTGATATTCCGCCGTGGAAGCAGCAGGTAATGAGCCTGGATGGGCCTGAACTGCCGGATTATTTATCTGAACTGGACTGGCCTGAAATGGTGCGCCACACCCTGGCGCGGATTAATGGTCGTTACGGTTATACTATTCATACCGCAGAACAACAGCAGACATTTATCAACTATGTAAAGCAGTATGCGGCTAAGGTGGAGCAGCAGTTTCTGCAACTCAATGTACGGGCTGTGGTGATCTTTGGCAACTATCGGGTTGAAACCAAAATTGCCGCTTATTTTGCCCGTCGTTATCAGGCGCGGCTGTTGTGCATTGAAAGCTTCTTTTTGCAGGAATATTTTTACCTTGAGGCCGAGCAGCGCCAGATTGCGAATCATCATGGTTTTATTGGCGACTGGCCATTCTATCGAAACTTCGTTATTACTGAGCAGCAACAGCAAGTTTTAAAGCAGATGATGTTAAACCGGGAGTCACATGGCTTGCTTGATGGCTATATTCAGCTTCCGGCAAAAAATGGCATTCAACATACCAGGTTGGATCAGTGCAACGGTAAAGTGGGGTTATTGCTGGGGCAGGTTGCTTATGACGCTGTTATTGTTAATGACTTACAAAGCTTTGACAGCCAGTTTGCTTTTCTCAGTTATGTGATAGAGCAGTTCTTATTGCTGTCAGATGACGGTGATTTGTTGGTATGCCGGTTACACCCGCTGGAAGCTCGCTATGGAGACGATACCAGAATACAACTTGAAGCGCGTTTTGGTTTGCATCCGCGAGTGTTGCTGTTGTCTGATCAACAGTGCAATACCTACGAGCTGATGCAACGCGCTGATTTTGGCGTGGTGGCCAATAGCCAAAGCGGGCTGGAAATGATTTACCGTGATAAACCGGTTCTGGTGTGTGCCAACCCTTACTATGCGATAGCACAGTTTTGTTTACAGGCACATGATGCAGAAACTATCAGCTTTCAGTTGTCCAGGTTATTACAAGGCTGGCAACCTTCGGCAGTACAACTTGATAAGGCTAAACACTATCTGGCTGCGTTGGTATTTTACCATCTGACCGCACGCAGTAAAGACGCGGTTTATCAGAAGCTGGATATTATGATGCTGTGTCAGCAACAGGATCAGGTATCGTTGCAGCAACAACAGCAAGAATATACTGCCCGGCAATTGTCAGTGATGCCGGATGGGAATATTGGTCGGTTGCACCTGGCACTGCCTGCCGGTATCAGCGCAGAGCATCGCTGCCTGTTGCTCGGTGTTGGCAGCTTTGGTCAGTATTTTGCTGAACGTCTGGCACAGCAGTTTCATCAGGTGCCGTTGTATTGCACGGATTTACCCGCAGATTGCCAGCAAAGATTGCAGGGGCAAGCCGTTATGCTGTTTAAACCCGTATTATTGACACAGGTTGATATTATTATTGTCAGTTGGCCGCTGGATAAAACTCAGCAGTTTCTGCGGCGGCTGAATACTGACGAATTAAGCGATAAGGTTTTGTATCATGTTATAAAACGGCAACGAGCAGAGTGCTGTGAGTTCCAATTTAGTTTACTTTCACCAAGCGGAGAGCCGTTGTTATGAACAAGGCCGTTATTGTTAAACAACAAACCGATTACTATCTGCAGTCAGTAAACCAGCAGCAGAAGCTGGAAAGCGCCTGGTTTGCCGAGAAGCAGGACAATAGTTTTGACTATCTGGATATTGGCTTTGTACTGAATCACCTGACCAGCATGGAAGCTGATTTGGCTATGTTGAATTATTTCCGAGCATTGAAGGTTGGCGGTACTTTATCTGTATCAGCCAAAGATGCAGATTATTACCTGCAGCTGTGGCAGCAGGCTGTGTGGAATGAAGCCGCTTTGCGCGATAGCAGCTCGGCGTGTCGCCAGGCTTTTGCCGGTCTTTGGGGCGTACAGCAGGGCGGCAACCCACGGGATGAAAAATACAGTGCAACTGAGCAAGGCGTATTCAAGTCTGGTTACAACAGTGCCCGGCTACACTTTTTGCTTGAAAGAGCCGGATTTGTTGATATTCATATCGGGCATGAGCAGGGAATATTGCTGGCAACGGCGCGCAAATCCATGAATAAAGGTGAGCGTCAGGTTGCCAGTGATTATGCCAATATCAGACCGGATCATATCAATCGCTATCGCTTTGCCTGTGAGCAGTTAAAATCGGCTAAGCCGGCAAAAATTCTCGATTTGGCCTGTGGTATCGGCTATGGCAGCTTAATGCTGCAAAAAGAAACCGGAGCTGACGTTATCGGGGTGGATGTTGATAGCGGCGCTATAGAGTATGCAAAGACTTACTACTCAGGAAGCAGTACCCAGTTTATTTGTAAGGATGCCAGGGAGCTGCAACTGGAACCCGGCAGTATGGATGCGGTGGTTTCTTTTGAAACCATTGAACATGTTGACTTTGATCGGCAGTTACTGTCCGCTTTCTATAAGTTTCTTAAACCTGACGGGCTATTAATTTGTTCAACACCCAACCAGGATGTAATGCCATTTGATAAAGAGAAATTTGCTTTTCACCTGAAACATTACCGTAATGCTGAGTTAGTGGCATTGCTGGAAGATTGCGGTTTTTCCAAAATTCTGCTGTTTAAACAAGATGATGCAAAAGCGGCGCCTGTGGTATCCGGTCAGGATGGCTGTTTTACCATAGTGGTAGCAAGGCGATAACAATATATGTCTGACAAAGAGCATAATGCGTTAAGCAACGATGATTTCAGGGCTCTGATAGCAGGTAAACGTTGCATAGTGCTGGCGCCATCAGCCTGGTTGCGTGATCAGGGCGAGGTTGCCCGCCAGATTATAGGATCGTATGATCTGATTGTTAAAACCACCAATATGTGTGAACTGGACGATCCGCAGAACATTTTAGGTCAGCGCTGTGACATCTGGTATGGTTTGCCGGGAGCATCCGATGGCTGGCAATTGTCTTTGCAGTCATTAGTTGAACAGCAGGTCAGATTAATGCGTATTCAACCCTGTTTAGCAGTATATCGGGCTAAATGGCAGCAGTATATGCGTACTTTTGATCTGTGTAGAAAAGGTTTTCATATACCGTTTTCAATAGCAGATAAGACAGTTTACGCTGATTTACAGCAACAGGTAGATTGTACTCCGCTGTCAGGTGTTTTTGCTATCACTGACTTGCTGGCGCATGGTGCGGCAGAAGTTTGTGCCTATGGACATGACTTTTATCGTTCCGGATACTTCACCGGGAGAACGACTATCAGAGCAATGACCGATGATGCCTGGCATAAACTTGAACCGCAGATGTGCTACTTGTGGCAATTACTGTTGCATGAACCGCGGTTCAATTGTGATGATAATTTGCGGAGTTTGCTAACCGAGACTTTCGCTTCTGAACCGCAGAAAAGTGCATTAAGAAAACAATTTCTGGCTGAACAGTTAGGCAATATATCATTTGCCGGGCCGACGTTACTGTTTCGAAGCTGTAATCTGGTTGAGTTCAGCCAGTTACTTGAGTCGCTGGAATGTCGCCTGGAGTTGGCCAGCTGTGATCTGGTATGCCAAAGCGATGTTGCCGGGCAGTTTCTGTCGTCCCGATGCAATATATTACGGTATGAAAAACCCGGCCCGTTTGATGCTGAATACCTTATACAACAAAACTGTTTCAAAGTCGGCCATTATCAGCGTTGTTTGCTACCTTACAACGGTAGCAGTATGCTGAACTATTATCAGTTGATAACTCTGGCGGTACAGTTAGAAATTCCTGAGATTTATTTTATTTCACCACGGGGGGCGGTTAAACGGTTGCCAGATCCTGAGTCTGCCCTGAAGTCTATGAACTGGTATCAGCACAATAAAGACAAGTTTCTGTCAGCAATGACGACGTATGACAAAGCAGCATTTTTCTGATTAACCCAGGCTGTCCGGAGGAAAATTATGTCAGGCAAGGTTTATGTTGGTTGTGGTAATGACAGGCGTGAGGGCTTTATCCATTGTGATGTCCGGCATCTGGACGGGATTGATATCGTCTGTCCGGCCTGGCAGCTTTCAAGGCATCAGAGTGATATTCAAGAAATATACTCTCGCCATATGCTGGAGCATCTGACTGATAAGGAAGCAGTGGCTACCCTGACAGACTGGTTTAAGGCATTGGCTGTGGGCGGTAGTGTTTATATTGTGGTGCCGAATCTGGATTACCATATACAACAATGGCTAGCTGCAGAATGGAATGACGAGAATTATGATAATAGCAAATCTGCTGCCAGCCATGGTTTTGCCGGGTTTTATGGCTGGCAGCGCCAGTGTGATCCTGCAGTTGATGATTATGAGACAAGTTATTGGGATGTGCATAAGTCAGGTTACAATCAAGCCCGGCTGGCATTTCTGTTAAAACGTACCGGCTTCTCTGAGGTGCATACTGAAATTAAGAATAATTTACATTTGGTGGCCATTGCGGTAAAGAGATCAGAGCAAAGTTGATGGTCATTATTTAAGTTATATGGTGCGCTATGGGTGTAAATATGGCCTGAATAAAGTAAGAAGATAAATTTTTGTTGTTATGAGGCATGATATTTTATCTTTTCTCTATAAATGCAGGAATATGAGAACAGGATAGTTTCTGGATCGTCAGCCCTGTTGCTTGCAGGAACTCATCTGTTGCTCGTGTCTCTCCTTCAACCGTACCGTAATCGTCCAGTACAATTAACCCACCCGGAACAACATGATTATACAGCAGTTCCAGAGCAAGTTTTGTTGGTTCATATACATCCACATCTATATGCAGCATGGCAATACGAAGTTCGGGGTGAGCTTTTAAGTAATCTTTTAATGTTTGTTTTATATCACCCTGAACTAATTCAGTATTACAAATTCCTTTCATATCAAGAGCATGTTGAAGCTCATTGATTGAAATGCCGTTTCCTGCAGCTGATTCGAATCGTTTTATAAAATTGATGTCATGTTCATTAGCGTCAGATGGTGCAGGAAATACGCCGAATGCGTCAAAACCAATAATTTTCCGTGAGCTGGCTGCCTCCAGCATGTCTCTGAATGTTGCGAAACGTATGAACGATGCGCCTTTGAATACACCTAACTCAACAATGGCTCCTGGTAAATGAGTAATTTTCTTGTAAAGCTCATAATGGGCAACCATTTTTTGCAGGCGCCGCTGATCTGATGTCAGATAAAAGCCATTTTCATAATCGAAAGCTTTATCTGTATCAAAACCGAATATTTGCATGATGATTCCTTCTTATAGTTCCGACTTTTCAAGGCGTTCCAGCGCAAACCAAAACCCTTCGCCGTCATTTTTGTGCCCCTGCCATATTTCGGGAATGAAAGAAGCAGACGGTGCTAATGCAGACAACTGCTGAGCAAGATCGGCAAAGTCGATTTCACCTTCACCGATCTGTAGGCCTTCGCCGTCCACTCCCTCTGCATCTACGATATGTAAATGTGCAGCATAAGGTGCAACCTGTTGCAAAAACTGGCTAAATGATGCTTTGTTCAGGTTACAGGCCAGTTTGGAGTGAGATATGTCGAGGCATATTCTTACACCATATTCCCCGCAGAATGCAGCAATGTCGTCAGCGTCCATAAACAGGTTATGATAACGTTGTCCGCCAAAATGCCACGGGTAGGGCGGCATCGTTTGCGGTATGATTTCCACCCCTGTGCTGTCGAGCTGACTAAGACTTTGGGCTATCAGGGCGTATTTTTCTGCCCGTTCTGCGACTGGCATAAACCCGTCTGATGTAAAGCCGCCAGCATTGATGATAATCAATGGCGTGGTACTACGACGAAAATAGGGCCTCAGGCTGCGCGTTGTGTCAATAACACGCTGTAACTCGGCGATTGACCGTTGTCGGTAGTCCTGATCCGCAGCGCAGAGATCCATAATATGATCGCCGGCAAACAGCTCCGGGCTATGTACAACAAAATCAAGCTCATAGCCATTTGAGTCAAGAAATTGCTCGGGATTAAGTTCCAGATCTTTGTAGCTAAAGTGAAATTCGACCAAATCAAAATTCGATTTTGACAGCATAACCGCCATATCATGATAGCGTACCGGAATACCAAAAAGGCGGTTGAACCGATATGGACGCGCAGTAACCGCATTGTCTGTTAAATCGGACGGATAAAAGAAATCGCCTGCTTCAATATTTCGCTGTGCTGTTTTGCCGACCAGTTGCTTTTTGCGGTAGGGGGCTAATCCTTTACCCGGGCTGCGAGTCTCAATATCGTTTTCGGTAATAAGTTCTCCAGCTTTGATTGCACGCTTACTGATCAGGCTTTTGGCAAGAACTTCCCGGTTCATCATTTCGCCCTGTGTCACTTTGCGTGATTCAGCATGCCCAAGAGCCTGTTCAATTTCTCTGATCCCCTGTGTCATTTGGCTGAATTCGTCAGGCAGCAAACTTACCCTATGGTCATTGCCTTCCATATTACGATCAAGGGTAAAATGTTTTTCTATTACTTTAGCACCCAAAGCGGCGGCTGAGATGGCGACGGCTATGCCTCTTTCGTGACCGGAGTACCCGACAAAACCATTTAAAGAAAGCTCTTTTAAGCGGGCCATATAGTTCAGATTGACATCTTTAAATGGCGCAGGGTAGGTAGAGTTGCAGTGCAATAATACAAAGGGTGTGCCGTAACGCTTTAATAACGCCACCGCATCTTTAATTTCGGATTCGGTAGACATACCTGTTGAGCAAAGCAATGGTTTACCGGTTTTTGCCAGTTGTTCCAGCAAATCATGGTTTGTTAAATCGGCAGAAGCCACTTTGTAAGCTGGCATACCGTAACTTTCAAGCGCCGCCAGGCTGGCATGATCCCAGGGGGTACATAAAGGAATGATATTTTGCTGCTTACAATAATCAAATACTTCAAACATTTCGTCGTTGGACATTTGGAACTTTTCCAACAGGTCCAATGTGTATTCGGCTCCTAAATCTTCGCCAAAAGCTGAATCAGTCGCTTTACGATACATCGTTTCCATATGGCGAAGCTGGAACTTGGCACAGTCAGCTCCGGTTCGAATGGCTTCATCGACCAGTCGTTTTGCCAGCGTGATATCGCCATTATGGTTATTACCTATTTCGGCTATAACGAAGACAGCACTGTCATCAGATATAATGAAATCTGCTATCTGCAGATGTTGCGGCTTATGCGATGCTACACCAATAAGGCGATCTTGCCTGTCGAGCAAAGGGATAAATTCAATGCGTGAAGAAAACAGCTGTTCAATTTCATCTGCAGGTGTATCGTCATAGGCAAATACAAATTGGTTATTAATTGCGACGGATACCGGTAATGTCAGGTCAAAGTGAGGGGTTTGTAGTAACCAGCGCCGGACATCGCCATCGGTCAGTATGCCCTCGAGCACACCATTTTGTGCCAGCGCAAATACAACACCGGATTTATTGCTGCTTATTTTGTGTAATGCATGGCCTAACTCGTCATCAGTAAATACGACATAACGGGTGACATTTCTTTCAATAATCATAAACAGCTTTCCTTCGGGCCAACGCCAGCAATGTGTCGGTTTGGTCGCGCGCAGCCAGATAGGCTTCATAAGCCTGGTGCAGTGCCAGGCTGGTTGGTTCTGCTAATGTTGCACCAAGTCCTGTCGGTTGGCCTTGCTTAAACCATGCGAGGTGGTTCCATACAGGGTAACGCTGTACTGCACAAACTTGTTCAACCTGCCAGCCAGCCTGCTCTAACAGATAACGTAAAGATTCCCGGGTATGTAAAACTAAATGCTCAGACCAGAAAGTAAAATCCCGAAATACGGTTGGTCCATTCTGCACTAACCAGTCTCGGCCATGGGGCACTTCTACGATTAATCTGGCTTGTGGTGATGCACTTTGGCTAATGTTGTGAAGTGAGCTGACAGGGTCATCCAAATGTTCCAGTACGTGAAACAGGCTAATCAGTTCAGGTTGAAACGATTCGGCTGATGTCAGTTGGTCAGCTACCTGATAGCCATCCTGTTGCAATGCCATTAAGTTAGCGCTATTCAGCTCCAGCCCGAGATGGGCTTTGGCAAGGGAAGAATCATGTCTGAGTTGATAGCCCGGCCCACAGCCAAAATCCAGCCATCGCTTATTTGCCAGATAAGGACGCAATAATGCAGAGCGGCGTAATGTATCTGCAATATCCATATCATTGCGTGGAATTGGGCTGGATGGAATCACTTTATTAATATAGTAATCCTGTTCTCTGCCATTGTAGTGAGGGTCTAAGTAAATGACACCGCTGACGCTATCCTGAAAGACTTTTACCTGAGCATCACGACAGTGTTCTGAGAGTAAGACTGCGTTATGTTGTTGGATAAATCGCCCTTGGCGTAAGGTAGTAAATACCGGCTTTTCTTGCATCTGTTAACTTCCGTTGGCAAAGAGAGTCATTTTATTTATAAACTTTATCGGCAACTACTGCCAACTCTTTAACTTGATAATGTAATAGCGATTTTGGATTGTACAGCAGTTTTCGATAGCTTTACCGCTGATAGCCTGAATCCCGCATTGGGTTCCTTTTATTCAGTGCTCTACTGTAATGAGTTTTCTTTCATCAGGGTTTCAACGATAACGAAATCGGTTTGCGAGTCAATTTCCCAGGATTCCTGTTCTTGCATACAAAACATCACAATTTTTCCGCCCAACCGGTTGCCGTGCTGTTGCAGGAGTGGCAACCGGGTCAGGTAGATTGAGCCATTTTCACGGTACTGGCACTGTTCAGGCTGGATATCCTGTCGCCTTGGCCTGTGCAGATAGTCGTATAAAGCTTGCGGTTGAGTCGGATTTTTCCAGAAGAATGCGTGACTTTCACAAACAGAAACCAATGAGTCGGCCTGTTGTGTAATAAATAATTCAATGGCTTGCTCCAGACTACCAGCCAAACGTAATGGTGAAGTGGGTTGCAGCAGCACAATCACTTCATCAGGATCATTGTCTAGCCAATGCTCTGCGGCATGTAACATGACAGCTTCGGTTGAGGTGGTATCTTCTGCCAGATGTGCCGGGCGCAAAGCCGGAACTGTTGCGCCGGCTGCTTTGGCAATAGTGGCAATTTTTTCAGAATCGGTTGAGACAATCACTTTGCTAATCAATTTGCAGGCCAGTGCCTGCTGTATACTCCAGACAATCAGCGGATATCCGTTAATTTCTCTGATATTTTTGTCTGGCACTCCTTTTGAGCCAGCTCTGGCCGGAATGATTGCTGTAAACTTCATGATTAGCGTTCTCTGTTATTATTTATTCTTTTTAGTCAGATAGGGTGTACCTCTGACACTTTCATTTAAACAAAAATCATTATGGCTTTCTAAAAATTCTTCAATAGCTAACCTTGCACCGGGAAACGGTTCTGAAGCCTGATTATCGTCAGCAAGTAAATAGTCATCAATTACTATTATCCCACCGGGAACCATTTTGTCGGCTAAAGCTAGCAGGGGATCTTTAACTGAATGATACAGGTCACTGTCCAGGTGCAAAATAGCAATTTTCTCAGAAGATACTTTGGGCAGAGAGTCTTTAAAGAACCCTTTTATTATCTGTAAATCCCTGGTAGTTGAGTCGGGTATTCCGGCGTTACTGATAATTTTTTTCAATGCTTCCGAAGAGTATTTAAAATCATTGTTCGGTGACGATGACCATTCACCTTTTTTTGGGTTTCTTGGTGAACTATCTTCCGGGGCAGGTTCGGGAAAGCCTTCAAAACTGTCCAAGGCGAGAATTGTCCTGGGAGCGTAACTGGAAAATGTTCGATAGTATGATTCGAGGCTCAGCAGTGTCAGCAGGCTTCTGCCTCGCCCTACACCACACTCTACTATATCGCCATCCAGCCCATGGACTAACTGAAAGAAATTATTCCAATAAACGGCATTTAATATATTAGGTGTATTAAAAATATGCCAATAGTCATTTACATCTTTGGGGTGGGGGGTTTGTATGAAAAGATGATATCTATTTTCCATATAACAATGTCTCATTTTGTTTGATATTTGTTTGTGATTTCAGCGTGTGTACCTGGGGTCAGGCCTTGCTTTTTGCATGTCCTGTCACTCTCTGGCCCCCATATATTGTTTTTATAACTTTATACTGCTTAAGAAAATTACAGACCAATATCCGGTTATCGGCCTGTTTGCTGATTACTTTACTGTTTTACAGCTGACGTAGCTAATAGCTTTTGCAGGGCTCTGTGTAAACGATAATTACACAAATGGCTCTCTGGATCAAAGCGTTACTGCTAAAGTAACGTGTGGCTTGAATCTGTAATGCCTTGAGTTTTCTGCCCGAAAACTTGACAACGCTACCCAGGTGAACCAAAATCTTACCACAGTCTTACTTTGGGGTGGCGTAATGGAGACGACGAAACTGTCCAGCAAGGGCCAGGTGATTATACCAAAGGCGTTCAGAACCTCGCATAGCTGGGAAGCCGGGCTTGAACTGGTTGTTACAGAGATGGATGGTGGGGTGCTGCTGCGCCCTAAAGCGCCTTTTGAGGAAACGACATTGGTGCAAGTGGCGGGTTTATTAAAGGTTACCGGTAAAGCCAGGTCACAAGAGGAGATTGATGCCGCGATGAAAGATGCCGCGAGGAGCCTGTGGCGTGATCGCGGTTGATACCAATGTTGTTGTGCGCTTGCTGACGGCAGACGATGAAGCTCAATACCATGTTGCGTATCAGCTATTTGCCAGCGAAGATATTTTTATTGCAGATACGGTTATTCTTGAAACCGAATGGGTGCTGCGCTTTGCTTATGAATTTGAGCCTAAAGCAGTATGCACGGCGTTCAGAAAACTGTTTGGTCTGAAAAACGTCTGGCTGACGAATAACCAGCTTGTTTTGCAGGTGATAAACTGGCATGAAGCCGGTGTGGACTTTGCTGATGCCTTTCATCTTGCTGCCAGCCAACAGTGTCCCAAATTTAAAACCTTTGATGACAAATTTATCCGGCGTGCCAATAAACTCACCGCATGCGCTGTTGAAAAGCCCTGATTATCTAAATAGTATATGACAGCACAGGTATAGTCTCCAGCTCAGCGCCTGATATAGCCAATAATTTCTGCTGCGGCCCGTATCAACTGGAACGGCCTTTCAAGTCTCCTGCCTAAATGCAATTGACAGCCAGAAGTAAAAAATTATACTTATATCCAATAAAACACCCCATTAAAGGGGTGTTAATTGTAATATATTGCTAAGTGGCTTTATGAAATGAAAAAAGAAGATGCTTTGATTTTTCTCAACAGATGAGACGATTTATTACACCTGACGTTGTAAAGGGCGCACTTGATAAACCTGGCTTTGGCGACTATTTGCTTAAAGAAAATATGAAGGTATTTGCAGCAATGCAGCAGGCTATAGTGCCGGTTCCGGATAAAAAATCTGGCACTGTAGTTGAGTTTAAGATGTGATCGCATAATTAGAATAAATAGGGACGGACACCTTAGATCACTTAGGGGCGAGGGGATGCCTCAGGGAAGCCCCCTGATTTTGATACCAATCTGTTGTTCACCAAGATAAACATTAAGTGATCTGCTCATGGCCGATGTGCCTGCTTGCTGTCATTTTTAATACTATCCAGCAATTTTTTCGCTGTGGCTCTATCAAGGTCGTTTTCATCAACAGGCAAGGTTAGTTCAACTTTAATACCTAAAGCAGCAAGCAAATTCAGCACTTTACCGATTTGGGCTGTTTCCTTGCCGTTTTCTACATGGCTGATGAACGTCAGGCCACTACCAGATAAAGCAGATGCGGATAGTTGATCAAGCTGTTGAGACAGCCGGGTCAGTTTTATCGCCCGGCCAATATCTATGGGTTTAAGCGCTGTGATTTTCATAATGCACTCTGAGTTTATGTGAGCGCATAAACTGTAGTGCTAAATAGCTTGTTCATCAAGTTAATTTATGCGATAGAATAAATTGACTTACAAAGTATCAGAGTTATGAAGTTATTTATGTGATCGCTTATGCTACCAGCACGTCATGCAGGGTTAGTTTAAGAACGCGGACTTCGTTATTACTGCTCATGTGTCATCTGCCAATAAACCATCCCAGGGATTATCCATCGGTTCTATCGTTTATGTTTCTTTTTCTGCTGTTCTAAATGCTATGTGACACTATGCTATCCAACTGGCGGTTTAGTGATGGGCTGGCTGTCAGGACAATGCCTGATATAGCCGACAATTTCTACGGCGGGGGTGCTGTTCAGCATAAACTTTTCCGTTAAAGCCGTTCTTGTTTGCTGCTGCTGTGCGGCTTCGCCATCGTTTAACAGTTGTGCCAGTTGCTGTTGTAATTCGGCTTGGTTGCAAACAACTGCACCGGCAATAAAATCCTCATCACTCACCAGGGTTTTACCACGTAGTTGTTTATATTGTTCGAGATCGTATTGGTAATAAACAACAGGTTTAGCTGCCAGCAGAAAATCATAGGCAATGGAGGAATAATCGGTGATAAGTACTTTGGCATCGGCCAGCCAGGGGTAAATATTTTTACCGCTGGGGTAGAGGTAAATATGTGGCAGGCCAGGTATGGCCTGCAAGTCGTTACTATTATGCAGTTGCATGGCATCACTGAATTTACGTGAAATAAAGGGATGAAACTTCAGCACAAAACTGATGTTATGCTGCTGACACCACCGATTCAGTTCAGGTAAGTCCAGTGGGTAATCGTTATCTCCCCAATCACGGTAGGTCGGCGCATAAACAACAATATCACCGGTATTTTGCTGTACTTCACGAAGTAGTGATAATGGCTCGGTATTAATCCAGTCTCTTTGTTTAGCAGGTTGTAACAAGGCGTCATTACGTGGGTAACCCAATGCCAGATAGTGTTTGGCGCGGAAAATCTTTGGAAAGATATGCTGGTTAAACCATTCAGAGCTGGAGATAAAGGCTTCATCACAAATATGCGGGTAATGAATATTACCGCTTAACGCTTTGTAAGGCAGTCCGTGCCATAACTGGATTACCGGTATGGCCTGGCGTAGCAGGCTAAATGTTTTGCCTGTGTACTCATGATCGACAATCAGTTTTTTTGCCTGCATGCAACACAACAAACTTTTCCATGACAAACCTTCCAATGCATGGCCGTCATTTTGTAGCTCAGCTATATGCTGGTTTAGTTTGCGCCCTAATAGCCAGGCTTCATTGGGAAATTGTCTGCGATGCTCACGGTAAGCCAGCAGTACATTGCTGTCGAAAAAATCCTCTGCATAGTACAGGTAACCGGCGCGGGGAATAAAACGGCGCAAGATATTGAATGTCAGAGTTAAAAGCTCGGTACCAGCTTGCTTGAAACGATAAGACAGCGGTTGCTTATACGTTTTGACGTCGTTACCGCTGTTTGTTGTCCACAGTTGAGTTTTGCTAAAGCCCCTGAGCAGCAAACCTGATGCTACTGCATGTAAAAAGCTGCCGGCAGCAATCACAACAATAGCGTCAGGTTGCGCCTTAGCTGCATTGTTAATAATGTTCTGGCCTTGTTTGAGATTGTCAGCCATACCGGCAATGTTATAACCGAGCTGCAGCAAACGATCTGCCAGCGCTTTTCCAGCAGGATTTGCCGGAGCCACATATATTGGGGTATGTTTATCTATTGTCATCGCTGTTCAGACCGTACTGCCGGCGTCAACCGTAATAGTTGTGCCGGTAACCGCTGCGGCTTGTTCACTGAGCAAATACAGCACTGCTGCTGCCGCATCATCCGGTGTTGCCAGCCGGCTCAGTGGGCTGCGCCTTTTTATACTGTCAAGCTTGTCGCCTTGTAAACTGTTGGTCATCTCGGTTTGCATATAGCCTGGCGCCACGCAGTTAACGGTAATACCGGCTTTACCGACTTCGCGGGCCAGCGATTTGCTGAAGCCTTCCAGCGCTGCCTTACTGGCGGCATAAACACTTAAACCATTAAAGCCGGTACGGGCGATAATGGGGGAAATACTGATAATACGGTTTTGCTTATTTAGCATCTTGTCTGAGCAACAACTGGCTGTAATTCAGAAAATCTTCCAGACGTTGCTCAATAATGGCTACCGTAATAGGCAGCTGAAGTGTCTGATAATCATGCACCGCGATATTCCTGAAACCTACCATCCGTTTTAAGCTATCGGCCAGTTCTGCTGGAATGATCTGAGCCAGGGCAAGCAGGGTAAAGACATCCCGTGAGCTCTGCGGAATACCCAGTTTTTTTAGCCGGATAAGGTGCTGACCCATATCTAATGCGGCTTCGCAGGCGCGCTGAATGTTTAAAATTGCGGCGTCCTGTCGTGTGAAGTCATTAGCGAAGGTCGCTGGGGCTTTAAAATACTCTTCTTTCGCGCGTTGTACACAGCGTTCTATCGTAGCGCTTTTATTGAGGATGACGTCATCAGCCATAAATTCTTCCGCTCTGATAAATATCTTTCAGCAAAGGTGCCCGTGCACTATCCAGCTCTGTTTTGTCACTGAGAATAGCGGTTTCGTATAATGCTGCCTGAGCATCTTGCTGCCACCAGCGCTGGCCGGTGGTAATAATCTGGTATTGTATAACGGTAGTGGCCCGTCTTAGATCGACCAGATCTACCGGGCATCCGGCGATATTTGCCAGATCATTGCTGAGATCCCATAACTGCAACGGGTCGGCATAACCTTCGACCAGTACTGCCAAATCAAGATCGCTATTGTGGTTTGCTGTTCCGCTAATCTGGCTGCCAAACGCATAAACAGCCAGTAAATCAGGCTGTTCTTGCTGAATATAATGAAGCAGCGCTTCTTTTTTGAGCAACACTTTCATATTGTACCTGATAGATTTATACAGGCAGATACTACCATGCGACAGATGGTTGTCCATAGAGACAGCGGAGGTAGCATACAGACTCTGTCATGATATAAAGCGTTTTAACTCGGTTTCTGTTGACCATTCAGGCCGTACTGCCGGCATCAATAGTGAGGGTGGTGCCGGTGATGGCCGCAGCCTGCTCACTTAACAGATACAACACCGCTGCTGCGGCATCGTCCGGTGTGGCCAGCCGGCCCAGTGGGCTGCGCCTTTTTATGCTCTCCAGTTTGTCGCCTTGCAGGCTCTGGGTCATCTCGGTTTGCATATAGCCTGGCGCCACGCAGTTTACCGTAATCCCGGCTTTACCGACTTCGCGGGCCAGCGATTTGCTGAAGCCTTCCAGCGCTGCCT
>CAZEGA010000012.1:0-4717 GCA_964511675.1 uncultured Rheinheimera sp.
ACCCACTGACTGGTAACTCAATCGATCAGAATTAAATTGAAAAGGTACTAGTTTGGATAACGCATCTAAAGCACTACTTAGATGATCCATGTTTATAAGAAAAGGTGAATAAATTACAGTTGATTCACTAACACTATCGGGAATGGACAGAGTATTTTTAATAACGGTAAACCTTTTTCTTTCAAGCTCTTTCGTTATTTTCTGCGTTTCTTCTTCTGATAAATACTTAGTATATAAATGCACTTTTGTATTTGTACATCCAGCTAACAATAAGAGGAAAATAATAATTAGTTTACGGTACATTTTGATGTTCACTCTCGGTAGGCCTAACAGTGCCAGCAGATGGCACTGCTGCCGTTTTTTAAACTAATCGGTGCTCTGGTCAGGCTTTTTCTGCGACAGTGTTACATTAATCCGCTCCATATCTGCCGGAGTGGTATCCAGCTCGAAATCCAGCTGAACCCGTTGTGCCTTGTGCAGCTGGCCTGTGGCGGTATATTTCCATTGTTGCACCGCAAACAACGCCTCTTTAGCAAATACCTGTTCAGGCACCGCTTTAATAACATCGGCATTGATCACGTTACCCTGTGCATCAACATCAAACTGGATCTGTACATAACCGGCAATGCCCTGCTGAGCTGCCGCCAACGGATAACGCGGTTCAACCCGCGACACAGGAGTAAGCTGAGTGGCTTTGTCCGCGCCGGCCAGCGCAGGCTGTTGCAACATTAAGCTGGCGCCAAGTACCAGTGCCATTGCAGCCAGTACCAGAGTTTTACTTAAACCTTGTTGGCGTTGTAACTGGATGAGCCGTTGTTTCATAGTGGTAAAGTCTCCATAGTGATGAGCAAGCGGCCACCAGTAAGCAGATGGCTGCCGGGCACTGCTTAGTAAAGCGTAACCGTAAGCAATTTTGTCGCCATTGCTGGCATTGCTCGTCACCACGGCATCGCAGGCCAGTTCCTGAGTTTGCCGGTATTGACGATACGCCAGCCAGCTCAACGGGTTAAACCAGAACAGTGTTAACAGCAGCAGCGCCAGATAATTCAGGTGCAAATCGCCACGCTGCCAATGGGTAAGCTCATGTTGTAAAATCAGTTGTTGCTGTTGCGGCTCAAAGCGGGTAAAAAAATCATCCGGCAGTAAAATACGTGGTTTAATAAAACCACTGATATAAGGCCCTGCAGCCCTGCCACTTTGCCAGCACGGCAAGGTAAAGCCGCTCACCTTAACCGGCCTGGCAGTTTTAAACAGTTGCTGCACCGAAAACTGTGTTAACACCAACCAGCTTAAACAGGCAACCCCACCGGCCAGCCAACACCAAAACAGCCAGTTGACAGAACCTGCTGCTGTAGTTAGCTGCTGCAAGCCCACCTGATAACGCTTAACCGCCTCTGTGCTACTGCTGAGCTCCGGCATGATCGGCAATAACGACAATATTAATAACAGCGGCACTACTGCCCACAGCGCATATAAATTACGGGCGCCTAATGGCTTTAACAGGAAGCGGTGAGCTGCCAGTAGCAACAGCAATAACACCGACAGCGGTATTGACACCTGCAGCAACCAGCTAGTCATGTTTCTGCTCCTGCTCCCAGGCAGCAATTAACTGCTTTAACTGCGCAATATCATCATCTTTAAGTTGCTTTTGTGCAGCAAACCCCGCCACCAGCGGTGCTACCCGGCCAGCAAACAAGCGCTCGACAAAAGACCGGCTTTGCTGCTGCTGGTAATGGCTTTGTTCAATCAGCGGGTAGTACAGATAAGCCCGGCCGTCTTTGTCAAAACCCAATGCCCCTTTGCTTACCAGACGGTTAAGCAGGGTTTTTACCGTTTTCTCGTGCCAGTCTTTAGCATTGTCCAGCGCAGCGACAACTTCATTAGCCGTCAACGGCTGGCGCTGCCACAGTACCTGCATCACGCTAAGTTCGGCATTGCTGATTTCAATCATGTGTCCACCCATAAATTACATCTGTAATACCAATACTATTACAGACGTAATCTATAACTGCAAGCGGGTTTTTACATTATTTTTCAGGCCAGGCTTTCAAGCGTATTAAGCGGACAGCAACTAAAGGTGTCACCCAGCATAAACTTATGCCGGTACTGGCTGGGGGTAAGCTCGGTGTAGCTAATAAACAGTTTACGAAACGAGCTTAAGTCTTCATAACCTACCTGCAGCACTATCTGCTCTATTGGCTGATTAGTGGTTTCCAGCAAGCGCTTGGCCTGCTCTACCCGCAAACACTGCAGATAGTTCAGCGGCGTATCGTTAAGGGCAGCTTTAAAGCGGCGCAACAAGGTGCGCTTGGTCAGATGAAACTGAGCGGCCAGCGCCTCCAGCGCAAAAGGCGCGGCCAGATTGGCCGCCAGATGCTGCTGCACCTGCTTTACCAGCGTATCGCTATGCCACTGGCCGATGGATAAATCCATATAGGGCACCTGTGAGGTGCGGTTGGGATCAGTCAGCATTATTTTAGCCATCTGCCGGGCAAGCTGTTCGCCGGCCAGCTGTTCAGTCAGCGCCAAACACAAATTGATATGGGAGGTAGTGGCACCGGCAGTGAGTAAATTACCATCCTGTACCAGCAGTTTATTCAGCTGCAAATGCACCTGCGGAAACAGGCTGTGAAAAATATCCTTAAAAAACCAGCTGCTGGTAGCATTGCGATGATCCAGCAAACCGCTGCCGGCCAGTATATAAGTACCGGTACAGCTGGCGGCGATTAAGCTGCCGCGCGCTGCGGCCTGGCGCAACCCGGTATAGTAGGCCGCCGATTGCTGCGGCAACCCTGCCAGCTCTGCCCGCCGGTATGCATAGGCCGGCGGCAGAATAAGGGCATCTGCCTGTTGCCAGTGGTGCATCTGCACCGGCAGTACCACGCCTTGTTTCAGCTGCAGCGGTGCCCCGTCCGGCGACACCAGATAGCAATGGAACAGCGGCTGGGTCGCATCATACTGCATGGCCCACAGCACATTGCAATAATCAAAGTAATCCAGCAGCGCAAACAGATCACTGCTGACACTGGTATTGGTGGCTAAAATGGCAATCTGTTTCATCTGCGTCTTGTTATCCCGCTGGGCACTTTGTCACTAATGACCCTATTTTTATCAATAGTGACACTGCACGCTGCAACACGCAAGTTTTACACTGCTACCGAACCCCAAAATGTTGCAGGAGGCAGTATGAAAGTAGTTAACTTGAACACCCTCGCCGTTATCAGCTGGCTGGTAAGCTGGGCCTTGCTGTTCTGGATCAGTTTTAGCGCAGAGCTGTCGTTACTGATGCATTTTTTTGCCATACCGGTATTGCTGCTCAGTACAGCATTGGCCGCAGGACGTTTTGCCGAGCGTAGCGATGACTGACAGCACCGCCGGGCGTATAATGCAGCCAGTGTTTGGCAAAACAGGCGGTTATTGTGACCTGGTGGCAAATTTCTGGCTTTGTAATCAGTATCGCTGTGCTGGTGCGGTATTATCCTGCTGAGTTCTGGCCCAAAATCCGCAGCGAAAGCGGCTATCAGCATTTTGTGCTGGGCTCTGCGGTGGCACTGGCGTTATTGTGGGGAGTGCAGGCCGGCATACATGACGGCCTGACGCTGCATTTTCTGCTGCTGACAGCCCTGGTGCTGTGCCATGGCTGGCGTATTGCCAGTTGGATCTGTGTACTGCCTCTGCTGCTGTTAATTGCTTTTGGCAAACTGGCATGGCCGGATGCCGGCATGTATTTTCTCAGCAGTGTGCTGCTACCCGGACTGTTCAGCTATACGCTGTTTCTGGCCAGCTACCGCTATTTAACCCGGCATTTGTTTGTATATATTTTCGTGGCCGGTTTTCTTAACGCTGCCCTGACCATAGCACTGCAGATCAGCCTTACAGCACTGTGGCTCGGACTGGAAGGCCGCCACAGCTGGGCAGTTATTATTGATAACTACTGGCTGCTGGCCTTGCTGTTGTGGTTCCCGGAGGCCCTGCTAAACGGCAGCGCCGTTACCCTGATGGCCATTTACCGGCCACACTGGCTGCGGACTTTTTATGACCGGGAGTATTTATCACCCGAGCGCTGACACAGCCGGCATTTGCCCTGCCGGCACTGTTGCCGGGCCGGCAAGAATAATCAGCAGCCCCAGCAGTATAAACACCGCACAGGCGGCGCGGCGTGCCCAGTGCAGCGGAATTTTTTTCAGCAACCATTCGCCGGCGTATACCACAGGCACATTGGCCGCCAGCATGCCCAGCGTAGTACCAACAATAACCAGCCAGACTGCATTGTCAAAACTGGCAGCCAGTATCACGGTGGCTATCTGGGTTTTATCACCAATTTCGGCCAGGAAAAACAACACACAACTGGCAGTAAAGGCACCAAAACGCAGTACGCTGGTATCGCCGCTGTCATCTTTATCCGGGATCAGCAGCCACAGAGCCACGGCAATAAAAGAGCCCCCCAGCAACAGGTTATGCCAGTCCGGCGGAATAAACTGTGCTACCCATACGCCCAGCCAGGCCGAAGCGGCATGGTTAAGTAAGGTTGCCAGCAGAATACCGGCAATAATGGCGGTTTTGGCGCGAAACCTGGCAGCAAGAAACAAAGAAAGTAACTGGGTTTTATCACCGATCTCGGCAACAGCCACTGCGGTAAATGAGGAGAAAAACGCTTCCATCAACGGCACCTTAGCGGGAAATCAACATAAGACACACCACCAGCTCCCGCTATGGG
>CAZEGA010000012.1:4727-8356 GCA_964511675.1 uncultured Rheinheimera sp.
CTTAAGTCTCATCAATTCAGCAGGCGCTGAACGCTGTGGCCATGTGCAATGCGGCACAAGTGTGTTGACCACAGCGCAACCGGCTAAGCCGGTTGCAGATTACTCCCTCAGGACGGCGCGCATTGTAAAGGCTTGCACTGGCGTTGTAAAGGCTCAGGCCCAGACCTTATCGGCCCAGCACCGTACCGTGTGGCGCCAGCGGGCAAAAGCGGTGATCAGCTGCAGCAGGCCATAGTAGGTCAGCGGTACCAGTAGCAGGCTGGTCAGGGTGGAAAACAGCAAACCGCCAATAATCGCAATGGCCATAGGCGCATAGCTTGGGCCATCGCCACCAATCTGGGTGCCACCCATCGCCAGCGGTAACAGGCCCAGTACTGTTGTTAACACTGTCATCAGGATCGGCCGCAGCCGCGATTCGCTGGCCTGAATAATCAGCTCGCGCAGCGGTGCATCCGGTTGCTGCTGGCGGTCCTGGTTAATACGGTCTACCAGCACTATGCCGTTATTCACCACTATACCCATCAGCACCAGCATACCGATCATACCCATAACGCCCATGCCGGTGCCGGTGAATAAAAAGGTCCAGAATACGCCAACCAGTGAGAACAACAGGGAACCAATGACCGCCGTAGGCAACAGCAGCGATTCAAACAGCGCCGCCATCACAATGTAAATCATTGCCACCGCCAGCAGCATATTGACTACCATCACCTGCTGCGACTCGTCCTGGCGCTGAAAACTGCCCTGGAACGACCAGCGATACCCTGCCGGCAGGGCCAGTTGATCCATCACTTTTTTAATATCTGCCCGCGCGGTATCCATCTTATGGTCTTTGGCCAGGTTCATCCGGATAGCAATACCGGTCTGGCGGTCAAACCGGCGTATCCGGTCCAGCCTTGGTGCCAGTGTCAGCTCTGCCAGCTGATCCAGGCTGATGACCACGCCGTTTTTGTTCAGCACCGGCAAGGCCGCCAGTTCGGCTAAAGAATGGCTGATCCGCTCGTCGTACAGTACTTTCATCAGCAGCTCGCCCTGCTCTGTGGTTCTGAAAGTACGCAGGTTAGTACCGCGCAGCGCCAGTGATACGGCATTAGCCACCTGCTGTGCCGTTAAACCGTGGCGCTGCAGTTGCTCCAGTTGCAGCCGGATTTGTAACTCCTGCTGGCCACGGGCAATATCGGAACTGACATCTTCCAGCCCGGCCACTGCAGCAAGCACAGGTTCGATATCGGCAGCCAGCTGCAACAGTACCTCGGTAGAGTTGCCCAGCAGGTGCACCTGCATACCACCGTTGCTACCCCAGCCAAAAGCCGGTTTGGACCTTACCAGTGCCGGCCAGTCTTTGCGGATAGCCTCTTTCAGTTGCGCCACCGGCTGGGTACGCTGTTGTTTCAGGATCAGGATAGAATTGGCATAACCCGCCCGGTAGTAACTGTATACCGAGTCCAGATCGAAGCGGTCTTTGTTGGCATACAGATAGGCTTCCATCTGGCTGACTTCAGCTTCAACCTCAGCCAGGGCATAGTTACCCTGAATGTTGTAATTGAGGAAAAGACGGTCGCGGTCTTCATCGTTATTATCGCCACCAGATACAACGCCCATCGGAATAGCAATACTGCCAAGCAATACTGCTGCCGCCAGCGCCGACCAGCGCGGATGATACATAACCCAGCCCAGCAGTGTGCTGTAATGCCGCTCCGTGGCGCTGGCCTGGTGCTGTGCCACCAGCTGTACCTTGAGTTTGGTGGTCAGCAGCGGGATCAGTGTCAGGGCCATCAGTAAACTGACCGCCAGACACAGGCAGATGGCAATGGCAACATGCTCAAGAAAAATGGTCAGCTCCATCTTCTGACCAACAATATTGGGTAAAAATACAATTGCCGTAGTGGCCGTACCAGCCACCACCGCCAGGCTGACCCGGCGCACACCACGCTCAGTTGCGGCTTTGACATCGCCCCCCAGTGCCCGCTCGCGGAATATGCTTTCTGTTACCACCACAGCGTTATCCACCAGCATACCTACGGCCAGCATCAGGCCCATCATGCTGAGAATATTCAGGCTGTAGCCGGTAAAATACATCACACCAAGTGCAATACAGATAGACACCGGCACGGCCAGGACCACCACCATAGTGGTACCGATATGGCGTAAAAACAGATACAGCACCGCAAAGGATAATAAAGCGCCTATACCACCGGCACTGAGCAGATCGGCCAGTGACGTGGTAACGCCTTTTGCCATGTCGTCCATAATATACAGGCTGATACCGTTAAACGCCGGGTCCTGATCTGCCGCTGCCACCACGGCCAGCGCCGCCCGCGCTACCTCTACCAGGTTAGCACCAGACTCTTTATACACATTCATTCCCACGGCATAGGTCTGGTCCAGGTGGCGGCCATCTTCCCGTTTTGGCAGCTCCAGCTGCACTGTGGCCACCTCGCGTAAACTTAACCCCGGCCGCAGCGGTAAGGCGGCAATTTCTTCCAGCGAGCTATACTCGCCAACTGGTTTTACCAGTATGCTGTTGTCGCGGTTACGCAGCTCGCCGGCGGTCATGGCAAAATTATTGGCTTTTAGTACCGCCACCACAGCGGCGGCATCTATGTTCAGCGCCCGCATCTTATCCGGGTTCAGCCGTACGATAACCTCGCGTTTGTTCACCCCATACAGCTCTACCCTGGACACGCCGGGCACCCGCTCCAGCGGTCGTTTGATCTGCCGCTCCAGCAGGTCATACGCCATGGCCAGGTCGCGCTCGCTGGAGATCCGCAGCTGAAAAATAGGCATATCGTTAGTGTTAAACTGAAACACCAGCACCCGCTCCACATCATCCGGCAGTAAATGGCGGATACTGTCCAGCCGCTCGCGCACTTCAATGCTTTTGCTGTTAATGTTCTCTTCCCAGTTAAACTCCAGTGAAATCTCCGCACTGTTGTCATTCGACCAGCTGCGCAGTTGTTTCACACCGGTCACGGTAGCCAGGGCTTCTTCTACCGGCCGGGTGATCAAGCGCTCTATTTCGGTTGGCGTGGCATTCTGGTACGGCACATTAATAAAGATCTGCGGAATATCAATGCCGGGAAACTTTTCCAGCGGCAACAGGCGGCTGGCAATAATGCCAAATACCAGCAAGGATAAAAACATCATGCATATGCTAACCGGCCGGGTTAAGGCAAAACGGGTAAGGGCAAGCGGTTGCTGGTTCATAGTGCAGCCTCCGCCGGCTGTGCCTGCACTGCCCGATCATGGCTGACCAGCGCATATAACACCGGAATAAACAGCAGGGTGAGCAAGGTGGCCAGCGCCAGGCCAAAGATCACGGTAATTGCCATAGGCGCGCGGATCTCACTGCCATCACCACTGCCAAGCACCATGGGTAACAAGCCCAGGACAGTGGTCAGCGTGGTCATCAGTACCGGGCGTAACCGTGTACTACCGGCTTCAATAATGGCCTCACGTACCGCCATACCTTCGGCGCGCAACTGGTTAATGCGGTCTATCAGCACTATGGCATTGTTTACCACTATACCGGCCAGCATAATCAGGCCGATAAACACGATAACGGACAAACGGGTACCGGTAACATACAGGCCCAGTACCGCACCGGCACCGGCCAGCGGCACGGTAAA
>CAZEGA010000012.1:8366-27706 GCA_964511675.1 uncultured Rheinheimera sp.
ACCGCCAGCAGCAAGGCCATCACTAACGAGCTGTACGCCCGCTGCATCTCTTCACTCTGGCCCATTACCGCAGCGGTAATACTGTATGGCAATGTCTGCGCGGCCAGGATCTGCCGGGCCCGGATTGTGGCCTGTTCCAGATCGCCATAGGCCAGGTTGGCACTGACTATCGCCACCCGCTGCTGGCCGATACGGGTAATTTCACTGGGGCCGGTTTCCGTTTTAATCTGTGCCACAGCAGACAGCGGCAACGGCTTGTCACTGCCGGGGTTAATAATCAGTTGAGCCAGTTGCTGCTCGTGCTGGCGATAGCCTTCGGCCAGCCGCACACGGATATCCACTTTACGGTCGTTTACCGAATACTGCCCGGCGACTTCCCCGCCGATATAGGCCGCTACCCGCCGCGCCACGTCATAGGATGTCATGCCCAGCTGTGACAACAGCGCATGGTTAAAATACAGCGTAATTTCCGGCTGCCCCGGCCGCAGGCTGGTTTTGATATCGCTAAAGCGCTCGTCGGCCTCCAGTGCCAGTACCAGTGCATCGGCAGCCTGCTTCAACGGCTCCAGCTCATAGCCGGACAGTTCTATTTCCAGCGGCGTACTGAAGCTGAACAGTTGCGGCCGGTCAATTTTTACCGCCACATCCGGCTGGCCGGCCAGATAAGCCCGCAGCGCAGCTACCACAGTCTGCTCATGCTCTGCCGCCATGCCCGGCTGCAACACTATATTCAGCCGGCCCCAGTGGCTGCCACCAATACTGGGATCTACCGTCATTTGCGCCCCTGTGCCCGCCTGGGCATAGCTGCGCAGTACGCCGTCCTGCCTGGCGGCCACCGCAGCCAGCCCAGTCAGTAAGGTATCAGTGTGCTCAATAGCCGTACCCACCGGCAGTTGCACCTCAACATAGAACTCCCCCTGGCTCATGGCCGGGATCACATCGGCCCCCAGCCGTGGCAACAGGCTGTAGCAGGCCGCGGCAATCAGCAGCGTAACCGTTACCGTCAGGCCCTTTTGCTGCAGTGCCGCCGCAATAGCCCGGCGATACTCTGCCTCCAGCCATGTAATAGTACGCTGGGCAACATAAAGTAACGGCTTAAACATCAGCGTCAGCAGGCGTGCCAGCAAACGAAACAGCAATGTCAGGGCACTGCACACGACCAGCAACAGCGCACATAGCGCACGCCACAGCAGGCGAAACGGCCATGCCGGCCAGTAATACCAGCGCCGCACCTGTGGTTGCGGCACAGCAATAGCAGCAGGCAACTGGTTTTGCCCGCTGCGCTCGCGCGCGGCCATGGTCGGGATCAGCGTCAACGCCACCAGCAAAGAAGCCAGTAAGGCAAAGGTGACCGTCAGCGCCTGGTCGCGAAACAGCTGGCCGGCAATGCCCTCAACAAACACCAGTGGGAAAAACACCGCCACGGTCGTCAGGGTAGAAGCGGTTATTGCCATAGACACTTCGCGGGTGCCGATTTTTGCCGCGCTTACGGCATCTTTGCCCTGATCTTTATGGCGGGCAATGTTTTCCAGCACCACTATGGCGTTATCCACCAGCAGGCCGACAGCCAGCGCAATACCGCCCAGGCTCATCATGTTCAGCGTAATACCCTGACCGTACATCAGATTAAACGTTGCTATAACCGATACCGGTATAGACAGCGAGATAATCAGCGTAGCCCAGACATTGTTTAAAAACAGATACAGTACCAGCATGGCCAGCAAACCGCCCACCACAGCGGCCGATTTCACCTCGGCAATCGCCTGCTCAATAAACTCAGACTGATCGTATACCAGGGTCAGGCTGTAACCGGCCGGTAAGCTTTTGCGCAGGTTGTCCAGCTGGCCCAGTACGGTTTTAGCCGCCTGTACCGTGTTGGCATCCCCCTCTTTGTAAATGGCCACGTCAATGGCCTGCTGGCCGTTGACATAGGTAATACTCTGGCGGTCGGCAAAACCATCTTTTACCTGTGCCACATCTGACAAACGGATATGGCTGCCATTGACCTGCGCCACATACAAATCTTCTATCTGTTTTAAACTGGCAAACTGGTTAATGGTGCGGACCAGATAGTCGTAAGCCGGGGTTTCCAGCCGGCCGCCGGACTGGTTCAGGTTTTCCTGCTTCAGCCGGTTTACGATCTGGCTGATATCCAGCTGCAGTTGCGACAGCTTTTGGGCATCTACCTGGATTTGTATTTCCTGCTCCAGCCCGCCGTCCGGCCGCACTGCCGCTACTCCGGGCAAAGATTCCAGCCGCCGGCGTAAATCTTCCTCGGCAAAAGTACGCAGGCTCACCAGTTGGGCCGCCGTTAAACTGCCGCTGTCGCTGTGCTGGCTCAGTGCCAGGCGCACTACCGGGTCCAGGTTCGGGTTAAACCGCAGCAGCAGCGGCTTTTCAATCTCCAGTGGCAGCCACAGCACGTCCAGTTTCTCCCGTACCTCCAGTACGGCCAGATCCATATCGGTGCCCCAGTCAAATTCCAGTACCACATCAGAGCGGCCCGAGCGTGACACCGACTGCACCTTACGCACACCTTTGACAATGCCTATTGCTTCTTCAATCGGCTTGCTGACCAACTGCTCAACTTCAGCCGGCGCCGCGCCGGTAAATTCAGTGCGGATAGTCAGTGTAGGGTAAGACAGATCCGGCAGTAAATTCACCGCCAGCCGGCCAACCGAGACCAGACCAAACAGTAAAATACCCAGGGTAAACATCCAGATCGCGACCGGACGGGCCACGGCAACATCAACCAGTTTCATTGCATCAAGTCCTGTGTGCTGAGGTTATTATCGTTATTTATATTAAAGGGGTTAACGTTGGGGGAAGCCTGCGCTTCCCCCTGCCGTGTTCAGAATTCGCGGGTAGTGACCACATTGACCAGCGCATCGTCTTTTAACGCCGACTGGCCGGCAATAACCACCTTGTCGCCCAGCGCCAGGCCGTCTGTCACTTCAACCGTAGTGTCGGCCTGGTAGCCCAGCAGCACTGTCTTACGGCTGACTTTATTGTCACTGTCGATAACAAACACTGTCTGGGTATTGTCGGTACTCATCAGCGCCCGCTTGGGCAGCAACATGGCTTGCGGTTTCACATCAAACTGTAGCTGCACCTGGGCGAACATACCGGGTTTCAGCTGTTGCTGGCTGTTGTTAACACTCAGCACCGCCCGTACAGTACCCGAGCTGGCATCCACCACCGGCGCAATACGCACCAGCTCAGCCGGGTATGGCGTCATACCGGCAAACTGCAGCAGGGCTGTTTGCCCGGTGCGGGCCTGCGCCAGTTGCAGCTCCGGCAGATAGACCACAGCTTCCAGTTGCTGGTTCGACACCAGATGGAACAAAGACTGGGTAGCATGCTGGTTCACCAGCTGGCCCACTTTGGCGTAACGGCGTGATACCACACCGCTTATCGGCGCGCGGATCTCGGTTTCTTGCAGCGCCAGGGCAGCAAGGTTAACGCTGGCCTGCAGGGCATCATATTGCCATTGCAGTTTTTCAAACACATCGGCACTTATCAACTGGCGCTGATACATTTCCTGCATGCGTTTTAATTCACTGCCCAGGCGGCTTAATTCGGCTTTTTCTTTATTCAGGCTGTATTGCTGGCGCTCATTATCCAGCACGGCCAGCAGTTGCCCGGCCTGTACCGCTTCCCCCTCTTCCACCAGGATGCGCTGTACTATACCGGTGGCTTTACTTATCACTTCCGCCTCGGCGCGGGCTTCCAGCGTGGTGGTGGTCAGGTAACTGCTGCTGATTTCGCCATTGCGGATAACGGCGGCTTCTACCGGTATCGCCACTATGGTTTCAGCTGTGGTGCTGGCCGTTGAACTGTTAGCCTGATTACAACCACTTAGCAAAGCAGTGCTCAGCATGATGGCAACAGCACCGAGTTTAAAATAATGAGACGTTTTCATGATTCATCCTTTGGAAAGCAAAAAAGTAAGCAAGTTAGTACCGCTAATGCAGCTGCCGTGCCAGCAGCCAGAATAAAAATTTCATTATAAAATTCAATAATATAAAATAAATTCATTGCTATGCGTTTCCCTGCACCCGGCTAAGTTAGTCAAATTGGCTAACTGTTAGTCATAAACCACAACTTAACATCGACTAAAGCACAGCTTTTTACGCCCTAGAGCATGTACTCTAAGGTCTGACCTGTTTATACTGCCCGCTTTTTACATTCAACAGGGTATGTATATGCTTAGAAAGTCCGCCGTGTCATTAGCTGTTCTTTCCGCCTTGCTCAGTGTGCCGGCGCACGCTGAAGGCTATAAATTATTCGAGCAGTCGGTCAGCAGTATGGGTAATGCCTATGCCGGCCGTGGCGCCCAAATCACCGATGCCACCCTGGTACACTCGAACCCGGCAGCCATTACCGCCCTGGAAAGTGCCCGGCTGTCGGCCGGTTTAAACCTGATCAGTGCCAAAACCCATTACCGCAACGCCAATGCGCAAAGTGCTAATGGTCAGTCAGTGGTTGGTCGTACCGAAGGCGCAAATAGTTTGAATGAGCTGGTACCTTTTGTGTTTTACACCGACAAAGTGTCGGCAAACCTCAGCTGGGGTATCGGCTTTTATGTGCCGTTTGGTCTGTCGTCAGATTACGCCGATGATTTTACCGGCCGCTACTTTGCCGATGAAACGGCAGTGCAGGTACTGAGCCTGCAACCTGCCCTGGCATACAGGCTGAATGAGCGCTGGTCAGTCGGCGCCGGTATTTCAGTTAACCGCGCCGAAGGGACCTTATCCAAATTTAAAGATCACAGCGGTTTGTGTGAAGCCGGGCCGCAGCTGGGCGCCATTTTTAATGACGCTATCTGCAACAGCCACTATCAAGTCGAAGGTGATGATATTGCCCTGGGCTATACGCTGGGTGTTTATGCTGAGCCGGTCAGCGGCACCCGGCTGGCATTAACCTGGCACTCGGCCGTCGGCTACACCCTTAAGGGTGATTCTGTGATCACCAATACGCCGGTCACCAGTGCCAACGGTAACCCGTATCTGGTACAAGTCCCCGGCATGCCGCAATTGCCGCTGCTGGATACACGCACCGGTAAACTGGCCACCAATGCTCTGCTGACTGAAGCCAGTAAGCTGGACCTGACCACACCGGCCACTGCCGCCTTCAGCCTGGATCAGCAACTGACAGCAGCGTTATCGTTGCAATTCAGTGCCGCCTGGACGCAGTGGAGCAAGTTTCAGAGCATAGATATTGTCAGTAACGATGCCAGCCCCAGTATTTCGCTGAGCACGCAGCAGGGCCAGAACCTGAACAGCCCGGGGTATATCGGTTATATCCCGGAATACTGGCATAACAGCTGGTCGTTTGCCCTGGGGGCAACCTATGTTTATCAGCCGGATCTGACATTAAAGGCCGGGGTGGCATTTGATGAAAACCCGATCGGTCAGAGCCATAAAACGGCACGTATTCCTACAGATAACCGGGTATGGCTTACCGTGGGCGCCAACTGGCGTTTATCCGCACAGTTAAGCCTGGATGTTGCCTATGGCTACCTGTTTAGCGGCAATGTCAGTGTTGATGAGCATGAATACAACGTCCAGGATCAGCCTTTGTATCACAGCGGCTTTCAGGGTGATTACAGCAACAAGGGGCAGTTGCTGGCCGTGCAGGCTAACTACCGGTTCTGAACCGGTTGGGTATAACCGCTAACAAAGGCGACCGCAAAGGTCGCCTTTTGTTTTTGCCGTTATCAGTGTACCAGCTTGAGTGTATAACCTGATGGCGCTGCATCATCCTGCTCGGCCAGCAGCATATAATGCGCGCCCGGCATTAACTGCAGTAAATCGGTTTTATCCAGCAGGGTTGTACTGCCGTTTTCCGCGACCTGCACCAGCGCTATGGCGTAGTAATCCTGTGGCAGGGTAATACTTTGCTGCTTTTTAAAATCCAGATTTTTCACATGGTATCTGGCATTGGCAATGGTTTCGTGTTGTCTGACAAAATAAAACTGCAAGCGGGCAAAATCCGGTACCAGGTTGGCCACTATCACATCATGGCTTTTCTGCTGCGGGCTGTCTTTTTCTGCCACCGCCAGCGCTTCGGTCACGCCGTTGCCGTTGCTGTACAGTAATACCGATTTACTTTCACCGGCGGCCAGGCTCAGCAAGGCGCTGTTCAGTAATAAGGTATTGTTGCTGTCACGCACCGATAAACTGAAATCACCTTTGCCCTGCGCTGTGTATGCACTTAACTGGCCCGCGGCAACACTACCGGCCGGCGTGTTATCCAGCGACAGCATAACTGCTGTGGCAAGGCTGTTATAAACCCGGAACTGCGCACCGGCGTTAACATCATCAAAAGCGGTAACGGTTGACGAGTTCAGGATCACATCCAGCGAGATCTGATCGGCAATAGGGCCAAATTTATCGCGCACTATCACCACATAACTGTTCTGGTAAGCAAAATTCACGGCGTTGGTCGTAAATAACGGTGTCTGGCTGCCGGCAGCGGCCAGAAAAAAGCGGTACTGGCCGACAGCATTGCTGGCCACCGCAGTACTGACTTCATTCCTGCTCAGGGTATCCAGCTTGCTGGCATTGGCAAAACCATTGCCTACTTCTGCCATATACACATCCAGTTGCTCATGCTGGGCAGACAAATTCACCAGATGCAGCTTAAACTTGCCGTCTTCTGTTGCTGCGCGGCTGACGTTTACACTCAGGTAGTCGTACTGCTGCCCTTCCTGCGTCAGGATAAACAGGGTTTTGTTATCCGGGGTTAACGTCATCTCTTTACTCAGCAGTGACTCGCTGCTGGCCACATCTTTTACCTGCAGCGTATAGCCGTCGGCTTTTATTGCCACCACTGAGCTGACATCGCCATAAATTGCCGCGCCAACACTGGTGTCACCCGCGCTGAGTATGGAGTTGCCGGTACCGGCCGCGCCATTATAAAACTGCAGATAACTGTCTGCCGTTGCTGAGTCATTACTGCTGCTGCCGCCACAGGCGCTCAGCACCAGCGCTGTTGCCAGTACCACACAAGAAGCCAAACCGGTTGTTTTCATTCACTCTATCCTAAAGTCAGAATAATCCGGCGCCAGAGTAAGGATTTAAGCCTGCGATAGCTATGGCAATTCACCAATAAAAACAGTTGATTACGCTTAATTACAAAAACAGGCACTTTTGCACAAAGGTTGCAGGGGCCAGCAGACAGATTCAGTTAAGCAACAGAATCTGCTACACTCTGCCCGCCTTTTCCCAGTCTCAGAAGAAGTGAAGATGACTCTTGCAACCCAGGTTCTGGCGGTCAATGACGATCTGCCAATTCGTACAGATTTACCGGTACATTCCGGCAAAGTGCGCAGTGTTTACTGGCTGACCGCCGCAGACAGCGCCCGGCTTATTCGTGAAAAAAACTACCCCGTAGCGGCAGACACGCCGCTGGCCATTATGGTGATCAGTGACCGTATTTCGGCGTTTGACTGCATCTGGCACGGTGAAAACGGCTTAAACGGTGTACCGGGTAAAGGGGCGGCATTAAATGCCATTTCCAATCACTGGTTCTCGCTGTTTAAACAACACGGCCTGGCCGACAGCCATATACTGGATATTCCGCACCCGCTGGTGTGGATAGTACAAAAAGCCCGGCCGGTGAAAATTGAAGCGATTGCCCGCCAGTACATTACCGGCTCTATGTGGCGCGCGTACAGCAAAGGCGAACGCGAGTTTTGCGGCATCACCCTGCCAGAGGGGCTGCAAAAAGAGCAGAAGCTGCCGCAAATTTTAATTACCCCGTCGACCAAAGGCATTCTGACCGGCCTGGAAGGCGTACCGGAAGCCGATGACGTCAATATCTCCCGCGCCGATATCGAGCGCCACAGCCAGGCCTTTGGTTTTGAGCAGGTAGCAGACATTGATCTGTACGAAACACTGTTAAAACAAGGTTTTACTGTAATAAGTGACGCCCTGGCCGCACTGGACCAGATGTTTGTTGATACCAAATTTGAGTTTGGTTATGTTAAAGATGCCGCCGGCAACAGCAAACTGATTTATATGGATGAAGTGGGCACACCCGACAGTTCACGCATCTGGGATGGCGCCAGCTGGCGCGAGGGCAACATTGTCGAGCAATCCAAAGAAGGTTTTCGCCAGTGGCTGCTCAACCACTTTCCCGATCCGGATATATTGCTGAACAAAGACCGTATGCCGGAGCGCGCCGCCTTAGCGCGTGATAACGCCCTGCCCACTCACGTCATGCTGGACATCTCGCGTACTTATCTGGGTATTGCTGAGAAAGTCATTGGCCGCAACATTGCCCTGTCGGCTAACCCCAAAGCAGAAATTATCGCGGTGTTAGAGCAACACTACGGCCTTATCGCCAGATAAACCGCGTTTTGTTCAGCCAACACCGGCCCTTGTTACCAGGGCCGGTAAGCAGTTTAACCAACACGCCGCGGCTCTGGCAGGTTACAGTTTAGCCAGCTCTACATCACCGCTTACAGTGCTAAGCTCTATGCTGCCCTCGCCGCTGCCCAGGGTAAACTGCAGGCTGCGGGCCGGGCCGTATTTGGCTTTGCTGGCTTTATCGCTGCTCAGTTTATTGCTTATGCTGCCACCGGCCGAGGCTTTAATATCCACCCTGGCGCTGATACTGCTTTCCAGCTTCAGCTCAATATCACCGCTGACACTGCTGCCGCTGATACGCGGGCTGGCGGCTCCGCGTAATTTGGCTTCAATTTCGCCATTTACTGTGCTTAGTTTCAGCTGTGTAGTGCCGTTAAGGTCCAGCTCGGCATCGCCGTTTACTGTACTGACACTGATTTCATCTGCTTTACTGCGGGCCTTTATTTTGCCATTTACCACATCGTAACTCAGCCGGCCGCTGGAGCCTTCATCGTCTATTTTACCGTTAACTGAACTCAGCTCTACCTTACCGCTGGCGTCTTTCAGTTTGATTTCGCCATTTACCGTGCTCAGTTTCACCTCATTGTGCAAAGCAAAGGCGACAATATTGCCATTTACGGTACCAATCTGGCTGCTGCCTTTAACCCCCATTACCGTAACATTACCGTTTACGCCTTTAAACTCCAGCGCACTGCCAACGGGCACTTCAAAGATTAACTCTGCGGCCTTGGCTTTGTCTTTCCAGTTGTAATTGACCTGGCGCGGCATGGTCATTTCAAACCGGGTAAAACCGCCTTTGGTATCAAGCAGATAGCCGGTGGCTTTCTCATCCAGCTTACCGCTGACGCTGAACTTGCCGGCATTAACGGCCTTGATAGTAATTTCACCGCTCATCACTTCGATATAAATTTTTTCATTGGCGGTTATATTGTGGCTTTCGTTGACTTTTTCCCGGACATCGGCCAGCACATTCAGGCTGACGGCGGCCAGTAACAGGGCGCTTAAACCTGCGGCCCAGGTGGTTTTGCTGTATTTCATGGTTAATCTCCTAGCTTATAGATAAAGGTTGTTGCAGCGTGGCTTGCTGAATAAAGCGCAGCTGCTGCTGGTATAACAGTTGCAGCTGCGCTAACAGCTGCGGTTCATCCGGATAAAACTGCAGGGCCTGGCGCACCTGAACAATGGCCTGATCCCAAATCTGTAATTGCTGCTGCCAGTTATCAAAGCCTTCGGCTACGGCGACCATCTGCAACAGTTGCTGTGCTTTTTGCTGCTCATATACCTGCAGCAGCATCAGCTCGGCTGACGGCAAAGCGGCAGAGCGCTGCGCTGGCGGGGGCACAATAGCCAGTTGCCAGCCAATCAGCGCCAGCAGGGTTACCGCTGCCGCGCTGGCCCAGCGCAGCAGCACTGGCCGCCGCTCTGCCACTGCAGGCATTACCAGCCTGGCCTCTATCGCCGGCCACAAATCACGCTCTGGCGGAATATCCCGCTTAAGGCTGTGCAGCGCCTGGTCAAGTTGTTGCTCATTCATCGGCTAACCACTCCTGTAACAATTGTCTGGCCCTGTGGTACTGCGCTTTGGAGGTGCCCTCGGCAATGCCCAGCATGGCGGCAATTTCCTGATGCTGGTAGCCTTCGATGGCAAACAGCACAAACACGGCTCGGGCCTGGTGTGGCAGACGCACTATGGCCTGCTCCAGCGGGGCCTGTATGCTGTGGCAGGGCACACTTGGCTCTGCCAGCTCCAGCGCATCGCTGCTGTCGGTCAGGCGCAGGTATTTATCCTGGCGCCAGATATCAATAGCCGTACGGGTGGCAATACTGTGCAGCCAGGTGGCAAAGCTGCTGTCACCACGAAATAGCGGTAACTGTTGCCACACTTTTAAGAAAATGTCCTGGCTGGCTTCTTCGGCTTGCTGCCTGTTCGCCAGCAGCCTTAAGCAAATGGCATAAACCCGGCCAACAAACTGCTGATACAGAATATGAAATGCCTGCTTGTCACCCTGCTTTGCCGCTTCGATTGCCGACGCAATCTCCATTCGCTGTCTTGCCTTTTACTGAATTGATTGTCTGGTTAGTCGGCAGCGTAATACATAAGGTTTAAAGCGGGGGGATTTTTTTCGCATAAAAGAAAAAACGGGAGCAAGCTCCCGTCACTAACTAGTGAGATATAATCCAGGAAGGTAGTACGCTATGCAGTATGCGAAGGCCCCGTGTCATTTGTGTTACAGCATAGCGAAGGTTTAGTGAAACAGGCCAGCAGCCGGAATTAAGATGCCAGACTATAGCGACACTCAGCCACAGCGGCTGGCAAAATTGTGGCAGGTGAGTACCGGCCATTGACCGGCTCAGAGCTGGCCAGCCTTAAGCATCCTGCTGCGCAGCCAGAGCCACAGGCAAAGTAGCAGTGTTACACCATACATCAGTAAGGCCGCCACCACCACACCGGGCCAGTTAAGCCATTGCCAGAACGGCTGCAAATACAAACCACCGCTGCTGGCACCGACATAGTAAAACACCAGATACAGCGCGCTGGCACTGGCCTTGGCCCGGCTGGCACACTGGTTTACCCAGCTGCTGGCCAGTGAATGGGTCAGGAAAAAACCAAACGCATTAATAAAAAAGCCGCCGACAATCAGCGATAAACTGCTGCCCAGCGTCAGCAGGGTGCCAAGCATCAGGATCAGTACGCCCAGTGCCATACCCAAGGGGACTGCCATGCGCTGCGCTACCCGGCCGGATATGGCCGAGCCCACAGTGCCGGTCAAATACGTCACAAACAGCAGGCCAATCCAGAAGCTTGACAGCGAATAAGGCGCATCTGCCAGCACAAAGGCAATATAGGTGTACTGGTTAAGGAAGATAAAAAAATTCAGCCCGCCGACCAGATAAGTCAGCAGCAACACTGGCTGGCGCAGATGATACAGATTATCAGCCAGCGCCTGGCGCCACTGAAAAGGTTTGGCCACAAACGCCGTGTTTAACGGCAAAAAGCGCCAGATAAAGTAACAACTCAGCATCCCCAGCAGCGCTACCGGCCAGAAGACCCATTGCCAGTGGCCGATATCGGCCAGTGCCCCGGCCATTAAACGGCCACTGATACCGCCCAGCGAATTGGCACTGATATAAAACCCCACAGCGGCAACCATGGCAGGTTTGCTGTAGGCTTCGCCCATCCAGGCTATGGCTATGGCCGGCAAACCGCCCAGAAACAGCCCCTGCACCGCGCGCCAGCACACCAGGGCGCCAAAGCTGTCAACCTGGGTCAGTGCCAGGGTGCTTATCGTCATACCGGTAAGCGTCAGCAGCAACAGCTTTTTGCGGCCCCAGGCGTCAGACAAAGCCGCATAAAACAGCAAAGATACGCCCAGACACAAGGTGCCCACGGTATAAGCCCAGCTGGCCTGCAGCGGCGTTAAGGCAAACTCGCGGCTAAGCTGCGGCAGCAGCGGTTGCAGCAAATGCAGGTTGGCAAACACCACCACGGCCGCTAAACACAAAGCAAAAGCAGAGCGGTAAAAAGCAGCAGTTTTATAATCGATCAACGCCTGCGATCCCGGCAACATAACGAGACGCCATTATAAGGCCATTCAGCTGCCCGGACGAGCGGTAAAAATAACCGGAAACAAGGCTAAAGTTTCACCAGTTGCCGCCGATAACCGGTTACGGGCTATACTAAACCCAGTATTTCAGGAGCAGCAATATGGCAATTACATCAGGCAGCAACACGGCCCCCATCAGCGCCAGGCCAACGAACACAGCGGCAAAACCGGATGCTGTGAAAGCAGACAGCACTAAAACAGAACACAGCGGCATTAGCAAAAGCGCGGCTGAACAGGCCAGGCAGGCGCAGAATGTGGCTATTTTGCAGGCGAATGAGCAGGTATCGCTGCGCAGCAATAACGACTCGCTCAGTTTACTGTACAAAACCGCGCTGGAAGGTATTAACGCCGAACTGGCGCCGGTGTTTGGTGAAAACGCCGCCCAGAAAATATACGACTCAGGCATAGATACCTCCCCCGAAGCCACGGCAGAGCGTATTGTTGCCTTTGCCACCGCCTTTTATGGCCGTTATAAAGAGCTGTTTCCGGCCGCCTCTGAAGAAGAAACGCTGGATAACTTTTTAAAGGTGATAGGCGGCGGCATTGATAAAGGCTTTGCCGATGCCAAAGATATCCTTAAAGGGTTAAAAGTGTATGAAGGCGAAGTGGAAAGCGGCGTGGATAAAACCTACAGCCTGGTGTTGCAGGGGCTGCACAGCTTCCGCGAAAAAATGCTGGAGCTGGCAGCCAACCCGCCGCCGGCTGACAATAACAGCCCGGTCTAATCAGCCATTGCGATGCGCCGGTTCCGCCTCCGGTGCATCGCTGGTTAACCGGGTGACCAGCAACTGGTCAATTTTATAGCTGTCAATGTCCACTACCTCAAACTTATAGCCACTGTGCAACACAAAGTCTGTCCGCTTGGGAATTTTACGTAAGGTATACATCATAAAACCGGCAATGGTTTCATAGTTTTCTGCATCCGGGAAACTGCTGATATCCAGCACCCGCATTACATCCTGCAATGGTGTTAGGCCCTCTACCAGCCAGGAGCTGGCGTCACGCGCCACAATTTGTTCTTCTTCGGAATTAACCAGTTCGCCCATGACGATACTCATCACATCGTTCAGCGTGATAATCCCCACCACCAGCGCATACTCGTTCATGATAATGGCAAAATCGACCCCGGCCGATTTAAAGTACTCCAGCACTTCATATAACGACAGCGTATCGGGAATGATCAGCGGCGAGCGGATTATGCCCTCTTTTTTCAGCGAAATAGGCTGGTTGTGCAGCACCTGCATTAAGATATCTCGGGTATCGACATAACCCACAACCTTGTCCAGCACACCATCTACCACCATAAACTTGGCGTGCGGGTGCTCGGCAATTTTGGCTTTAATATCGTCCTGCGACTCGGTCAGGCTAAAAAAAATCAGGCTCTCCCGCGCTGTCATGGCCGATGTTACCGTGCGTGACTCCATATCAAACACATTTTCCAGCAACTGGTGTTCATGCTCCTGTAACACCCCGGCCTGGGCCCCCGCCTCCATCATGGCGATAATATCATCCGGCGTAATATCATCCTTGCGCATGGTGGGCACTTTAAACAGGCTGAAACACACATTTGCCAGGCCGTTAAACAGCCAGACGAAAGGCTTGAGCACAGTAACCAGCCACAGCATAGGATTAACCACTTTCAGTGCTATGGCTTCGGGGGCTATCATCGCCAGCCGCTTTGGCATCAGATCCGCAAACAGAATAAATAACGAGGTAACACAAAACACCGACACAGCAAAAGCCACAGAGTGCACCCAGCTGCCGGCAAAAAATACCGCCAGTAAAGCGCTGAAGTAAGGTGTAAACACCGATTCGCCCAGAATACCGCCCAAAATGGCCACCGCATTTAAGCCAATTTGCACTACAGTGAAAAAATTCCCCGGTTGTTCCTGCAAGGCCAGTACTTTACCGGCATTAACGTTACCCTCAGATGCCAGCAGGCGCAGGCGCATTTTACGTGATGCGGCCAGTGCTATTTCCGATACCGAGAAAAACGCACTGGCGCTGACCAGTAACAACATCAGTAGCATATATTCCAGCGTGGTCATAACATCTCCGGCTAAGCTGCCTGCAGGCGTGGTATTACAGTGCCAGTATAGCGCTGTTATATGACTAAAAGCGCTAAGCTGCTGAAAATATTCAAGGGAAATATTTTCAGCGCCATTGTGTCAGTTTACATGGCGCTGGCTATACTTCAGCAGAGACTAAACAAACCCGGGAGCGGTTTTATGAAGAAAGTACTGTTACCTTTAGCGGCAATGCTGTTATCTGCCAATGCCTTTGCCAACGACCAGATAGTTGCTTCGATGTGTGGTTACATTAAAGAAGATAACCGTAACCAGCTGCGAAAAGTATTAACCGATAGCAAGCTAAACGTACGCACTATTTACAGCAACATTAAATGTAATGATGAATCTATGCTGCAATTTGCCATTCGCAATGACGCCTTTGAAACCGGCTCTTTCATTGTCAAACAGATGCCATCGAAAACCCTGGCAGAATTTGATTATGCCAGCTGGGCCGACAATAACGGTTTTACCGCCTCAGCCCTGGTGGACGTGATAAAAACCCGCATAGGTGAATAACCCGCTAACACGCCGCGCTTTTAGCGCGGCGCTCTGAATAATATCACCTCTTCGTTTGATACATATCAAGTCTGCCACCACACTATACTGTACATTTATTAACCAGATAAGCTGCTTTGAGGAGCGACAGTGTGAGTACAGTACTGAGTATAGTGTTGGCTGGCGGTGCCGGTAAGCGGCTGCAGCCTTTAACATTAACACAGGCCAAGCCGGCACTGAACTTTGTCCGCCGCCGGCGTATTATTGACTTTGTGCTCAGTAACCTGTGGCACTCCGGCTTTCACCAGTTGCTGGTACTGACCCAGTACCAGCCACACCGGTTGCACACACACCTGCAGCGGCACTGGTTGCCCCGTTTTGACCACAGCGGCAGCCTGCTCTGGTGTCAGGCGCCAGCCCAGCTGGATCTTGGCACCGCAGGCGCAGTAGCGCGCGAACTCAGTCTGATCCGCGATTACCGGCCCGAGCATGTTGCCGTGCTCAGTGCTGATCATATTTACAAAATGGACTACCGCCAGATGCTGGCGTTTCACCAGCAACAGCAAGCGGACCTGACGGTAGCCGCTGTGGCCATACCGGCCGATAAAGCCCGCCAGTTTGGTGTGTTTATTGTCGATGCCGGTAACCGTATCACCGGTTTTGTTGAGAAACCCCAGGGCGAGGTACCACAAATGCCGGGCCGCCCCGGCTTTGCGCTGGTGTCTATGGGTAACTATCTGTTTCGCACGTCTTGTCTGGAACAGGCTCTTGGCAATATCTGCCCCGACCAGCATGTCGATTTTGGCCACCATATCCTGCCACAGCTGATTAGCAGCGCCCGCGCCTGTGTGTATGATTTTTGCAGCAACACCCTGCCCGGCGAGCAAAGCCTGCCACATTACTGGCGCGATGTGGGCACATTAAACAGTTATTTTGCCAGCCGGCTGGATGTATTAAGCCACCCCGACTGGCTGGCCGGAGCGAAACAGCCCTGGCCGGTACTGGGCTGTCGCAGCTGCAGCGAGCGCCTGAGCCAGGCTGGCGCGGCACTGCTGCATAAGCCCGGTAACATCTGGCTGAGCGCCATTACCCGGCTGACACCGGCGCAGTATCAGCACCCGCTGTACTGCTAGCTGCTTTACAGCAGGGCAAATGCCAGTGCCAGACTGCGGCCACTCAGTAACAGGCTGACCAGCAGCACGACGATACCCAGCCCATTCTGCCAGCGGGTGTTGCGATAGGTGCCCAGCAGCTTGTGGTTCATCGCCAGCAATAAACACAGACACATCAGCGGCAGCAGAATACCGTTGGCGATCTGGGCAAACCAGATCACGCTGACCGGCCTGATCCCCAGCGATGCCAGCAACACACCGCAGACAATAATAGCCAGCCAGATCAGGCGGAACACCGGTTGTTTCAGGTTAAGCGGCTGGCCCAGCATACCCGACAGCGCATAGGCCGCCGCTAAAGGCGCAGTAATGGCAGAGGATAACCCCGCCGCGATAAGGCCAAGCGCCAGACACCAGGTGGCGGCATTGCCGAATAACGGTGTCAGGCTTTGCGCCAGCTGCGCTACATTATCCAGTTGCTGGTCGCGGCCGAAAAACGCCGCTGCCGCAGTTGAGACAATGGCAATGGAAATAATGCCACCCAGCGGAATGGCCAGCGCGATATCGGCCCGCGATGCCCGAAGTGCAGCGTCGGTACTTATACTGCCCCGCTGCCATTTTTGCGCGGCGCTGGCGGCATGTAAAAATAATGAGTACGGTACTACGGTAGTGCCAATCAGGGCGACCACCGTCAGGACAGCACCTGAGGGGATCTGTGGCCAGAATGCCCCTTTGAGCAGCGCGATCAGATCCGGCCTGGTCAGCAGCATAGTGCCAATAAAAGCCAGGCTCATCAGCAACACCAGCGCGATAAGACAGCGTTCAATCAGCTTATATTGGCCAAACCACAGCACTGCCGCAGCAATGCCCCCCAGCAGCAGCGCCCACAGGTTAATGCCGGTACTGTTATGCCAGCGGTTAATAAAGCCAATATCGCCAAATAACGCCTCCACCCCCAGCGCCGCACCACTGATATTACCGCCCTGATAAGCGCTGTTACCGATAACAATGGCCGCGATAACCAGCAACAGCAGCGGCCAGCGCAACAGTGGTTGCTGTACCAGTTGCCGCAGGTTCTCTCCCAGCCCCTGGCCGGTAACGATCCCCAGCCGGGCCGCCATCTCCTGCAACACCATAGTGGCAAATACCGAAAACAGCAGTGCCCATACCAGCGCATAGCCATAGTTGGCACCGGCCAGCGAAGCGGTCACCACGGTGCCGGGGCCAATAAAAGCCGCCGTGACTAACGCAGCAGGGCCAAACAGTGTTTTTTTAGTGGTCATGTACAGGTATTAGCAGAAAAAACATGGCGCTACCTTAACATAAGGCAGCGCCATCAGATCAAGCGGGGCTTACAATAAACCTTCTTTGGTATCCAAATGCTCCTGCCGGTGGTGTTCGGCAATTTCTGCTGCCAGCTGCTGCTTGCTGCGTGTCTCGCGGATGCGCCGCTCGGTCAGCCAGTAGAAGAACAGCGGCACAAAAAATACCGCCAGGAAGGTTGCCGCCATCATACCGCCCATCACCCCCGTGCCTACGCTGTGGCGGGCACCGGCACCGGCACCGCTGCTTAACGCCAGCGGCACTACACCGAGGATAAACGCCAGCGATGTCATAATAATAGGCCGGAACCTTAACCGGGCCGCTTCCAGCGCGGCCGTACCTGTGCTCCAGCCCTGCTGCGTTTTCATCAGCGCATACTCGACAATCAAGATGGCGTTTTTCGCCGCCAGGCCCAATAACGTCACCAGGCCAATCTGAAAGTACACATCATTGGTTAAACCGGCAAGCCACACGGCCACCAGCGCACCGAAAATACCAAATGGCATCGCCAGTAACACAGAAAACGGCAGTGACCATTTTTCATATAAGGCCGCCAGGATCAAGAACACCATCACCACTGCCATGCCCAGCGCCAGCCCTGTGGTGTCACCACTGCGTTTTTCCTGAAAGGCACTGCCGGTCCAGTCATAGCTGATATCCGGTGGCAGCACAGTGTCAGCCAGGCGTTCAATTTCGGCAATGGCCTGGCCTGAGCTGTAACCCGGCGCCGCATTACCCAGCAGTTTTACCGCAGGCAGGTTGTTATAGCGCTCCATATTATCCGGGCCGGAACTGTACTGAATGCTGGCCAGCGCCGACATCGGGATCATCTCGCCGCTACTGCTTTTAACATAAATATGGTTAATGTCATCAGGCCGCATCCGGTACTGTGCGTCCGCCGACATCAGCACCTGCCAGGCCCGGCCGTACTTGTTAAAATCGTTGACATAATAAGTACCCAGCGTACCGGCCAGCGTATTAAAAGCATCGTTGACCGGTACACCAAGCGCCCGGGCGCGTTCACGGTCTAAATCCACCTTCAGCTGTGGCGTATTGGGCCGCCACAGCGTCTGGACACCGGCCAGCACCGGGCTTTGTGCCGCTGCGCCCTGCATAATGCCCATGGCTTCCGCCAGTTTTTCCGGCCCGCCATCGCCACGGTTTTGCAAATAGAACTCAAAACCACCGGTGTTGCCCAGGCCAAAAATCGGCGGCGGGTTAAACGCCAGCACCAGCGCTTCGTTAATAGCGGCGGTTTTCATAAACAGCTCGTTGACCAGGTCACTGGCGCTGACATCGCGCTCACTCCAGTCATGCTGGGTAATAAAGATCGTGGCGGCGCTGTTTTTATAGCCGCCGCCGATAAAGTCAAAACCGGCAAAACTGACAATATCTTTGTTCGCCGGGTTAGAGCGGATGGCGGCAATAACCTGCTCGGTCACTTTTTGCGTGCGCTCCAGCGAGGCACCATCCGGCAGGAAAATAGCGGCAATATAAAAACCCTGATCTTCATCCGGCACCAGCGAACCCGGTGTAGCCCGCCACAGGCCGGCAGTAATAAAGATCATACCGCCTACCAGTATTAACGCCAGCAGGCCACGGCGCAGGAAAAAGCCTACCGTCGCCACATATTTACCGGTAATCCGCTGGAACAAGTCATTAAACCAGAGGAAGAACTTCGCCGTTTGCTTATGCTCGTGGCGCAAAATGGCCACACACAGTGCCGGTGTCATCACCAGTGCCACCACGCCGGACAAGCTGACCGCTATTGAGATAGTTACCGCAAACTGGCGGAACAGCTCGCCGGTTAACCCACCCAAAAATGCAATCGGCACAAACACCGCACACAGCACCATAACAATAGCCACCACAGGGCCGGACACTTCCTGCATGGCTTTAATGGCAGCATCACGCGCCGACAAATGCTCTTCGTGCATAATACGTTCAACGTTTTCCAGCACCACTATCGCATCGTCAACCACTATACCTATCGACAACACCATACCAAACAGCGTCAGCGTATTGATGGAATAGCCCAGCATATACAAACCGGCAAAGGTCCCCAGCAAGGAAATAGGCACCGCCAGAATAGGAATTAACGTGGCACGCCAGTTCTGTAAGAACAGATACACCACCAGAAACACCAGCAGCATGGCCTCGGCCAGGGTTTTTACCACTTCGCGGATAGAGACCTCGACAAAGCGCGTGGTGTCATACGGCGTAGCCTGATCCAGCCCGCTGGGGAAGCGCTGCTTCAGCTCGGCCACGGTACGGTTAACGTCAGCGGCCACATCCAGTGCATTGGCCCCCGGTTGCAGAAAAATACCCACCAGGATGGCAGACTGGCCATTATACTGGCCGATA
>CAZEGA010000013.1:0-6040 GCA_964511675.1 uncultured Rheinheimera sp.
TTTTTATTGGCTGTGGTTTGGTGGTAGCCTGCCCGAGCGGGGCGAAGGCCATGCGACAAAAACGTCGGGAACGTTTTTGAACGCCGAAGGCGGCCCGCAGGGTGGAGGGCAGGAGGCCCGGAATAATGTCGTTCACCGCCAGGCGCCTAATAAAGTCAAAAAGCCCCTCTCGTAAGAGATGGGGCTTTTTTGTTATGAATGCAATTTTTTGCTTAAAAACTCGACAAATGCCAGCGAAAGATTAACACTGAAAACACTATCAAAAGGAGTTGGTTGTGTCGCTATCACATTCGCTTAAACAACGGGCACGTTATCTTCTATCCGGTATAGCCGCTGTGCTGATATGGCAATTGAGTTTATCTGCAATTCTGCTGGCACTGCCGCTTCCCCTTATCTGGTCTCTGTCTGCCCTGGTATTAACGGTAATGCTTGGCGTGCTGGGGCTGCACATATTATTACGCCGGCAGCTAGCGGCCGAGCTTACTGAACTGGAGTCTGTAGACAAAGCGCTGCATGCACTGGAACAGCAATTGGAACAGTCTGCCGAACGCGGAACCACAACCGCAGAACGCTTACAGAAACTGCACACTAAGGTCAGCCATCTGCACAAACGTGATCTGGAAGTCCGCCATCTTGTGCGGGTGCAGGGCCTGATTGATCATGAGTTGGCAGTGGGCAACCGGGTATTTTTTGAAAGTAAGCTGCAGCATTACCTTGGTGATACATCAGAGGCAGACGCCGGAGCTGTCTATATTATTCAGTTAAGTCATCCTGAGGCTGGCCGGCCCGGTATTAAGCAACTACAGCGCCTGCGCGGCTGTGTCGAGATCCTTAATGCATTAGCGGCTGACTATAACGACACTGTACTGGCGCGTTTGTCGGAGAATGACCTGGTGTTTATGGTCTGTGGTTTAACCGGCAGGGATATCGATAAGCTGGGTGATCGTATGGCAACGCTATTAAGCCGGGCCGCGTGTTTTGCCGATTGTATCGAGCAGGATGTGCTGCATATAGGTTATGCGCCCTACCAGCGTGGGCAGACGTCATACCAGATTTTGGCAGAAGCAGATATGGCATTAAGAACGGCACAACTGCATGGCCCGAATGCCGCCTATGGCTTTACCCGGCAACAGGATAAATCTTTAGCCAAAGGCTCGGTATGGTGGCGCTCTGAGCTGAACAGAGCACTACAGGAACAGCGTTTCAGTTTGAGTTTCCAGCCAGTGTTTTCCTGGCAGGATGGCGATGTGCTGCAACATGAAGTGCTGATCAGGCTGCATTGCAGCGATGGGCAGCAGGTGCCTGCGGCCATATTTTTACCCATGGCCCACAACTGCGGATTAGGCGGACAAATAGATCAGCATGTACTGCTCAAAGCCGCCAGGCTGTGCTCTGTTGACTCGTGGAATTACAGTCGCTGTAGTGTGAATATCAGCGTGCAGGCATTACTGGATACGCAGTGGTGGCAGTGGCTTGAACAAATGCTGCTGTCTGGCCAGCTTGATCCACAGCAACTGGCGCTGGAGGTTGCTGAGCATCATTTAATGAAACATTTCAGGGCGTTGCGTGGCAAATTACTGAAATTGCATAAAGCAGGGTTTGCATTAATTATTGATCAGGTAGGACTGGTAATTGATAACGCTGTCTATGCAGATGAGTTACCGCTTGAGTCCGTGAAGCTGCATCCTTCCGTGGTGCGGAATATTGATACGCATATTGAACAGCAACTGTTTGTGCGGGGCCTGGTTGCGGGTTATGTCAGTAAAGGGATCAGGGTTATTGCCACCGGCGTGGAACTGGAGTCAGAATGGCTGACCTTGCAAAAACTGGGTATTGCCGGTGGCCAGGGTTTTTACTTCAGCCAGCCGCTGAACCAGATAATAGCGCAAGGTCAGCTGCAGTGATCAGTTGCCGGTAGTGCAGCCCCTGTAACCCTTGCAAGCCGCCGGTATGGAAAAAGCTGATCCGGCGTATGGGCGGCAGCGTATTTTCAGCCAGCAGTGATAACAGTGCTGCCAGCGCCTTACCGGTATACACCGGCTCAACATACAGCTGTTGTTGTGCCATATCACGGCAAAACTGCAGCAAGGCTGCATCAAACCGGGCATAGCCTGCACCGGCATAATCTGTGTTGAGCTGCCAGCTGCGTTGCATGGTTTGTCCAGGTAATAATTGTACTATGCGCTGCGGCAGGGATGGATCTTTGACTACCGCAACCCCCAGAATGCGGGTCCCGGGCGGCATCGCCGTGTTGGCAATCAGTCCGGCAAGGGTGCCGCCACTGGCGGTGGCACAACATACCAGTTCTGCCGGGCCTGATGGCGTGGCGGCAAGATCGAGTTCAGCCACACCTGCTGCGCCTGCAACTGACGAGCCGCCCTCCGGAACGGCCATCAGTTGTGGATGCCTGGCCTGTAAGCCGGCAATGAAACCGGCAGTATTGCGTAACCGGTACGTCTGGCGGTCAAGTGGAATTAACGTCATACCCCTTTGCAAACAATAAGCTAAGGTCGGGTTTGCCTGGTCCAGTTGATCTGTTCTGACATAGCCAATACTTTGCAAACCCAGCTGATGACAGGCAGCTGCCACGGCAGCCAAATGATTGGAGAAGGCGCCGCCAAAAGTAAATACCCCGGCTTTTTGTTGCTGTAACACCTGTTGCAGAGGGTACTTCAGTTTAAGTATCTTATTGCCAGATACCGTGCTGCTGCCGGTATCCAGTTGGCAGACCCACAACTCTGTTTGTTTTGACGCAATAACCGGATGTTGCAGTTGCTGCCATCTCGGTTGTGGTTGCCACAGCTGAACGGGTGATGAATACAACATGGTAATAGGCATGACAGCTTACAGAATTGCAGTTAGTATACTGGAATACAGCAAGCAAACGGCAACCCTATGCTGGAAAAAATAATCAGCCAATTCACGCGTAAAGCCTCAGGTAAGCAGCAACAGGTCGCAGTATACCTGACACAGGGCTCGGTAAATGTTGTGGTGTTAACCGCACAGCAGGTTACAGAGTGCAGAACAGCGGTGTATCAGGGGGAGCATTGGCAGGCTGCACTTGGCAGTATGCTGGCAGATTTAACGGCCGGTAGCCGGTTGCATCTGATATTGGCGCCTGAGTTTTACCAGTTGGTGCAGCTGGACAAGCCTGCATTAAGCGATACTGAGTTGTTGCAGGCATTACCCTGGCAGGTCAAAGATCTGGTGACGGTGCCGCCGGAAGATATGATCGCCGACTACATTGACTTGCCGGGCTACTCTGCACAGCAGGCCAAAATTAATGTAGTGGTGGCACGGCAAAGCTGGTTGCAGCAGCTGGTGCACTGTGTCAGCCAGGCTGGTATGCAGCTGGCTTCGATACAGCCGGCAGAGTGGTTGGCGCACCAGCTGTTAGTGTCCGCCCGTCAGCCTTGTATGCTGATTATTCACCAGCCCGATCAGGAAATGTTGCTGCAAATCGTGCAGGATGGCCTGTTGTATTTCTCGCGCCGGACCCGGGGCTTCAGCAAACTGCATCTGGCGAACCCGGACGATTTACAGGGCGACATTCTGGAACGCCTGTTACTGGAGTTGCAACGTTCGATGGATTATTTTGAAAGCCAGTTAAAGCAGCCCCCGGTACGTGATATTCGTGTACTGATGCAGCAGCCGCTGCCAATGTGCCGGCTGTTATCTGACAGCGGTTTTAGCCGGGTAGAACCGTTAGCCGTGCCGTTGGCGGCCGGCCTGTCCGCTGAGCAGATAATACAGTGCTGGCCAGCCATAGCGGCGGTGGCGGCTAAGGGCGGCGTATGATAAAGCAGCAGGTGAACCTGTATCAGCCGGTGCTGTTTGTGCAGCGCCAGTACCTGACCCTGCCGCGTCTGGCATGGAGCTGGCTGCTGTTAGCCGCGTCAGTTGCCGTCATGGTGTTTATGTTACAGCAACAACACAAGCAGCTGAGTACTACCCTGAGCGGACAACAGGCGCAACGGGACACCCAGGCGCAGGAGGCCAGCATGTACCAGCAGGCACTGGCGCAGCGGCAACCCGCACCGGCACTGCAGAAGCAATACCAGGTATTGCAGCACAGTGTTATGCAAAAGCAACAGTTGCTCAGTTATCTCGCGGGCCAGCAGCAACAGGCCGGTTTATTTTACAGCCCGGTACTGCAACATTTGCAGACGATAGATCGCAATGAATTATGGCTAACGGCCTTTTCATTACAACAGCAGTACAGTAGTTTCAGTGGTATCGCCTTGCAGCCGGATGCAGTGCCGTTATGGCTGGAGGATTTACGTAAGTCAGCTTATTTTCGCGGCCAGCGCTTCAGTCAGATAAGCCTGGAGCAGGTACCGGCAAAAGAGGCTGTCGGCTTTAGCCTGATGGCGCAACCGGGAGAACGGCCATGAACCAGTGGCAGCTATTGGCAGAGCGTTTTGCCCGCTTGCAGCAAAGAGAAAAATGGCTGCTCAGTGGCAGTATCTTGCTGTTAACCCTGTGGCTGGCGGTTAACTATATGCTGGAGCCGCTCTGGAAAGCCAACCGGAGCATGCAGCAGCAGATACAGCAGGTACAACGTCAGCTGACCGACAGCGCACAGCAGGTGCAGCAGTTACGGCTGCAGCTCAGTGCCGATCAGGACGCCGGCTACCGCCAGCGCATTGCTGAGCTGGAGCAGCAACAGCAGCAGCTGAATGAGCAGATCCGGCAAAACGCCAGCCATTTTATCGGTGCTGAACAAATGGTGGCGCTGCTGCACAATATGCTGCAAAGCAGCAGTGGCGTACAGATCATCCGGCTAAGCAGTGCGGCGCCACAACCTGTCCGGTTGGCTGGCCAGGCAGCCAGTGAGCCGGCATTGTTGTATCAGCACAAGTTAACGCTGGTTATGTCAGGCAGCTATGCCCGCTTGCATCAGGTGCTGGGCAAAATGGAGCAGCTGCCCTGGCTGATTAACTGGGCCGGCTTGCATTACCAGGTCAAAGACTATCCGGCAGGCGAAATGAGCCTGGAATTGATTACAGTGAGTGAGCATGAAGACATTATTCGTTTGTAGCGTTGGCCTGTTGCTCAGCCATGCTGTAGTAGCTGATCCAACCCGGCCGGCGCCCGGCTGGCAGGCCGACGTTGCGCAGGGTACGGCGGCTGCACTGCCGGGCAGCTTGCAACTGCAACTGATTAAAGATACTGCCCAGGGTAAAACGGCCCTGATTAATGGCCAACTGCTGCGCAAAGGGCAGATGGTTCAGCACTACAGGGTGTCGGATATCACCGCTGAACAGGTCATTCTGGAACTTAACGGTGAGCGGCATGTACTGTCGTTAATTAATACAGCGATAAAACAATATGAATAAACGCGTAGTAAGCAACAAGCTGTGGGCTGCAGGCCTGACATTATTGACCGGCTGCCAGGCACTGGAGCCCTCTAAGGTTCCGCTACAGGCGGCTCAACAGTTACAGCAGGCGCAGCAACAGGCAAAGCAAAGTACCACGCCGCCGCCGTTACCTGCTGCGGTCACGCAGGATTTACTCAGCAGCAGCTATACCCCGGTAGCCCCGGAGTTACCGCGTTTTAATGTCGCGGCTGTGCAGGCCGATGTCGCAGATGTTTTCCAGTCGCTGGTGGCCGACACGCCCTACAGCGTGCTGCTGCATCCTGATGTCAGCGGTAAAATTACCCTGCAGCTGAAGCAGGTGACGCTGCCTGAGACCATGGCACTGGTGCAGCAGTTATATGGTTTTGATATCCGCCAGCAAGGCGCCGTATATAAAGTGTATCCGGCCGGGCTGCGTACTGAAACCATCGCCGTTAACTATCTGATGCTGCAACGCCAGGGGTTTTCCTCTATCGCCGTAAATTCGGGTGGCGTGTCGCAGGACAACCAGAATAACCAGAATGGCCAGAACAACAGGCACAACCGTTCTTCACAGGGCAACGTCAATCAGGGCGAGTTCAGTAATCAGAGCCAGTCACAGTCTGGTCAGCAGCAGTTTAACGGCAGTACTATCCAGAGCGAAAGCAGAACGGATTTCTGGAAAGATCTGGAAAAGGCAG
>CAZEGA010000013.1:6050-27474 GCA_964511675.1 uncultured Rheinheimera sp.
CGGAACGCATGGTGGTGGTAACACCGCAAGCCGGTTTAGTGACAGTGCGCGGTATGCCGGAAGAAATTGCCGCCGTAAAGGCGTACCTTGGCCAGTCCGAGCAGCATTTACAGCGGCAGGTGATACTGGAAGCCAAAATTATCGAAGTTACCCTGAATGACGAATACCAGCAGGGTATTAACTGGCAAAATGCCATGATGAACCTGCGTAATACCAGTGTTAACTTTACCACCAGTGGCGCACTGGCCAGCAACGCCATTAGTTCATCCCTGGGTGGTGTGACGGCTATCTCCTTTACTAATGCCGACTTTAACGGCGTGATTAACCTGTTGGAAACGCAGGGCAATGCCCAGGTGTTGTCCAGCCCGCGTGTTACGGCGATGAATAACCAGAAAGCCGTGATTAAGGTAGGGCAGGATGAATACTTTGTCACTAATGTCAGCAGCGATACCACGGCAACGGTTGGCGGCACCATCAGCTCGCCTTCTATTGATTTGCAGCCTTTTTTCTCAGGTATTGCGCTGGATGTAACGCCACAAATTGATCAGAACGGCAGTGTAATTCTGCATGTACACCCCTCAGTTACCGAAACAGCAGAGCAGAATAAAACCATCCGCTTCAGCAATGAGCAGATTGTGCTGCCGCTGGCGCAAAGCAATATCCGCGAATCGGATACTATTATCCGGGCCCGCAGTGGTGAAATAGTGGTGATAGGTGGCCTGATGCAAACCGTAACCAGCGACAGCGAATCGCGTACACCGGTGCTGAGCGCCATTCCGCTGTTAGGTAAGTTGTTTACCAGCGTCAATAAAGTAGAAAAGAAAAAAGAGCTGGTGATCCTGCTTAAACCCACAGTAGTGGCCGATGGCGTATGGCAGCAGCAAGTACAGCAGTCGGCAGAGTATATATCCGACTGGTACCCGAGATAACCTATGTATCAGCAGCATTTCCAGCTACAGTGCCTGCCTTTTGGCTTAACGCCTGATACCCGGTTTTTTGTACCGTTACAGCAGCACCAGGATGTGCTGGCGGTACTGAAAACGGCGCTGCATGCTGGTGAGGGCTTTATCAAAATCAGCGGCGAAGTGGGCAGCGGCAAAACCCTGCTGTGCCGTATGTTGTTGCAACAGGCCGAACCCGGCTGGCAGCTGGCCTATCTGCCAGATCCCTGCCTTACGCCACTGGAGCTGCGCTGGGCGCTGGCACTGGAGCTGGGGTTAAAGTTTTCGGCCAATATTGAACCGCCGCAGCTGCTGCAGTTGTTGCAGCGTCAACTGATGCTGCTGGCCGCACAGGGCCGGCAAACCATAGTGTTGATTGATGAAGCTCAGGCGCTGCCGGATGACACACTCGAAGCCCTGCGGCTGCTGACCAACCTGGAAACCGAACAGCGTAAGCTGCTGCAGGTGGTGTTGTTTGGCCAGCCGGAGTTAAACCGCCGCCTGGCAACATACCGGTTTCGCCAGTTACGCCAGCGTATTACCTTTTCCAGCCAGCTTAGCCTGATGAGCCGCGCTCAGGTGGCGGCGTACCTGCAACAACGTATGCTGCAAGCCGGAGCGGCAGCAGCCGTGTTCCGTCCTGCAGCAGCAGCCGGCATCAGCCGTTACAGCCGGGGCATACCGCGGCTGGTAAATGTGCTGGCGCATAAAGCCCTGCTGCTGGCTTTTGGCGAAGGGCACCGTGTCGTCAGTTTACGCCATGTGAAGCTGGCCGCGCTGGACACAGAAGATGTATCGCCCAAACCAGGGGGCTGGTGGTGGTATGTGATGCTGGCTGGTGCCACGGCGTTTGCCGGTGCGGCCATGGCAGCGCTGTGGCCCATAGCGGGGGTGTTATGAGCGTGCTGAATAAAATGCTGCGCGATCTGGAGCAGCGCCAGCAACCAGCTATTGCCGCTAACCGGCCGGGCCGCGTAGCCAGTATCAGCCGGGATGACAAACGGCCGCTATGGCTGAATATACTGTTGCTGCTAAGCGCGGTCTTACTGCTGTTTGCCGTTTATGCCATTCTGACCCGGCCGCAAGCCATACCAGGCACCCTTGCTACGCCACAGGAGCGCGCTGTGCAAAGCCAGGCTGAGCGGGTGCCGGCTATTGAGGGGCATATGGAACAGGCTCCCCCACAGGCGCTGTCCCAGCCTGTGGCTGCGGCGATAACTATTGAGCCGGCTGTTGCCATACCGACAACGGTAGCCGTGGCAAAACATGAGGCTATTGCGCCGGATACAGCCTTGCCATTGCCGGCCGCCGGGTTGTCGCCTGTTGTCGCAGCAACGGCCGTGGCTGAGCTGCCTGCAGCGGAGCAAAAATCGCCAGCAGCCAAAGATGTGGTCTTTGGCCAGGCCGCCACACCAGCCGCCGTCACGGTGCAGCGCCCGGCACAAACCCCGCAGCAGCGGGCCGAGTCACTACAGCAACAGGCCGTGCTGGCCGCGCAGGCCGGGCAACTGATGCCGGCCATTACGTTATGGCAGCAGGTACAGGCTTTGCTGCCGCAACACGACACGGCCTATCTGGCACAAGGGCGGCTGTGGCAGCAACTGGGGCAGCCAGCCCGGGCGCAGCACATTTTACAACAGGCGTTGAGCAATGGTGCAGATAGCGCCGATCTGCGCCTGTTACTGGCGCAGTTTTATGCTGCCGCACAGCAGTGGCCGCAGGTTGGCCATGTGCTGCAACCACAGTTTGATTTAAGCCTGCACCCGGAATATTACGGCTTAAAAGCCACGGCAGCGCAGCAGACCGGCGACAGCATTGCAGCCCAGCACTGGTTTTCGCAGCTGATTGTGTTACAACCACAACAGGCGCGTTGGTGGCTGGGGGCAGCAGTAGCGTTTGACCACAACGGCCAGCAGCAACAGGCGCAGCTGCATTACCGGCAGGCGCTGCAATGGGGCGATAACCTGTCTGCTGCAAGCCGTAACTATATTCAACAGCGTTTAGCGGTAACAGAGTAAGCTATGCAAAGACCTCGTTTAAAAATGCGTTTGGGTGATCTGCTGGTGCACGAGGGCATTATCTCCGAGCCGCAGTTACAGCAGGCGTTAGTGCAGCAGCAACACAGTGGCCGCAAGCTGGGCGCTACCCTGACCGAGCTGAAATTCCTATCTGAAGTGCAGTTGCTGCAGTTTCTGGCGCAACAGCTTAATGTGCCTTTTCTGGATATAGCCCAGAAGCAGATTGACACCAAGGCCGTGCAGTTGTTGCCGGAAGTGCAGGCCCGGCGTTTCCGCGCACTGGTACTGGAAGACAACAACAGCCGGGTCTTGCTGGGGATGAGCGATCCGGCAGACTTAGCCGCCATGGATCAACTGGCAGTCTTGCTGGCGCCAAGGCAAATTGAACTGGCGGTAGTGCGCGAAAGCCAGCTGATAGATGCCTTTGACACCCTGTACCGGCGCACCAAAGATATTGAAAGCTTTGCCACCCAGCTAAAGGCCGAGCATGGCGAAGAGACGGCGTCAGATTTCAGCGCACTGGACGAGCAGAATGACGCCGACAACACCATTGTTAAACTGCTGCAATCCATTTTTGAAGATGCGGTGCAGGTAAAAGCGTCCGACATTCATATCGAGCCGGATGAAAAAGTGCTGCGGATACGGCAGCGGGTAGATGGCGTGCTGCAGGAAAATACCCTGGACCAGATCAGCATAGCGCCGGCTCTGGTGCTGCGCCTTAAGCTAATGGCAAACCTGGATATTTCAGAAAAACGCCTGCCACAGGACGGCCGTTTTCAGATCACGGTTAAACAACACCAGATAGATGTGCGTATGTCTACCATGCCGGTACAGCATGGCGAATCTGTGGTAATGCGTTTGCTGGACCAGTCTGCCGGTTTGCTGCACCTGGAAGAAACCGGTATGCCGGCGGCGCTGCTGATGAAACTACGCCGCATTATTAAAAGCCCGCATGGCATGATCCTGGTTACCGGGCCCACCGGCTCGGGTAAAACCACCACTTTATACGGTGTATTAAGTGAGCTGAACCAGGCCGGCAGTAAAATTATTACGGTGGAAGATCCGGTAGAATACCGCCTGCCGCGCATTAATCAGGTGCAGGTGAACCATAAAATTGGCCTGACCTTTGGTAACGTGCTGCGCACCACCTTACGGCAAGACCCGGACATTATTATGGTGGGGGAAATGCGTGACCAGGAAACCGCCGAAATGGGATTACGTGGCGCCCTGACCGGCCACCTGGTGTTGTCTACCCTGCATACCAACGACGCCATCACCAGTACATTGCGGCTGATTGATATGGGTGCCGCACCTTACCTGGTGGCCTCGGCATTACGGGCCATAGTGGCACAGCGGCTGGTACGGCGGCTGTGTGACTATTGTAAACAGCCCTACAGCCCCGACGAGCTCGAAAGCAGCTGGCTGCACCACCACAAAGCCAGCAGCAGTGCCAGCTACTGGCATGCGCCGGGCTGTCAGTCCTGTAATCACAGTGGTTACAAAGGGCGGTTAGGGGTATTTGAACTGCTGGTGATCAGCAAACCGCTGGCCGATGCCCTGCGCCGTGGCGATACTGCCGGTTTTGCCAATCTGGTGCACCACAGCGGAGATTTTACCAGCCTGGGTACTATGGCGCTGCAGTATGCCCAGCAGGGCATTACCAGCCTGGATGAAGTGATCCGGGTGTCTGAGTATCTGGAAACCGATCCGGCCACGGCGGAGCACAGCTAAGCGATGGCGCAATTTCACTACACAGCCCGCGATCAGGGCGGCAAAGCAGTCAGCGGCCAGATCGACGCCGGCAGCGAAAGTGCCGCCGCCGATTTGCTGCGCCGGCGCAGTGTTATTCCGCTGACGATAGTACGGCAGCAGGACGCCCCGCCAGCGCCAATAAATAGCCTGGTATTGTGGCAGCCAAAAATAACGCTGACCGACCTTATTATGCTGTCCAGGCAGATGTACTCGCTGATGCGCGCCGGTATTCCGATTATCCGCGCTATTGAGGGGCTGGCGCAGAGTACCAGTTCGAAACGGTTGCAGCAGGTACTGCAGGAGCTGGTGCAGCAACTGGAAAACGGCCGCAGCCTGTCGCAGGCTATGGCCGCGCACCCTGCAGTGTTCAGCCGTTTGATGGTCAGTATTGTCAATGTCGGTGAAAATACCGGCCGGCTGGACGAAGCCTTTTTACAGCTGACCTACTATTTTGAACAGGAGCAGGAAACCCGCAAGCAAATTAAACAGGCTACCCGTTACCCGATATTTGTGCTTATTACGCTGGTGGTGGCAATGTGTATTCTTAACTTGCTGGTGATCCCGCAGTTTGCCAATATGTTTGCCCGTTTTAATGCCGAGCTGCCGTGGTCTACCAAAGCCCTGCTGGCCAGTTCAGCGTTTTTTATCCGTTTCTGGCCGCTGCTGCTGGTGCTTGTTACCGGGCTGGCCTTTGGGCTGCGGGCCTATATTAAAACCGAAGACGGTCGTAAGGTATGGGGCCGCTGGAAAATCCGCTTTCCCATTATTGGTAATGTCATTTACCGCGCCACACTGGGGCGGTTTGCCCGCAGTTTTGGCATGATGCTAAAAGCCGGTGTGCCCATGACCAGTGCGCTGACGCTGGTAGCCGACGCGGTAGATAACGAGCATTTAGGCGAGAAGATCCGCGAAATGCGGCGCAATATTGAACGTGGCGAAAGCCTGTTGCGGGTAAGCCAGCAAAGCCAGATGTTTACTCCGCTGGTGCTGCAAATGCTGGCGGTGGGGGAAGAAACCGGCGCTATGGATGAAATGCTGTCTGAAGTTGCCGGCTTTTATGAGCGGGAAGTCGCCTTTGATCTGAAAAGCTTAACCGCTAAGATTGAGCCTATACTGATCAGCATAGTGGCCGTAATGGTGCTGATCCTGGCCCTGGGGATTTTTACGCCAATGTGGGATATGCTTAATGCCTATAAAGGCGGCGGCAGTTAAGCCGGAGCAAACAGCTAAAGCGTAAATGTGGGTGTAATTACAAATAATAGCGATATACTAACAATAACAAACAGATGGGAGATACAAGTATGAAACGGCAATCAGGTTTTACGTTGATTGAACTGATTATTGTCATAATCATTTTAGGTTTACTGGCCGCAACTGCGTTACCGCGGTTTTTAAATGTTACTGAGCAAGCTGAAGATGCTGCTATTGAAGGTATTGCTGGTGGTTTTGCGTCGGCGGTTGGTTTGGTGCGCGCTCAATGGGAAGTAGCGGGTCGTCCTGTCGGCAATAATGCTGTTCCTGCCGATAATGGTTCTTTCGTTACTGTTGATGGTACTGCGGTTGGGGTTAACGGGGACGGAACGGTTCGTGGTTATCCTACTGGTGCCCGCTCTGCGGATACCAGGGCAAGTGAAGTGGATGCAGCTAACTGTTTGGACGTTCTTCAATTAATATTGCAGAATGCACCAACAGTTGGAACGGCGTTTAGTACAAATAATAGTTTGTTTGTAAGATATGAGGCACCAACCTGTGTATACCATCAAACGGCTGGGCTGACTGTTGCACCTACTGACAATGCGACAAGTAATGGCTTTACTTATAACCCCGGCTCAGGTGCTGTGGCAGTGTTCCGTAATAAACCATAAGGTCTTAACATGAAACGTAGTCAAGGTTTTACTCTGGTAGAGTTAATTATCGTAATTGTGATCCTGGGGATTCTGGCTGTTACAGCTGCACCAAGATTTCTAAATCTGGCGGGCGATGCAAAAGGCGAAACATTGCAGGCAGTAAAGGCATCGCTGCAATCAGCTAATAGCATTATTAATGCTAAAGCAATCATTCAAGGCGTACAAAATGTAGCTAGTGCTAACGTCAATGAAAGTGGTACAGGCATTCCTGTAGTGTATGGCTATGTAGCCGCTACAGCTGCTGCAGTAAATGCAGTGCTAGATTTAGATGGTAACTTCGTTGTGATTCAGGGCGTGGCAAACACAAACCTTGGTATGACAGCAGACAATGTAGTGATTTATCCTACCGGCTCAACGGTGCCAGCGGGCGATACGACTACTGCACAGGCCTGTGTGCTGATATACACTGAAGCTACAGAGACTACCAAGCCAGTCTATGATTTCAAGACTGATGGTTGCTAAACATTCGGTATAGCTGATGAACTACACACGCTGCAAAGGCTTTACCTTGGTTGAGCTGATTGTGGTGCTGGTAATAATCGGGGTACTGGCGGTAAGCCTGATACCCCGTTTTTTTTCTGCTGCCGGTACATCCGAATACCTGTATCAGGATCAACTGCTGAATTTACTGCGCCGTGCGCAAATTCAGGCGATGCAATGCACAGATTGCACCACTCCTGCAGTTAATATTGCTGCTACCTCAGTGCTTATCGGCACGGCAAGCTGTAACGATACTGATACCGGGCTGGTGTTGTGTGTTGCCGCCCGTGATGCCGTAACACTGGCACCTGCCGGAAGCATCAGTTTTGACAACCTTGGTCGCCCGGCCTGTAGTGCAGAAACCTGTACTGTTACCGTGCAGGGCGTGTCTGCATTAAGGGTATGTATCGAAAGCGAAGGCTATATTCACCCATGTTAAAGCAGCAGCGCGGCGTGACCTTAATTGAACTGATTGCCGGTATAGTGGTGCTGGCTATCAGCCTGAGTATTATTACCTCAGTGCTGGGGCCTTTATATATAAAATCGGCCGACCCGTGGCATCAGGTACGGGCAGCAGAACTGGGCCAAAGCCTGATGAATGAAATACTGGCCCGGTCTTTTGATGAAAACAGCAATCGTAGTGGTGGTTTGCTGCGTTGTGATGAGGATGGTGCTGAGAAGTGTAGTTGTACAACGCCTGAGATTTTGTTGGGTTTGGAGCCTTGTATAGGAACTGCGGGTATTGATTATCTGGTATTTGGCCCGAATGGAGAGTCACGGGAGTATTTTAACGACGTTGATGATTTCCATAATTTTAGCGCCACAGGTGATCAGATCACCAATATTCTTAATGAGCAGCTTATTGCTATTTACCGGCAGTATCAGCTAAATGTTACGGTGCTGTATGCTGGTGCTGATGCCGGGTTGGATAACCGGCAGGCAAAAAAGATCACCATTAGTGTCACCACACCTACTGGTACGGTAATTGACTTTGCTGCCTATAAGGGTAACTGGTAATGCGTCGCGCTGGTTTTACCTTAGTCGAGTTGGTGGTAACCATGGTGCTGCTGGCAATACTGGCGTTGGGGGTAACCAGCTATATTGGTCTGGGTGCCCGTATGTATACCGATGCCGCTGAGCGTGAGCAGGTACTGGGCCAAAGCCGCTTTGTTATTGAGCGAATGGTACGAGAACTGCGTAATGCTGCACCCAATAGCGTGCGTATAAATGCCACAGAATTAATGAGTTGTATGGAGTTTACTCCTGTTGCTACCAGTGGTTTATATAGCATCCTGCCGGTAGCTCCTGAGTCAGATGTAGATATTAGTCTGCGGTTGTTTGGCTTTAAAACTAATCCTGAATATATACCTTTGATAGCATTGGTCATTTATCCCACTTCAGATGTCGATTATTATGGTGTGTCTTCTCGACGAATCATGCTGACATCTGAGAATGCTGCAGCGCTACGAGCAGTTCCCACTGAACCTCCTACCGGAGCTACGATTAATTTAACATTAGCAAGCGCTCATAGTTTTCCTGCTCACTCACCTGAGCAACGCTTTTACGTATTGCAACAATCAGTTAGCTACTGTTTTTCTGCTGGACAAATCCGTCGCCTAGTAGGGCATAATTACAATACTACTATGCCAGCTGTTGGTAGTGGGGTGCTTATGGCCGAGGGGTTAAGAGCTGCGGTATTTCGCGTAACTGACGCTGTACTAACCCGCAACTCGGTGGTGAATATCTTTTTACAGTTTGGCTATGGTGGCAACGCCGATATGTTTTTTAACTACGAGGTGCATATTCCCAATGTGCCTTAACTATCAAAAGCAGCGCGGCAGTGCGCTGGTTATCGCCGTTTTTGTTATTGTTGTTATGCTGGCGCTGGTATTAAGTTTATCGCGGCTGCTGATTAGCAGCAGTGAAACGGTAGTGTATGAAGTGCAGGGTACCAGAGCGTTATTTGCTGCACAAAGCGGGTTGGAAATAGCGCTGACCGGGTTATTTCCTATAACAGGTGGAGCTATATGCGCAGACGATATGGCAATCCAGTTTGATACTGCAGGGTTATTGGCATGTAAAGCCGAAATTAGTTGCACTCCTTTTTCTGATGATGAAAACCCTGTTATGTATCAATTGGTAAGTACCGGCAGTTGTGTTGCGGGCGGCTTTACTACCAGCCGCATAGTGCAGATAGAGGTACGGCAATGGTAGCTGTAAAATGGTGGCATGGGTTATTACTGGTATTATTGCTGCTTAGCCAGCCTGCTCTGGCCCGCCCTGCCTGCCCGGACTTATTTGCCCAGCCGTCGGGTGTGAACCCGAACCTTGGGGCAGGTGGTATCAGTCCGTTTGATTTGGCAGATGTACCCTGGCAAAGCAACGGCTGGCCGGCATCGGGGACGGTACTGGCTGCCGGTGACTACTACTTTGGCTCACTGAACGCAGGTGATAACTATAACCTTGCTATTGCAGCAGGCGCCCGCGTTACTATTTATGTAAATGATGCTTTAGTGGCAGGGAATAATCTGGTATTAAACAGTGGTGGCACGGCAAGCCAGCTAACGCTGGTGGTGCGCAGCAGTATCAGTATTCAGAATAATGCCCAAATCAATGGCCTGTTATTTTCGGCAGGAACTGTTTCAATCGGTAATAACCTTAATCTTAATGGCGGCCTGGCGGCAAATGGTGCGATTTCCTATGGTGGTGGGACTACTACAATAAACCGTAATCAGGAAGCGATTGATAACCTGACGCTGCCAGGTTTATGTGATAGCTCTTTGTCGTTAACTTGCCTGGCCGATAATTTTAACAGCAGTACTTTGTCGGATACCTGGGTCACCGCCCGCAGTAGTGGCAACTTTACCCCGCAAATTGTTAGCAACCGGCTGCGAATGACCCAGGCGGCTGGTAATCAATCTACCTCGGCAACGTATCAGCGCTTATATCCGGCGGCAGATAATCTGGTGGTTGTGGAGTTTGATTACTGGGCTTATGGCGGTAATGGTGCTGATGGTATCGCGGTGATTCTGTCTGATGCCAGTGTCACGCCGCAGCCAGGCGCTTTTGGCGGCTCCCTTGGGTATGCTCAGAAAGGCTCTGGTTCCGATTGCCCGAACTGCCCTGGTTTTGCCGGTGGCTGGCTGGGTATAGCGCTGGATGAATATGGTAATTTCTCTAACCCGACAGAAGGCCGGGTAGGTGGGCCAGGGGCCAGATCGCAGTCGGTTTCAATCCGGGGTGCAGCAGCAGGAGATTATCGCTATCTGGCGGGTACAGCCGCAGGGCTTAGCCCCAGTATTGATAATGTGCCGGCCGGTGGCAGCGGCCACCGTTACCGGATAACAATTGATTCAACAGTGGCCGGGCAATCTATAGTATCGGTCGAGCGGGATGCCGGTGCTGGTTTTCAGACACTGATTGCACCTTTTAATGCGCTGGCACATGCGGGGCAGGCTCCGGTGCCGGAGAATTTCTTTCTGTCTTTTACCGGCTCTACTGGCGGCTTAAACAATAACCATGAAATGGATAATGTCAGTATCTGCGCATTACGCTCGTTGCCGGTAGGGCAGCAGATTGATCATTTTGAATTTGACTACAGCGGTCAGGCGTTAACCTGCAAGGCAGAAACCTTTACCGTGCGCGCCTGCAAAAATGCCAGTTGTTCTGAATTAATCACCGAACCGGTAACGGCAACCTTAAGCCCGGCAGTAATGTCCAATGGCGGCTGGGTGGGTGGTAATGTGATTAGTTTTAGCGGTGGTACAACGACCGTTGATTTGCGCCGTACTGTTACCGGCAGTACCACTATTGGCGTAACCAGCTCGGTGCCGGCAACCAGACCGTTAAGCCAGACCTTATGCCGTGCCGGTAGCGGGCCGCTAAACAGCGCCAGTTGCACGGTGCCATTTGCCGATAGTGGCCTGGTATTTGATGTGCCGGACGGTATTGCCAACCAGCCTGCTGACAATATTCTGCTAAGTGCAGTGAAAGATGATGGCAGCCAGCAATGCGTGCCGGAATTTGCCAATGTCAGCCGTAATGTGGCGTTCTGGAGTGAGTATATTGATCCGGGCAGTGCTGACAGGCCGGTATCCTGGCCGGTAAGTGTTAATAGCCAGAATGTTGGCCTGACAGAGGCCGGCATGGTCAGTATGCCGTTAGCCTTTGATGCCCAGGGCCAGGCAACTATCAGTGTTAATTATGCCGATACTGGCCAGGTGCAGCTAAATGCCCGTTATAGCGGTTCAGCGGCGACAGAAGATAGTGGCCTGATAATGAATGGTGCCGATCAATTCGCTCGTCGTCCAGACGGGCTTTGCGTTCGCACCGATGGCGAATGCGAGGCAGAGGATGTAAGCTGTTCAGTATTTCGTAAAGCAGGTGAAAGTTTTCCACTTAAGATCACTGCGCACCAATGGCAAAATGGCAGTGCAAATGTATGCACTAACGATGTAACGCCAAACTTTGAACTGGCCGATATACTACTATCGCATCAATTAATTGCACCCGAGCCAGGTGGAAATGGAGAGTTAGGTGAAGCTAGTTATTCGCATAGCCGCTCTGTAACGTCATTGAATGAACCTGCACAAAGTATATCGGAAGTTGGAGTATTTCGTTTTAACGTAATACCGCCTGAACATGGTTATTTTGGCATGACCATCCCACCTGCCAGCAGTGTGGCCACCGGGCGCTTTGTACCTGACGATTTCGCATTATCGAATGTTGTTTTTACACCTTTTACGCCGGGCTGCATTAATCCCATTGCCTTTAGCTATATGGGGCAGCCAATAACACTTAATGCTGTAGTGACAGCCAGAAATACCAATGGCGACCGCACCTATAATTACCGTGGTAATTTTGCTAAAGCAGTGGCTCTGCTGCAGGCCGAAAACAGTAATGATGGTGTTGAACGTAACAGCCGTTTATCGGGAACATCATCATTTAGCTGGTCAGACGGGCAGACCAACTATAATACGGCTACGTTGCAGTTTAACCGCCTCAGTTCTGCCCCCTGGCAGGATGGGCCATTTCAGCAACTGACATTAGGGTTACAAGTGCTGGATAACGATGGCGGCCACTCTTTTATGACAGACCGCAATATGAATGCGATAACCACCGATGATTGTGTTGACGCTGGTAATTGCACAGCAACGAAATTAGTTACAACGGATGTTCGTTATGGCCGTATGGTACTGGATAACGCCTATGGCCCGGAAACTGACGATTTACCGCTAAGCCTGACTGCCGAATATTGGAACGGCAGCCGTTTTGTGACCAATACACTGGATAATTGCAGCCTGATTGATGCCGATAAGCTGACAAGCAATGGCGATTTGCCGGTGACCGCAGTGGCAACAGCCAACAACCTGCAACAAGGTCAGACGCCACAGCAAAGTTTCGTATTACAGGCTCCAGGTGAAGGTGAGATCGGCAGGATTGAGGGCGAATATACTGTGCCGGCCTGGCTGCAATATAACTGGTCAGGTAAAATAACCGGCTGCTCAGTTAACCCAAGCGATCCAGTAAATCCCAACTGCTATGACGAAAACCCCTCCGCCGAGTTTATCTTTGGCCGCTATCGCGGCAACCCCCGGCAAATTTTCTGGCGGGAACGGTTTTGATTAGCGATGAACATTTGAACATTTGTGTAGAGAGGGTATACTTTTTCTGTTACCAGAAGATGGGTAAATAGCGATGAGCCGCTTATCAATAGATGTGACAGACGAGCAACACCAATTGCTAAAAGCTATGGCTGCTTTGCAGGGCAAAAGCATTAAAGAGTATATTCTGGAAAAAGTGTTACCTGCCGGGCCGCAAACCATGGCAGCAGAAGAGCCAATGCAGAAACTGGAAGCGTTGTTACAGTCAAGGCTGGCTAGTGCCCACCGTGGTGAGTTTTCCGATTTAACCGTGATGGATATTTTCCGGCAAGCGGCAAATAATGCAGCAAAACCATAAACATTACTGTTTAACTCAGGATGCTACTGCCGATCTGGCAAAAATTGCTGCTTACACCGTTGAGAAATGGGGCAGGCAACAAGCCATCAATTATGCTGCTGAACTAGAGCAGACTTTTAGCAAACTTTCGTTGAATCAGCTACCTGCAAAGTCATTCAGTAAAGCCTTACCAGAGCTGAAAGTCTGGCATCATCAACATTACTATATTTTTTATCTGCATCAGCCAACGCATGCTGGTATTACGATAATTGCAGTCTTGCATCAGCGGATGGATCTGCTGCGACAACTGGCTGATCGGCTGGGATAACCAGCTATAACAGCTAATTCAGCAATTAACACAGTTATCGCTTGGCTTAATTGCTGAAAAATGTAAGATAAGGCTATTTTCTTCTTTGCGAGTTACTTAGAATAACTCGGTTATTCAGTATGCCAGCCGGCATCAGGGGCAGCAGGGTCTATCTTGTCAGCGGCGATGTTAAAAAGGATCCAATTCTTCCATGTTTAATAAATTACGCGGTCTTTTTTCAAACGACTTATCTATTGATTTGGGTACGGCCAATACGCTGATTTATGTCAAAGATCAGGGCATAGTGCTAAATGAGCCCTCGGTAGTGGCGATCCGGCAGGAGCGCGCCGGCGGGCCGAAAAGTGTGGCCGCAGTAGGCCATGCGGCGAAACGTATGCTGGGGCGCACGCCAGGTAATATCAAAGCTATCCGGCCGATGAAAGATGGTGTAATTGCCGATTTCTATGTTACCGAGAAAATGCTGCAGCATTTTATCCGCCAGGCGCACAGTAACAGTTTTCTTCGCCCCAGTCCGCGGGTGCTGGTGTGCGTGCCGTGCGGTTCTACCCAGGTAGAGCGCCGCGCTATCCGCGAATCGGCCCAGGGCGCCGGTGCGCGCGAAGTGTACCTGATTGACGAGCCGATGGCGGCGGCTATCGGTGCCGGTTTACCGGTGTCAGAAGCAACCGGTTCTATGGTGGTCGATATCGGTGGCGGTACGACTGAGGTGGCGATTATTTCGCTGAATGGCGTGGTGTACTCCTCTTCTGTACGCATTGGTGGCGACAAATTTGACGATGCCATTGTCAACTACATCCGCCGTAACTACGGTATTTTAATTGGTGAAGCCACCGCCGAACGCATCAAAACCGAGATCGGTTCAGCGTATCCGAGCGATGATGTACTGGAAATTGAAGTCCGCGGCCGCAACCTGGCCGAAGGGGTACCGCGCAGCTTTACCATGACCAGCAACGAAATTTTAGAAGCCTTGCAGGAGCCGCTAGCCGGTATTGTCAGTGCGGTGATGGTGGCGCTGGAGCAGTCGCCGCCGGAGCTGGCGTCAGATATCTCCGAGCGTGGCATGGTATTAACCGGTGGTGGTGCCTTACTGCGTGATCTGGACCGCCTGCTGATGGAAGAAACCGGCATTCCTGTGGTGGTGGCGGATGATCCGTTAACCTGTGTCGCCCGTGGTGGCGGTAAAGCACTGGAGATGATTGATATGCACGGTGGTGATGTGTTCAGTTATGACTAACTGACCGCTGTGCCAGCACCTGTATGAACCAGATTTATAGCCGGGGCCCATCATTGCCACTGCGGTTGTTTTTAGCCGTGGTGTGCAGTGCTGGCCTGATGGTGGTAGACCGCTATACCGACAGCTCAACCCAGCTGCGCAGTTATCTTACCTCTGCCGTCAGCCCGTTGTTTTATGTCGCCAGTTTGCCGCAAACCTTGTTTTCCGGCGCGTCTGAGCAATTTATGTCGCAGCAGGCCGTGCTGGAAGAAAACACCCAACTGAAAGAAACCCTGTTACAGCAAAGTGGCCAGTTGCAGTTATTGCGTTTTCTGCAGCAGGAAAACGACAAGCTGCGCGCTTTACTGGGCTCGGCGGCGCAAATTCAGGGTGAACCTCTTATTGCCGAAGTACTGGCGGTGTACAGCCATCCGTTCAGTCATCAGGTGGTGCTGAATAAAGGCTCCAAAGATGGTGTGCAGGAACACCAGCCGGTTATTGATGACCAGGGCATCGTCGGGCAGATCATCAGCCTTGGCCCTACCAGCAGCCGGGCGTTACTGATTTCAGACAATACCCATGCGCTGGCCGTCAGGACAGAACGCACCGGTGTCCGCGCTATTGTTGAGGGGCTGGGACAATGGGATTTGTTACGGGTCATGCATCTGCCGCACAGTACGGATATCCGCGAAGGAGACCGTCTGCTGACTTCCGGCCTGGATCGCCGGTTTCCGGAAGGTTACCCGGTCGCCAGGGTTACCCGGATCAGCCAGGATGTCAGCCAGCCCTTTATGGTGGTATACGCAGAGCCCTATGCGCAGTTAGACCGCATCCGCCATGTGCTGTTGCTGGCGCAGCGTACTGTGCTGGCTGATGTTGACCAGTTGCCGGAGACGCCCTGATGCGAAAACCACAGCGTTTAGGCTTTATTTACCTGTCGTTACTGGTGGCGCTGCTGCTGACGGTTATGCCTATGCCGCAATCGGTAAAACTGGCACGGCCAGACTGGGCCTTGCTGGTGCTGATGTACTGGACCATGGCGTTGCCGCAGCGGGTGGGTATTATCACGGCATTTTTTACCGGCTTTCTGGTGGATGTCCTGGTAGGTACCGTGCTGGGCGTCAATGCGCTGGCGTTTTCGGTGGTGATCTTTGCCGTAGCACAGCATCATCTTAAGATCCGTAACTTTTCCGTGATCCAGCAGTCACTGTTGCTTGGTTTGTTGCTGGCGCTGTACCAGTTGCTATTGTTCTGGCTCAGCCATTTTCTTACCGGCGTTTACTTCCTGCCGCAATACCTGTGGCCGGTGCTGACCGGTATGCTGGCCTGGCCCTGGTTATTCTGGTTATTGCGCCGTTACCGGCGCCAGTTAAAAATCCAATGAGTTATGCCGATATTGCCCTGGCGTCGGCTTCCCCGCGCCGTCGTGAACTGCTGGCGCAACTGGGTGTACAGTTTGAGCTGGTTAACGCCGGCATTGATGAAACGCCGCTGCCAGACGAAGCCCCCGCCACTTATGTGCAGCGCCTGGCACTGGCCAAAGCCCGTGCCGGTTTAAACCAACTGAGTGTTGCCCGGCCCGTACTGGGTGCGGATACCATAGTAGTGGCTGACGGGCCTATTCTGGGTAAACCGGCTGATTTTGCCGGGTTCAGCCAGACCATGCAGCGTCTGTCCGGGCGCAGTCATCAGGTGATGACTGCCATAGCGCTGGTCAGTGACTCGCGCGTACTGGCCGATTTGGTATGTACCCAGGTGTGGTTCCGCCCGTTAACGGCGGCAGATATCCGCTGGTACTGGCAAACCGGCGAACCGCAGGATAAAGCCGGTGGTTACGGTATTCAGGGGCTGGGCGGCAGATTTGTGCAACGAATCAACGGCAGCTACAGTGCAGTAGTGGGGTTGCCGTTGTGTGAAACCGAACAACTGCTAAGCCAATGGCAGGAGCCGCTATGAGTGCAGAATTACTGTTAAACCTTACCCCCAGTGAAACCCGGGTGGCGCTGATTGAAAACGGCGTACTGCAGGAACTGCATATTGAGCGTCAGGCCCGGCTTGGGCTGGTAGGCAATATTTATGTCGGCAAAGTCAGCCGGGTCTTACCCGGCATGCAGGCTGCCTTTGTCGATATCGGTCTGGATAAGGCCGCGTTTTTACATGCGTCCGACATTGTGCAGCACGATACGCTCAGTGAGCTGGAAGGTAAAAGCGCTGCCAGCAAGGATATCCGGGTGCTGGTACGCGAAGGCCAGTACCTGCTGGTGCAGGTGGTAAAAGATCCGCTGGGCACCAAGGGCGCGCGCTTAACCACCGATATCACCCTGCCGTCGCGTTATCTGGTATTTATGCCGGGCTCGCCGCATGTCGGTGTGTCACAGCGGCTGGAAAGCGATACCGAACGGGGCCGGTTAAAAGATATTGTCAGCCGCTACCTGGATGACAGCGGTGGTTTTATTGTCCGTACCGCAGCAGAAGGTGCAGGCGAAGAAGAACTGGCGCAGGATGCAAAATTTCTGAAGAAGCTCTGGGCCAAGGTGCTGAAACGCAAACAAAAAACCCGCAAGGAAGGCGTGGTATATGAAGATTTAACCCTGGCATACCGCATACTGCGGGACTTTGTCGGCACCGAGCTGGAGCGGGTGCGGGTAGATTCCAAGCTGACCTACCAGCAACTGACCGCTTTTTGCGAAGAGTTTATTCCGCATATGACGCCGCTGCTGGAGTATTACCCCGGTGAGCGGCCGATCTTCGATATGTTTGATGTCGAAAATGAAATTCAGCGGGCGCTGGAGCGTAAAGTGCCACTGAAAAGCGGTGGCTACCTGATTATCGACCAGACCGAAGCCATGACCACTATTGATGTTAATACCGGTGCTTTTGTTGGCCATCGTAATCTGGATGAAACCATTTTTAACACCAATACTGAAGCGACCCAGGCTATTGCCCGCCAGTTGCGGCTGCGTAACCTGGGCGGCATTATCATTATCGACTTTATCGACATGCAAAACGCCGAGCACAAAAAGCGCGTGTTTCACAGCCTGGAGCTGGCATTGGCGCGGGACCGGGCTAAAACGAATATTCATGGCTTCTCTGCGCTGGGGCTGGTAGAGATGACCCGCAAAAGAACCCGCGAAAGCCTGGAACATATACTGTGTTCCGAGTGTCCAGTATGTGAGGGGCGCGGTAGTTTAAAAACGGTGGAAACCGTCTGTTTTGAAGTGCTGCGTGAAATTGTCCGGGTTAACCGGGCTTATGCGGCAGATAAGTTTGTAGTGTATGTGTCTCCGGCGGTAAAAGACGCACTGACCAATGATGAATTTCATAGCCTGGCAGAGCTGCAGGTATTTATTGGTAAGCAAATCAGCATTCAGACCGAGCTGTTATACAGTCAGGAGCAATTCGACGTGGTGATGATGTAGGTGTTAAAGGTAAAAAAAGCGTGTTTTTACTGCTTACATAAACTGTGGCTGGCACTGGCAATAGTGCTGGTGCTGCTGGCTGTGTGTATCTCAGTGCTGCGGTACAGCCTGCCTTATGCCGATAACTACAAACACCATATCGAGCAACTGATCAGCGAGCGCTACAACGCTAATGTCCGTATCGGCAGCCTGAGTGCCGGCTGGCAGCGATTCGGCCCGGCCCTGCTGCTGCATAATGTCAGCCTGTACGACAGCAGCAATAACCTGCAACTGCATATAGAGGAAACCCGGGTGCGGCTGGATTTCTGGCGCAGCCTGCTTGGCCGCCAGCTTACGGCCCGGCATTTTGAACTCAGTGGCCTGCGTTATTATGTTGCGGCAGACAGCCTGCTGGCTGGCGGCAGCACGGATGCGCTGGATGCTGCTCCCGTTCTGGCCGCGCTGGAAACCCTTTTTTTCCGGCAACTGACCTATTTTTCGGTGGTAGACAGCCAGCTGGTGGTGCAAAGCGACGACTCCCCGGACCTGACACTGCATATCAAACAACTGGACTGGACCAACAGCGGCAACCGCCATCAGGGGTATGGTCAGTTGTCACTGGCCGGCGTTACCGCCAATACCGTATCTTTTGTGCTGGACCTGTATGGCACAACCTTGCCGGAGGCGTTTGGCCAGCTGTACCTGGAAAGCGATAAGCTGGATGTCTTACCCTGGTTTGCCAGTGTAATACCGCCCAGCCAGAAACTGCAGCAGGCCAGTATCAACTTTAAAGCCTGGGGCCGGATAGACCAGGGCTTGCTGCGGCGCATTCAGGTTGAGCTGGCCGACAACAGCGTAAGCTGGCAGCGTGATGGCCGCCTGCATCAGCTGCAACTGGGGCCGGGGCAGTTGCTATGGCAGCCAGCTGCCGATGGCTGGTCACTGTATTCCGGTGGTTTAACGCTGAGCGCTGCTGAGCAGCACTGGTCCGGGCTGCAATTCCAGTTACACCGCAGCGAGGCGCAGTGGCAGGCCGGGCTGAACCGGTTCGCCCTGGCAGCCCTGACGCCGCTGGCTCAGCTGCTGGCAGAGGATATAGCGCCGCTGCAGCAGATAATACAATACCAGCCGGATGCCGAACTGACGCAACTGCAATGGCACAGTGCCGCCGGGCAGTGGCAGTTCAGCGGTGAGATCAGCAACCTGAGCTCTGCTCCGGCCGGCGATGTACCGGGCCTGCAGCAGGTGAGCGGTGACTTTGTGGTCAGCAGTAGCCTGGCACGGCTGCGCCTGCACAGCAGTGCATCCCAGTTAGCCTGGGATACGCTGTTTAATGTGGCAACAGACTATGACGAGCTGGCGGTTACGCTGTACTGGCAGGCCGGGCAGGATGATAAACACTGGCGCCTGAGCGTACCGCAGTTACGGTTAAAAGCCGGGCCAATGCAATTGGATGCCAGTATGCAGCTGGATGACAACTTGCAGATCCTGGCCAGGTTGCAGCAGGCTGATGCCAGCCTGGCCGGGCGCTTTTTTCCGGCGCCCTATATGCCGGAGTCCGTACGGACTTATCTGCAGCAGGCCATAGTGGCGGGCAGCGTCAGCGAAGCCACTATGCTGTGGCAGGGCAAGCCGGCTGAGTTTCCCTACCGCGAACAGCAGGGCGTATTTCAGGTACTGGCGCAGCTGGAGCAGGGCCAGTTTGCGTTTGAGCCGGGCTGGCCCCTTATTACAGATTTAAGCGCCGAGTTGCTGTTTAACAATGCCAGTATGCATATTCAAAGCAAAGGCGGTGAGCTGGCGGGCCTGGCGCTGGAACAGGCGGTCAGGGCAGATATTGCAGATTTATTTACCGCAGATACGCTGGAGATCCGTATTAGCCAGACCCTGGATGCGGCTGCAGTAACCCAACTGATGCTGCAATCGCCGCTGGCGGATAACCTGGGTAAAACCTTGCAACATCTGGGAGCTACCGGGCCGGTACAGGGTGACGTACTGCTGGAAATTGGCCTGCGGCAACCGGCTGTCAGGGCTACGGGTACTGTCGGGTTGCAGGATCTTGCCCTGTCACTGGCGGCACCGGTGATGCAGCTGCAGCAGGTGCAGGGCCAGCTGACGTTTGACAATGAGCAGATCCGTGCCGATAACATCAGCCTGAACTGGCGCGGCCTGCCGCTGCGTGCAGCGCTGCAGGGCCAGGACAGCACGGCAGAGAGCGGTGCAGAGGGGTATCAGCTGGCGCTGCAGTTAACCGGGGAGCATCAGGCACAGCAGCTGGCGCAGGCGCTGTATGCTCCGGCGGCAATGCTGGTAAACGGTGACAGCGCCTGGCAATTACAGCTGGCGCTGGGGCTGGCGCACAGCGGTTTGCATTACAATGCCGAGCTGCGCTCCGATTTACTGGGCACAGCACTGCAGTTACCGCTGCCTTATGCCAAAGCCGCCGCCGACAGGGCTGCACTGCGGGTAACGGCGCAGGGTGATGCGCAGCGCTCGTTACTGGCGGCCCACCTGAATGATGAGCTGCATTTTCATGCCGAGCTGCTGCACGACAGCCAGCAGTTCAGCCGGGTGCAACTGATTGCCGGTACCGCCGATACCGGCCTGAACAGCAAGGGTTTTAATGTCAGTGTCGAGCTGGCAGAAGCAGATTTTATCAGCTGGTTCAGCCTGTTGCAGCAACAGCTGGCGATGGCAGAGCATGACGCCGGGCCGTCGCTGTTCCCGCCGTTGCATAAGGTGCAGGGTAAGGTGCGCCATCTGCTGCTGGCAGGCGATATTGCGCTGAGCAATACCGTGTTTGAACTGACACAGCAGCCGGACAGCTGGCAGTTGCAACTGAACGGTACTGAAATTGCCAGCCGCTGGCAGTTCAGTAAAGACGGGCAGCAAGGTATTACTGCTGCACTGGACTACCTGCATCTGCCGTTGCCGGAACCCGAAGTACAGGCAGAGACGGGGCCGGCAGCAGAGCTTATCCGTCATCCGCAGCGCTGGCTGCTGGATTTGCCGCCCATCAGCATTAACTGCGCCGACTGCGCGGTTGGCCCGTACCGGCTGGGGCAGGTCAGTATTAACGCGCACAGCGAGGCGCAGCAGTGGCAGTTAACCCGGTTTGATGCCAATTACAAACGCAGCCGGTTAGCGTTTACCGGTAGCTGGCAGGAAGATGCGTTTGCCGGGCACAGTCAGTTCAGTGGTACTGTGCACAGCAATAATATTGGCAGCCTGTTGCAGGAGTACCAGCTGACGTCGGCTATTGCCGGCAGTTCGGCCGACGTTAATTTTACGCTGGGCTGGCCCGGTGCGCCTAACCAGTTTGCGCTGGCCGATCTGGCCGGCAACGTCAGTTACCGGCTGGGCGAAGGCTCACTGACCGAGGTCAGCGATCAGGGCGCGCGCTTATTTGCTATTTTCAGCCTGGATTCGCTGCTGCGTAAACTGCGG
>CAZEGA010000014.1:0-1736 GCA_964511675.1 uncultured Rheinheimera sp.
GACAGCATGGGTATAAGCTTCCAGACTGCTGCTGGCGGCTACCGGTAATGACATCATTTCTGCTGCTGTATTGCTCATTTCTATGTCCTGTCCTCAACTAAGTGCATCGATATTAGCACTCTTTGACTTAGAGTGCTAATTTTAGTTTCGGCACTTTTTAGATCTGCTTATTCTAAAAAATTCGTGGTAATAATTAAATGCTATTAAGGGCCTGTCGGTTCAATCGCGCTGATATGGCGGCGCACAGACAGGTAAGACCCGGCCAGCCCCAGCAGTATAGCCAGCAGCATCAGGCCGAAAAACTCGGCCACACTCAGTGACATTAAACGAAACTCACTGCCATACAGTTCCGTGACACTGACAATAGCGCCCTGCAGCCATAACAGCATGGTTTCAACAATCAGATAGGCCAGTAAACCACCAAACACGCCAAACCAGACACCGCTGTATAAAAACGGCCGCTGAATAAAGGCATCTGTCGCGCCTACCAGCTTCATGACTTCTATTTCGTCTTTTTTGTTCATGATAGACAGGCGGATGGTATTGCCGATAATCAGGACCACGGCTCCCAGCAGCAGCAACGCTATCACCGCTACCGCCTGTTGCAGCAACCCGACTATCGCATCCAGCCGCGTTAGCCAGTCGATATCCAGTTTACCAAATTCAACAATACGTTCTTTGCTTAAACGCTGCAGCAAGGCACGGGCGGCATCGGCATGGGTATTTTTCGGCAACACCAGCAATACATCCGGCAAGGGGTTATCCGTCAGGTAATTCAGCGCCGGGCCAAAGCCGGATACATCGGCAAACTCCGCCAGCGCCTGCTGCTTGCTGATATGGCTGACTCTGGCGATATCGGCGTCACCCTGCAGTATGGTTTTTAAGCTGCTGATCTGGGTTTCACTGCTGCCGTCTTTGATAAACAGGCTGATCTCGGCAGCCTGGGTAAAACTGTCGCTGATTTGCTGCACATTCTTTACCAGCAGATGCAGGGTAACCGGTAACGTCAGGCTGACGCCCAACACACCTATGGTCAGCAAAGAAGCAGAAGGGGTGCGCCACAGCTCGCCTAAACTCGCGACAGCCTGGCGTACATGGTTCACCCAGAACATCACAAAGCGGCGGCCAAGGCCAATTTTATGCGCCGCAGCACCACTGGTTACCCGGCCGGAAAACAGAATACTCACAGCGGGTCCTCCTGATATTGCAACAGGCCATCATTAATCATTTTGCCCTGCTTTAAGGTAAGTGTGCGGTACTTCATCCGCGCGACCAGCCCCAGATCGTGCGTGGCCACCAGTACAGACACCCCCACCTGATTAAAGGCTTCAAATACCCGCATGATATCTTTGGATAAGTCCGGGTCCAGGTTACCGGTGGGCTCGTCGGCCAGTAACAACGGCGGCTTATTGACCACGGCACGGGCAATACCCACCCGCTGTTGCTCTCCGCCAGACAGGGTTTGCGGCAGGCAGCGGGCTTTATCCAGCAGGCCGACTTTATCCAGCGCGGCATGCACGCGTTTTACCATATCTTTACCGCTGAAACCTTCAATTACCAGCGGCAGGGCAACATTATCAAACACGGTGTGGTTCAGCAGCAGGCGGTGGTTCTGGAAGATAATACCGATATCGCGGCGCACAAAAGGAATATGCTGGCGGCGGATGCGGCTTAAATCGACATCGTTAATCAGTACCCGGCCGACGCTGGGCCGTTCAATCAGGCTGATCAGTTTT
>CAZEGA010000014.1:1746-11232 GCA_964511675.1 uncultured Rheinheimera sp.
CAGTTTTAGCAGGGTACTTTTACCGGCACCGGAATGGCCGGTCAAAAAAGCCATTTCGCCTTTTTCCAGCTTAAAGCTGACACGGTCCAGCGCAACAAAACCACCGCTATAACTTTTACTGACCTGATCAAACTCCAGCATAGTTAACTTTCCTGGTTAAACAGCGCGCGAATAAAATCCTGGCTGTTAAATACGCGCAAATCGTCAATCCCTTCGCCAACGCCAATATAGCGCAGCGGCAATTTAAACTGATCGGCAATGGCAAAAATCACCCCGCCTTTGGCGGTGCCGTCCAGCTTGGTCAGGCTGAGCCCCGTCAGTTGCACCGCCTCATTAAACACCTTAGCCTGGCTCAGTGCATTCTGGCCGGTGCCGCCATCCAGCGTCAGCATCACTTCATGTGGGGCTGCCGGGTCAATTTTTTGCAGTACGCGGACAATTTTCTTCAGCTCTTCCATCAGGTGGGCTTTATTCTGTAACCGGCCGGCGGTATCGGCGATGAGCACCTCCACGTTACGCGCTTTGGCAGCCTGGTAGGCATCAAAAATCACCGAGGCGCTGTCGGCACCGGTATGCTGGGCAATAACAGGGATCTTATTACGCTCGCCCCACACCTGTAACTGCTCTACCGCGGCCGCGCGAAACGTGTCACCGGCCGCCAGCATGACAGATTTGCCCTGCTGCTTAAACTGCTGCGCCATTTTACCGATAGTGGTGGTTTTACCCACGCCGTTAACGCCGACCATCAGAATAACAAAAGGCCCCTGCGGGTTAACCGGTGTTAACGGTTGCTCCACCACGCTCAGCAGCTGTGCCATATCCTGCTGCAGTTTGTCATATAACGCCGCCGGATCTTTCAGTGCCTTGCGGTCGGCATGCTGTTCCAGCTGGCGTATCAGCTTTTGTGTGGTCTCAACCCCCACATCGGCCAGCAGCAACTGGGTTTCCAGTTCCTCATACAACTCGGCATCAATTTTACGGCCACTGAACAAACCCGCCAGGCCGGAGCCCAAATTCTGGCTGGTTTTCGCCAGCCCCTGCTTTAAGCGGGAGAAAAAGCCGCTTTTCTTTACCGGCCCGGCACTGACAGGCGCTGTACTGGCCGATGTAGTAGCCGTGGTAACGGCTGTGCTGTCAGGCTGTTGCTCAGCACCGGTGTCTGCCACGGCGGCAGTAAAATCCTGCACCGGCAGCTGCGGCTGGTTTTGTTCCGGCTGTTTTGCGCTATCCGGAGTCAGTCCGGGAGTGTCGGTATGCTGCTCAGGGCTGCTTGAATCCCGCTCAGGGCTGCTTGAATCCCGCTCAGGGCTGTCAGTATTCAGCTCAGGGCTGGCCTGTGCTGGTTGCTCATCCTTGCCAAAGCCAAGCCAGGAAAACAGTTTATTTTTTTTGCTCATAAGCCCAAGTGTATGCTGATAAAAACTAAGGTAAACTTGGGCGCTATACTAACACCTTTGTGTTAAAGGCAAAACGGATTAGATGAAACAGGCAAAAAGCATGGCAAAGCGCCCGCTAAGCAGCAAAAGGCCTGCCGCAGTGGCAGGCGCCCCCGGAGAGGTGCGTATTATCAGTGGTAAATGGCGCGGCCGTAAGCTGGCGGTACTGGATGCCGAAGGCCTGCGCCCCACCACAGACCGGGTAAAAGAAACCCTGTTTAACTGGCTGATGCAGGATACTGATGGCGCTACAGTAGCAGACTGTTTTGCCGGCAGCGGCAGCCTCGGTTTTGAAGCATTGTCGCGCCATGCCCGCTACTGCACCCTGATTGAACGCGATAAACAGCTGGCAGTAAAGCTGCGGCAAAACCTGCAACAGTTAGGCTGTGATAACGCCGAGGTGATCAATACAGACTGCCTGCAATGGCTCAGCGCACCGGCAAAACGGCAATACGATATCGTTTTTATTGACCCGCCGTTTCGCAAGGGGCTGGCACTGCCCTGCTGTCAGGCGCTGGAACAACAACAATGGCTGGCACAACAGGCTCTGATTTATCTGGAAACAGAAAAAGAACTGCCGGTAACCGGCCTGCCAGCTAACTGGCGTCTACTGAAAGAAAAAGTGGCCGGGCAACTGGCATACCGTTTGTATCAGCGCGGCTGATGCCGCGCTTTGCCTGTTATTCTGTGCTGTTAAGTTCCATGCCCAGATTAGTCAGGCCCTGCTCTGTTACCCAGTTTTGCAGTAACTGGCGCTCTTCCCGGCCAAATTGTTTTAGCGGTGTAACCAGCGTAATCAGCTCGGCCAGGCAGTCCATTTCATATTGCATCAGCGGGTGTTCGCGCACAATTTTTTTCAGCTCGGCTTCCGTAGTAATGTCATCGTCAATACTGTCATGCTCGATCAGCCGCGCCACTGTAGCCTGGGAGATTTTGGCCACATTAATAAACTCGCTGGCATCCTGCTGCGCTATACCGCTTAGCATCATGTCAAGTGCCGTCGCGCAATCCACGGCCGGGTAGACCCCGAAAATATCAAAGTCGCTGATCTCAGGTGTGATCAGCTCCAGCTCTGCCGACAGTTTTTCAAAATTGATTTTGGCTTTTTTTACGCTCAGCCACTCCCACACCAAAGTCAGAATATGGCGGGGTAATCCGGCATCACCGGTTTTGCTCACTTCGGCAAACAGCTGGTAGTTAGGTAACATGCGTTCAAGCAAGGTGGCGGCGATGGCGGCTTGCTGATAAAACCCCAGCTCACGCATCGCCTGAAAATTATTGGCTTTTTGTTTCATCTGCTACTGACTTAACCTGTCACCTTGAGTTGTTTCTGGGCGTATTCAAACTTCAGTTTAAATTCCATAATACGTTCTTCCAGCGCCTGCACCTGCAGCTGGTGTGTTTCCTGTTGCTGCTGCAATTCAGTGCGCAGGGTACGGATCAGCTCACGGCTGCTGTCTGCTTCTTGCTGCTGTTTCTGCTCTGCGGCATACTGCCGGTTTTGTGCATGCTCCAGCTGTGCTTCCAGCTTTTGTAACCGGCCCTGGCTTTGCTGGTGCTGCTCGGTCAGGTTGACATAATCGGCCTGCAGCCGGGTCAGCTCTGAGCCCAAACCACCACTTTGCTGCTGCATCTCTGTCAGCTGCTGCTGTGCTTCGGCCAGTTGCTGGCGGGCCAGTTGCTGTTGTTGCTCAGCCTCCTGCTGCTGCAGGGCATAGGCTTCCTGCTGCGACACCTGTTCCTGTTGTAATTGCTGAATTTTTTGCTGCTGCAGCTCCTGCGCTTTTTTCCGATCCTGTATTTCCTGTTGCAAGCGCGCGATAAGTTGCAGTTTTTCCTGCTCTGCAGCCTGCATCTGTACAATCAGCCCGTTATTTTGCTCCGCCGCGGCCAGTTGCTGTTGTTGCAGATCCAGCTGCTGCTGCAACGCATCCAGTTGCTGCTGATGTTGCGATTGCAGTTCATTAAGCTGTTGCAGCTGTTTTTGCTGCTGTTCTGTCGCCAGTTTCAGTTCGGCTTTACTGTGCTGCACGGCCAGTTTCAGCTCATGCACCGCCGCTTTGGCCTGCTCAGCGTCAGCCTCGGCGCTGGTCAGTTGCTGCTGCAGTTGCTGCCGTTGCAGCTCAGTTTGCTGTAATTGCTGTTTAGCTGCCTGATCGGCAGTACCGGCTTGCTGCAACTGGCTCAGTTGCTGTTGTAACTGTTCCAGCTGCACCAGTTGGGCGCTGCGCTCCTGCTGCAGGCCGAGCAGGGTAGCGGTAGCGGTTTCCAGTTCAGCGGAAACCTGCTTATGCTGCTGGCGCAGTTTGGCTAACTCCTGGTTGTCGGCACTGGCCACCGGCACCGCCAGATCCAGTTGCTGCTTGGTTTGCTGCCAGTCTTTAAACAGCTTCTGGTAAGCTTGTTCCTGCTCAATTAAACGCTGTTGCCATTGCTTCTGGCTGTCGGTCAGCACCGACGTGGCAAACTGCTGCAACTGCTGTTGCTGCGACTGTAACAACTGGCTGCTAAAAGCGCTCAGGCTGGTTTCCAGTTGCTGCTGTGCCGCCTGAGTTAACTCGGCAATAATTTGCGGCTCATTTTTTTTATTATGGTTGCTTTTTACTGCATTCATTATCAGCTCTCGCTTTACTCCGGCAGCATTTACAGTTTCAGCTGCAATTGCCACATCATCGACAAAACCGTTATACCTTACCAGTTATTCTTATCAAGGCATATATTGATGCCATTTAGTGTAATATGAGTTTTCACTGATAGCTAACGCTATTAATACTTTTGCCAATTCAACAGTTTAATTTGTCATAACAGGAACTGAATGATGATGGACCTGACCACACCTGCGCTGCTGTTTCCGGCTATATCATTGTTATTACTAGCTTATACCAACCGTTTTCTGGTACTGGCCCAACTGATCCGCGAACTGAACCAACGCGAAGGTGCCCAGGTACGCGATCTGGCCAAACGGCAAATCAGTAACCTGCGCCAGCGTATAGTGCTGATTAAAACCATGCAGGCCTTTGGTGTACTGAGCTTTGTTCTGTGTACCGCAGCAATGTTCTGTTTGTTTATGCACTGGCAAACCGCCGGCCAGCTGTTGTTTGTCAGCAGTCTGATTAGCTTATTAATCAGTCTGCTCTATTCTCTATATGAGATCCAAATTTCCTGTAATGCGATCAATATAGAGCTGGAATCACTACAGCAGGGTTAAGCACTACCTTGGCGGGTATGACATGAGTAACAATGATTTCTTGTTTAATGACGAGCCGGCCGCCACCGAAGCGGCAGTAACAACAGCAGCGGCCCCCTGGCTGGTACTGGTGGTGGATGACGACGACAGCATTCATCAGATCACCTCTTTGGTACTGAACAACTTCAGCTTCGAGCAGCGCCCGCTGCAACTGTTGCATGCCAGCAGCGCAAAACAGGCAGAGCAGCTGATCGCCCGGCATGACGATATTGCCGTTGCCATTATTGATGTGGTCATGGAGACCCAGCACGCCGGGCTGGAACTGGTAAAAACCATCCGCCAGAGCATGCAAAACCGCCGCATGCGCCTGGTACTGCGTACCGGCCAGCCGGGTGAAGCCCCGGAAGAGCATGTTATCCGCGACTACGATATCAATGACTACAAAAATAAAACCGAAGTCACCGCAATAAAACTGAAAACCCTGCTGTATGCCGGCCTGCGCTCTTACCGTGATATTTGTATTATCGAACACCATAAAGCCGGCCTGGAAAAAATTATCGGCTGCACCGCCAGCTTCCTGCAGTGCAGCAGCCTGCGGGAATTTGCTTCGCTGATCCTGGGCCAGGTGGCATTTCTGCTCGGGCTGGAACGCGAACAGATATACTGCTGTGCCGCGATCAACAGTGCCGGTTACCATGGCCTGACGCTGGATGTCATCGCCAGCAATGTTGTCAGCAATAATACGCTGCCACCGGACGTGCTGCATAAAATCACCCAGGTGCAGCAGCAAAAATCTTCGCATTGTGGTGATGACTGCTTTATCGGTTATTTCACTACCCACAGGGGCAATGAAAATTTCCTCTATGTCAGTAAAGGCAGCAAGCTGGAGCAAACCGACCATCAGTTGCTGAACTACTTTTCACATAACATTGCCATTGCCTATGAGAATATCCGCCTGCGTGAACTGATGCGCGAAAGCCAGCGCGAGCTGTCGTATATTCTCGGCGAAGCGGTGGAAAAACGCTCCAAGGAGACCGGCAGCCATGTAAAACGGGTCGCCAACTACAGCTATGTCCTGGCGGTTAAATCCGGTTTATCCGAGTACGACGCCGAAGTGATCAAGCTGGCGTCACCGCTGCACGATCTGGGCAAAATTGCCATACCGGATACTATTTTAAACAAGCCCGGTAAACATGATGACGCCGAATGGGCTATCATGCAGCAGCACGCCGAACTGGGTTACCAGATTTTACAACATTCCACTAACGAGATCCTGCGGATGGGTGCCATTATAGCCCTGCAGCACCACGAGAAATGGAATGGTAAAGGCTACCCCCGGGGGCTGAGCGGGCATGATATTCATATTGCCGGCCGCATTACTGCGCTGGCAGACGTGTTTGACGCCCTGGGAAGTGATCGCTGTTATAAAAAAGCCTGGCCGCTGGAGCAAATTATCGAACTAATCCGCCGTGAACGTGGTCAACACTTTGACCCGACACTGGCAGATATATTGTTAAACAATCTGGATGCCTTTCTCGCCATTCGCGATGCCTATCCGGATTAAGTACAGGAAGAAGTGTATGCTAAATAACAAGCTGAAACGTTTTGGCCTTGCGCTTACTGCAGCTGCAGTTTTGCTGCTGGCCGGTTGTGCCACCGGGCCTAAAGTGCGCACAGATACTGCCGCCAATATTAACTTTACCGGCTATAAAACCTTTGCCTTTATGCCGGAACCGGCAACCGATAAAGCCGGTTATGCCACCTTGGTCACACAACACTTTAAAGATGCCATTACCGCCGAAATGACGGCGCTGGGCTACCAATACAGTGAACACAATGCCGACTTGCTGGTAAATTTTAACTCCAACGTGGAAAACCGTACCGATGTCCGCAGCACACCGTCTGCCAGCATACATTATGGTTATTACCACTACCGGCGTGGTATTTATGCCGGCTTCCCGCTGTACACGACAGAAGTAGACACCATTCGCTATAAATACGGCACCGTAAATATTGATGTTGTCGATGCCGCGCAAAAACAGCTGATCTGGGAAGGTATCTCCGAAGGTACGCTGAAAAAATCTGATCTGGACCAACCCAAGGCCGCTATCGCCAAAGTGGTCGCGCTGATATTCCAGCAATACCCCACCAGAGCGGGCAGCACGCCGCAGTAATGCAACTGTGTTTAGCCCGCACGCTTCGTGCCGGGCTTTTTGCCATAACGCCGCATCACCGGCGTTTTTTTATTTTATCAGGTATGCTTTTCACCATCCGCTGCAAAGCAGTGGCCATCCATACAGCGCAAAAACACACCGCAGACAAAAAAAGACAAAAAGATGAAATTAAAGCCAACTTTTTTTCTGTCCGGTACGACTTAATCTGCAAAACCAACAGAGAACAATAATATCGTGTTTAAACGCAGTGACGAGAGCCTGATTGCCAAAGCGTTAAATGGCGACCAGGGTGCCTGGCAGCAACTGGTGAACCGCCATCAGGCGGCGCTGTTTTACTTTGGCCTGCGCCTGCTTGGCTCACACGAAGATGCCAATGACTTGCTGCAGGATGTACTGATGGTACTGTGCCGCAACCTGGGGCAGTACCGTGGTGACAGCAGCTTTAAAAGCTGGCTGTTTGGCATAGCAAACTACCGCGCCATGGATATGCTGCGCCGGCGCAAATACAGCGAAGATGATGCTGCCTTAAGCGAGCTGGCCGACGACACTGACAGCCTGCCGGAGCAATTGTCGCGCCACCGGCAGCAGCGCCAGATCCAGCAACAGCTGCGCCGCCTGCCACCTGAGCAACGTCTGGTACTGGAGCTGAAGTTTTATCAGCAGTTCACGTTTGACGAGATAGCCAGCCAGCTGGCGCTGTCGAGCAATACCGTAAAATCCCGTTTTTATGCTGCGCTGGATAAGATGCGCCTGCAACTGGAGGACGATTATGTCGGACAATCAGCAAATTTTTGAAGACTGGCTGGATGGTAAAATTACCACCCGCCAATGTGCAGCGCAGTTACAACATGATGCGCTCTGGTATAGCCGCATGCAGAAAACACAGGCATTGCAGGCCGATGCGCAAACTCCGCTGTTTGAACCGGTACCCGGGTTTGACAGCAGTGCATTATTCGCCCGCCAGTGGCAACGGCCGGCCCCCAGACGCAGCTGGTGGCCGCACATCAGCCTGGCACTATCCTGCTGCGCCCTGCTGATAAGCCTGTCACCCGCCCGGCTGGAGTTGCAGCACGGCAGCCTGATCCTGCGCTGGCAGGATACGCAAAGCGAAATTAATGCGGCGCTCAACCATGTACTGAGCGGTTATCAGCGCGAACAGCAACACTGGCTGGTGCAACAGCTGGATGATCAGCAGCAAAGCACCCATGCGCAACTGCTGCTGCTAAAAGACTACCTGCAGCACGAACTGCAACGTGACCAGCGCAGCGATATGTTACAACTGGTGGAATACCTGAACCAGCAGCGTCAGGCTGACTGGCAATACTGGCAGGAAAACTATCAACCCATGCAGGCCGGCTACCGTCCTGCAGACAGCTACTATCTGACCCCAACGACTACCGGAGTGGTAAAACCATGAACACATTACGCCGTACCCCATTTTATGCCATAGCCCTGGCCACTGCTGCCGCCCTGATACCGGTAAATGCTGCTGAAGTCAGCCCGGCGCTGAAACAAAATGCCGATATCCTGCAAACGATATTGCATACGGCCTTTAAAGACAGCGAAGCGGCCCGGCTGTCATCATTACAATACAGCTACCTAAGCGGCCAGGGCCTACTGTTTCAGGCCAATTCCGCCGCCACCGGCCGGCAGATTATCCAGTTAAGAAACCTGGCCGTACCGGCAGCACCGGCGGCCCCGGCTGCACCACTGCCAGCCGGCGATTTTGAGTTTGAATTTAACAGCCACGAAATCGAAAAACTGACGGAAGCCGCAGCAGACATGGCCGAGCAAATGCGTGACCAGCACCGCCTGACGTATCGCGTTGCCGAAAAGCAGCGCGTAATAGAACGCGAGCTGCGGGATGTCGAACGGGACAAGCGCGATATCGAGTTCAGTAAAACCATGAACAAACTGACTAAAGAGCAGCAACAAGAACTGGAAAAACTGCAGCAAAAAGCCAAACTGCTGCAGGAAAAACAGGCTGAAGTGGCAAAAGAAGCGGCATTAAGCCGCAAACAGCTGGAAGAGCAGCGCGCCAGGCAGCTGGCAGAGCAGCAGCAGCAAACCGCCGCTATGGTTAAAACTGTCGGGGAAAAATTCAGCCAGGTGCTGTGCGACTATGGCGCCAGCCTGCGCGATATGCCGGATAACGAGTATGTCACGCTGCAGGTCAACAGCCGCACGACTGAAGGCCGCTATTACTGGGTGATTAAAAAAGCCGATATTAACCAGTGCATGACGGGTAAAATTAAAGCCAAAGACTTGCTGGCCAAAGCCAAGAGTTACCAGTTCTGAGCTTACGCCGGCACCAGCCGGCGTGTTATTACAGATGGCAGCAGTAAGATCTGCTTTGTTGGCACAGGTTTTTCAGCGACAATAGCGCGGTGTTATTTTTGGGCTCAGCTTATGTCCGGTTCTGTGTTACCCAGCGATACGCTGGATGTTGCCACCATTATCGACGCGTTTTATCAGCATGGCTGGGTGTGGCTGCCCAATTTCTTAAGCCCCGGGCTCAATGCCGCCCTGCTGTATGAAGCGCAGCATGAAGCCCGGCTGACCCCGGCCGGTATTGGCCGGCAAGGCGCGCATCAGCTAAGCAGGCAAATCCGCCGCGATGCCACCCAGTGGTTTGACGGCACAACAGCCGCCCAGCAGCAGTACCTGGCCAGCATGGCCCGGTTGCAGC
>CAZEGA010000014.1:11242-26683 GCA_964511675.1 uncultured Rheinheimera sp.
GGTTTGTTCGACTTTGAATGCCATTTCGCCCGCTACCAGCGCGGTGATTACTACCAAAAGCATGTCGATGCTTTCAGCGGCCGTTCCAACCGGGTGCTGACCACGGTAAGCTACCTGAACAGCGTAAGCACAGGTGGCGAGTTGGCGCTGTATGATGAGCATGACAGCTTAATTGATAAGTTTCTGCCCACTGCCGCCAGCCTGGTGTTGTTTGAAAGCGAGCGCTTCCCGCATGAAGTGTTGCCCGCCGCCGACACCCGCTACAGTATTGCCGGCTGGTTTCGTAACAACGCCAGCATCAACGGCGTACTGGACCCGGCCAGCTAAAACGCCTATGATTAGCGCCATGCGCACTGTACTCAGTTATCTGTTGTTATGTTGTCTGGCACTATCCGGTATCAGCGGATCGGTGCAGCCGGCTAATGCCTATACCCTGGCAGATGCGCTGGCTGAGCAGCATTTGCAGGCGCAGCCCGCAGCTGAAACAGAGATGCCCTGCCACAGTGCCAAACCCAGCGTACCTGCCGATCCAGCGCATGACTGCTGCGAACAGGCGCAACATCAGTGTAAAGGGGATTGCTGTACCAAACACTGCGCCACGGCCAGTGCCCTGCTCACCACTGAGTTATTCCGCTATGTACGGCCGCACAACAGGGTAGCGGCCCAGACCGGCAGCCTGCCGCTGTGGCTGTTTGCCGAAGAGCCCCCGCCACCGATAAACGCCTGAAACCCATCAACCGTTTTAATGTTGTGCTTTAGCACGCGGCTTTGTACTGTTTCAGGAAAAAATTATGCGTACGTTTTACTTAACCGGCCTGCTGCTGGTGCAGCCTGTTTTAACGCTGTCGGCACAAGACCACAGCACACATCAACCTAACGTCCGGCCAGCGGAGGCAGCAGTACAAAATAGTGTGCTGACGCAGGCTCAACCGTTGTATATCTGCCCTATGCACCCGCAGATCCAGCAACATGACAGCGGCAATTGCCCGATTTGCGGCATGACTTTAGTGCTGCAGCGCCAGCAAAAAAGCGCAACCGTAACCGTAAACGGTGCCATGCAGCAGGCTCTGGCAATCCGTACTGCAACCGCCGCGCCGCGCACCTTGTGGCGCTTTATTGACAGCTTTGCCCAGGTGCAATACCCGGAAGATGCTATTCACCACAGCCATATCCGCGCCCAGGGCTGGATAGAGCAGCTGTATGTGCGCAGTTTAGGCCAGCGCGTCAAGGCCGGTGACAAGCTGTTCAGTTACTACGCCCCGGATTTACTGGTAGCGCAGGACGACTACCTGCAGGCGTTGTCGGTCAGTACACAAAACGGTGAGCGCAGCAGCAGCCTGCTGCAGCGCGCCGAAACCCGCCTGCGCCTGCTTGGCCTTACCAGCAGCGATATCGAACGCCTGCAGCAAAAGCGGCAAAGCCAGCACCAGATCACCGTGCATGCACATCAGGACGGTGTAGTTACGATGCTGAATGTGCGCGACGGCATGTATATCAGCCCAGGCGATACCTTAATGGAGATCACCCGCTTAGACCGGGTCTGGCTGCTGGCCGATGTGCCGGAAGCACAGCAAAGCTGGCTGCGTGATGGCATGAGCGCCGAGGTCGATATTCCGTCGCATCACATCAGCGGCCTTGAAAGCCGGGTCGATTTTATTTATCCGGCACTGGATGCCCAAAGCCGCAGCAGCAAAGTCCGGCTCACTCTGGACAACACCCGGCAACTGCTGCAGCCCAATATGCTGTTGCCGGTACGGCTATACGGCGGCCCCCTGCGCGATGTGCTGGCCGTACCGCGTGAGGCAGTCATATTATCCGGCAGCGGCAGCCGGGTTATTGTCAAACACGACGACAGTTTCAGCGTCCGCCACATCAGCACCGGCAGCAGTGCCCAGGGCTATGTCCAGGTGTTGTCCGGCCTGCACGAGGGCGAACAGGTGGTGGTATCCGGCCAGTTTCTGCTCGACGCTGAAGCCAGTTTAAGCCAGTTGCCGTCCGGTACTGGCGGCGGTCATTCGCACCAGGAGCACAGCAAATGATCAATGCCATTATCCGCTGGTCGGTGCAAAACCCGTTACTGGTACTGCTGAGCACGCTGGCACTGGCCTTGTTTGGTTATCAGGCCAGCCAGCAACTGAAACTGGATGCTCTGCCGGATTTGTCCGATGTGCAGGTGATCATTAAAACCAGCTACCCCGGCCAGACACCCGAAACGATAGAGCAACAGGTAAGCTATCCGCTCTCAAGTGCCCTGCTGGCCGTGCCCAAGGCAAAAGCAGTGCGCAGCTTCTCTATGCCCAATGACAGCTACCTGTATGTTATTTTTGCCGATGGCACCGACCCGTACTGGGCCCGCTCCCGGGTGCTGGAGTATTTGCAAACCGTCAGCCTGCCTGCCGGTGCCAGCGCCACGCTGGGGCCGGACGCCAGCGGTGTTGGCTGGGTATTCCAGTATGCGCTGGCCGATAAAACCGGCCGCCAGTCACTGGAGCAGCTGACCAGCCTGCAACAGTTTTACCTTAAACCCGAACTGCAAAGCATCAGCGGTGTGGCAGAAGTCGCCAGCATCGGCGGCATGGCAAAAACCTATCAGCTGCAGCTGGAACCGCGCCTGCTGCGTGCATACAACACCACGCTGGCACAGGTGATCAGTGCCATTAACAACCATAATCAGCAACAGGGCGGCAGTGTTATTGAAGTGGCCGAAACCGAACTGCTGGTGCAGGCAGGCAGTTATATCCAGTCGCCGGACGATTTGGCGGCGGTACCACTTGGCATGCGTAACAGCGCAGATTACCCGCTGACCCTGGCCGATATCGGCACAGTGCAAAGCGTACCGGCCACACGACGCGGCATAGCAGAGCTGAACGGCGAAGGCGAAGTGGTCGGCGGCATTATCGTCATGCGCCATGGCGAAAATGCCCTTAGCACCATAGCGGCGGTAAAGCACAAACTGGCCGGGCTGAAAAATGGCTTACCTGCCGGTGTTGAGCTGATTACTGTGTATGATCGCTCAGAGCTTATTGAGAATACCGTCCATAACCTGAGCCGGAAACTGCTGGAAGAAATGGCCGTAGTGGCATTAGTGTGCCTGGTGTTTCTGCTGCATGCCCGTTCCGCCCTGGTTGCCGTAATCAGCCTGCCGCTGGCACTGCTGGCCAGTATTTTACTGATGCAGCTGCTGGGCATTAACGCCAATGTCATGAGCCTGGGGGGGATCGCCATTGCCATTGGTGCCCTGGTCGATGCGGCTATTGTCATGGTAGAACATGGCCATAAAAAGCTGGAGCTGGCCCGCGCCAATGGCAAGGTGCTCACTGCAGGCGAATTCCGCCAGACCATTATCGACGCCTGTCTGGATGTTGGCCCGGCGCTGTTTTTCTCCTTGCTGGTGATCACGGTCAGTTTCTTACCGGTATTTATGCTGGAGGCACAGGAAGGCCGCTTATTCGCCCCGCTGGCCTATACCAAAACCTTTGCCATGGCTGCTGCTGCCCTGCTGGCCATAACGCTGATCCCGGTGCTGATGCTGTACCTGCTGCGCGGCAAGCTCCCCGCCGAGCACCGCAATCCAATCAACCGCTGCCTGATTGCACTGTACACGCCACTGCTTAAACTGTGTTTGCGCTTTCCGGCAAGCCTGGTGTTGCTGTGCGTACTGGCGCTCGGCTCCAGCCTGGTGCCGTGGCAACGCTTGTCCAGCGAATTTATGCCGGCTTTTGCCGAGGGCGACCTGCTGTATATGCCCACAACCCTGCCCGGTTTAAGCCCGGCCAGTGCCGCCAGACTGCTGCAACAAACTGACCGCCTGATTAAAACCGTGCCCGAGGTCGATACCGTGCTGGGTAAAAGCGGCCGCGCCGATACCGCGACCGATCCGGCCCCGCTGACCATGCTGGAAACCAGCATCAAACTTAAACCACAAAGCCAGTGGCGTGAGGGTGTTACCCTCAACGATATTATTGCGCAGCTGGATGCCACAGTGCAGGTGCCAGGCTTAACCAATGCCTGGCTGCCACCGATAAAAACCCGTATTGATATGCTGTCAACCGGTATCCGCACGCCAGTAGGTGTGCGCGTAAGCGGGCCGGATCTGGCAACCATTTCACAGCTGGCACAGCAGCTGGAAACCGAGATCAAACAGCTGCCGGGCAGCCGCTCGGTATTTGCCGAACGCGTAGAAGATGGCCTGTATTTACAAATAACGCCGGACTTGCGCCAGCTGGGCCGCTATGGCCTGACCTTAACCGAGCTGCAGCAGTATGTGGCCTTTGCCATTGGCGGCGCACCGGTGGCACAGAGCATTCAGGGCCGCGAGCGCTACGATATCAGCCTGCGGTTTCCGCGTGACAGCCGCAGCCACCCGGACGATATCCGCCAGTTGCCGCTGCAAACCGCTGACGGCGCCTACCTGCTGCTGGAGCAGGTGGCAAAGGTTGAGGTAATTAACGGCCCGGTGATGATCCGCGCCGAAAATGCCCGCTTAACCAGCTGGATCTATATCGACTTACCGGCTGAAACACAGCTTGGCACCTATCTGGGTCAGTTGGAGGCGCTGCTGGCTAAGCAAAGTTTTCCGCCGCAGGTCAGTGTCAGTATTGGTGGCCAGTATGAATATCTTGAGCGGGTAACACAGCGTCTGGCACAACTGGTGCCTTTTGCCCTGCTGTTGATTGTGATGTTGTTATATCTCACCTTCCGTCAGTTCAGTGACGTGGTGCTGGTGCTGGTCAGCCTGCCGTTTGCCTTAAGCGGCAGCTTATGGCTGCTGTATCTGCTGGATTATCAGTTGTCTGTCGCTGTGGCAGTGGGGCTTATTGCCCTTAGCGGCGTAGCGGCTGAATTTGCCGTGGTCATGCTGCTGTATTTAAAGCGCGCGGTAAATGAGCTGAAACCGCAAAACCGGCAGCAGCTGTGGCAGGCCATTATGCAGGGTGCAGTGCAGCGGGTGCGGCCCAAAGCCATGACAGTGCTGACAATCATTGTCAGCCTGCTGCCCATTATGCTCGGCAGCGGTGCCGGTAACGAAGTAATGCAGCGCATTGCCGCACCGATGCTGGGCGGTATGATAGCAGCGCCGCTGGTGTCGATGTTGCTGATGCCGGTACTGTACTTTTTGCTGCTGCGCCGCAAACTGCCGCAATAACATTCAAGGGGTCAGAACACTTGAACTCCTTGAACCCAGGCTATCAAGGGGCTATCAAGTGTTCTGACCCCTTGAATTAACCCTGCTATTCAGAGAGCAGCGTGACTTTTTGCCCAACCACTACACCATGTTTGGCAAACCAGCTGCGCGGCATTTCCAGCGCGGCAATTACCGGCTGCTGTGACGGTACCGGGGTGTCATCAAACGGCTGCAGTGTAATCAGCTCGGCTATGCTCCAGTCGGCGCCAATATAGGCCACATCCAGCGGCATAGCGGTATTCACCATCCACAGCGCTATCGCTGTTGGCTCAGTGTATAACAGCAGCATGCCCGGGTCGGCACTCAACTGAAACATCAGGCCCTGTGCGCGTTTTTGCGGCGTATCGGCCAGTTGCACCTCAATAGTGTGCTCACCTATTTGCAATGGCACCAGGCTGAACACTTCGCGCTGGTCAAGCGGTATGGCACAGGCCAGCAATGGCCATATCAACACCAGCGTTAACAATAATCGGCTCATAACAGCTTATCCTTGTAGCAGGTAACTTAAGGCAATACCGGCAAAGACCAGCATACCCACATAATGGTTATGTAAAAACGCCGCAAAACAGCCCTGCAGGCTGCGCCGGGCTATGCAGTACTGGTAGACAAAACAACCGGCGGCGGCAGCAAGGCTGAGGTAATACACCAGATGCAGCTGTGCCAGACAGCCCACCACTACCAGCAGCAACAGAGTACACAACTGCAGCAGCACAATAATGGCCAAGGCATGGCGGCCAAATAAAATCGCCGTCGATTTAATCCCCACTTTAACATCATCCGGCCGGTCGACCAGGGCGTAGTAGGTATCATAGGCCACTGTCCACAGCAGGTTAGCCAGGTACAGCAGCCAGAGCAGCGGCGGCAACTTAAGCTGAATGGCCATAAATGCCATCGGCATACCCCAGCTGAACGCGGCGCCCAGTACCACCTGCGGTAAATGGGTATAGCGTTTCATAAAGGGATATCCCGCTGCCAGCAGTAATGCGATCAGCGACAGCAATACCGTCTGCCAGTTTAAAAACAACAATAAGCCGGCCGCCGGCAACAGCAGTAACACAAACAGCTGCAAGGCCTCCGCGCCGCTTACCGCGCCACTGGCCAGCGGCCGCTGCTTAGTACGCTCTACCGCACCGTCCCACTTACGGTCGGCGTAATCGTTTATGACGCAGCCGGCGGCACGCATCAGCACCACGCCCACAGTAAACACCAGCAGCAACGACAGTGGTGGCCCCCCTTCGGCTGCCAGCCACAACGCCCACCAGGTGGGCCACAGCAATAAATATGTCCCGATTGGTTTTTCCAGCCGCATCAGCTGCAGATAGTAGCGCCAGTTTACCCATTTTAGTTCCAGCTTCATGGTCGGCCGTGATCCAGTTGCGCCATTGCCGGTAAAAAGGCTTCCGTTACCAGCAGAGGCTGCTGCTCAAGCTGAAATACCGAGCGCCTGGCATAGCAAAGCGTTGGCGCCGCCAGCTGCGGCAGTATCATGTTAAGCTGCGCGGCTTCAATGGTGCCCCGGCGCAGGCTCTGATGCTGAAAAATATAATCGCCCAGTGGCCGCTCCCCTAAAGCCGCTAAGGGTTTAAGCGTATCCAGCGTTTGCTGCGGCAACCAGCTTTGGGCATAGACACAGGGCATCTCGTTACACCACAGAATCACCTCGCGTACCTGTGCCCTGCCGGTACCGGGTAGTGCGGCCTGCAAAAAGTCCGGCAACAGGACGGTGTGCTGCTGTAACACCTGAACCCGGAAATGCTGGCAATGCCGCTTTAAGCGGGCCGTCAGGGACGCGGCCTCTAACACCCAGGGTGCCAGGTCTGCAGGCAATGACAGCAGCCGGGCGTCCTGCCAGCCTGTATCAAGCGAAATAAGAGGAATACTCACTACCGAAAACTCTGCCAGCAAAAACTCTGCCGGCATAATACCAACTTCAGGCTGATTATTCAGCCGCTATCCGCACGGAAAACCTGCTTACGGCAAACCGTGTTAACTGGTAAAATGCTGCAGTTAGCGCTAAGGTTAATGCCGTTATTGCCATTTTTCCTCAACAAAAAGTGATACTTATGCTTAGATCTCTGCTGTTTTCGCTGTTGCTGCTGGCCGCCCTGCCCACTCTGGCCCAGAATAAGCCGAAAGAAATCGTCTATTACGGCTTCGACCCTGACATTGTGACTAACTATATTTCAGGTAACCGCCGCAGCCTGGGTTATATCCGCATCACCGTCGAACTGATGATAGAGGATAAAAGCTATTTGCCGGCAGTTGAGCATCACGAGCCGCTGATCCTCGATATTATTTACGGCACTATCAGTAAGCAGCCGGAAGATAAGATCAAATCGCTGACCGGCCGGGAGGAAATTCGCCTGGCATTACTGGAAAAACTGCAACAGGCGATGAAAAAAGAGGCGGGTGAAACCATCATCCGCGATCTTTTGTTTACCAAATACTTGTATCAGTAACAGCTAGCTGTTACTGCGGCCTGTTTGTTTCCGCAACAGCCAGGCCCAGCCCATACCGGCCAGCAAACCGCCCAGATGGGCCCAGTTCGCCATACTGACCCACAACACATCAAAGAACCCCAGTAGCAGCCACAACAGCATAAAACCCGCCAGCGCCGGGCTGATATGCAGCCCCTGCGCCGGGTTCAACCGGCCGGCAAGCCAGAAATAGCCAAACAGACCATACACCACACCGGACATGCCGCCAAAATACGGGCTGACCATAAAATACTGCGCCGCATTTGACAGCAGCGCCAGCGACAAGCTGACGTTAAGCAAGATGACGGTGCCCAGTTGCTGTTCAAACTGCCGCCCCAGATACAGCCACCAGGCCAGGTTAAATACCAGATGTGTCGGTGAAAAATGCAACAATACCGGCGTAAACCAGCGCCATAACTGCACCGGCTCGGTCAGTTGCAATAGTGCGCTGCTGCTGTGCCAGTCAATTTGCTGCCAGCCATACACCAGCAGGCACAGCAGCAACAAAGCTAACGTCAACGGAGCCTGCTGCCACACCTTAGCCAGGCTGAATGCCGGCAGGGCGGCACCCGGCACGGCAACGGGCTGGCTCAGTTGCCAGGCTGCCGCCTGATAACGCGGATGGCCGGGCTCTCGCAAAAACCGGGCAAACTCCTGCTCAATTTGCGCTTGCTGCTCTGCCGGCGCATACAGCTCGGCAAAATCTGCCTGCTGTATCACGGCATTCACTGCCAGCCCCTGCGCGGTACAATAGGCGGCAAACAGCTGCGCTGCCGGTGCTGAGTTCAGTTCGGCAAATTTATGCACTGTCGCCACTCACCACAACCAGCTGCCGGCGCCAGCTTTCAAAGCCGCCATCCATGCTGTACACCTGCTCAAAGCCCTGCTGCGCCAGGTACTGTGCGGCCCCCTGGCTGGAGTTGCCATGGTAGCACACCACCACCACCGGCTGTTCAAGGTCAAACTGCTGCATAAAACCCGCTAAATTGCCATTGGTCAGGTGATACGCGCCCGCAATATGGCCATTGCTGAAACTCTGTTCATCACGGATGTCGGCAATGACCACCTTATTTTGTGCCAGTAACTCAGCAGTCTGTTGTACCGAAATATGTTTAAAATCGCTCATGCTTACCTCGTTGTCATGCTGTACTATGATACCTGAGCCCGCGCCATTTGACAGTATCCGGCCATCTGAGCACCAATCATCGTACTTTAGTGTTAATTCAGCAATAAATGCTGGACACTGATTAAACTATTGTTAACAATGCCGGAGTAATTTATCACCATACCGGAGCCTTTATGTCCAGCCTGATTATTCTGGCTATTCTTGTTGCCCTGCTGTTCTGGGTTATCAGCATATTTAATACCCTGGTCAAGCTAAAAAACCGCTTCCAGAACGCCTTTGCCCAGATTGAAGTGCAACTGAAACGCCGCTATGACCTGATCCCGAACTTAGTCGAAACAGCCAAAGCCTATATGGCGCATGAACGCGATACGCTGGAAGCCGTTATTACCGCCCGTAATGCCGCATTAGCCGGTTTAAAGGTTGCGGCCAATAATCCCGGTGACGAACAGGCAATAAGCCAGCTGGCGGGTGCTGAAGGCGTATTGCAAGGCGCCATGAGCCGCCTGAATGTGGTAATGGAAGCCTACCCGGAGCTGAAAGCCAACCAGAATATGATGCAGCTGTCAGAAGAGCTGACCAGCACTGAAAACCGGGTGGCCTTTGCCCGCCAGGCCTTTAACGACGCGGTCACCGGCTACAACAGTTATAAGCAGAGTTTCCCGCCGGTGGTGTTTGCCGGCATGTTTGGCCATACCCATGACGCCAAATTACTGGAATTTGCCGACAGCGCAGCAATACAGGCCGCGCCTAAAGTCAGCTTTTAATACCCTGCGCTATGAGCAGTAATTTTTTCGCCCAGCAGGATTTAGCCCGGCGTAACACCCGCATCCTGGTCGCACTGTTCAGCCTGGCAGTGCTGTTGCTTCTGCTGCTGACCAATGTGCTGGCGCTGCTCAGTCTCGGTTTTATCGATCCGGCTGTTTTAGCCGGCCCCTGGCACTGGCAAACCCTGCCCTGGCATCTGGTCGGCTGGGTCAGCGTAGTGGTGCTGGGCGCGGTAACGGTGGCAGTACTGTTTAAATGGCAACAGCTACAGGCTGGTGGCAAAGTTGTGGCCGAATCGCTCGGCGGGGTCAGGCTATCTCCCGATAGTAAAGCTCCGTTACAACGCCGTTTGCTTAATATCGTCGAAGAAATGGCGCTGGCGGCCAATACGCCGGTACCGCCGGTGTATGTACTGCCTGAAAGCAGCATTAATGCCTTTGCCGCCGGTTACAGCCCGGCAGATGCGGTGATAGGAGTGACCCAGGGCTGCCTGGAGCAGTTAAACCGCGACGAACTCCAAGGCGTGGTCGCGCACGAGTTCAGCCACATCCTCAACGGCGATATGCGGATGAATATCCGCCTGATCGCGATTCTGAACGGCATCTTGTTCCTGGGGCATATCGGTTACTATATGCTGCGCGGCAGCAGCAGATCCGGAGCCATACGCGCCAGCAGCCGCTCCGGCAACAGCAAAGACAGTGGCGGCGGCATAATGTTGCTGGCACTGGGCCTGGTAATAGTCGGCTATCTGGGTTCCTTCTTCGGTAACCTGATTAAAGCGGCGGTCAGCCGCCAGCGCGAATTTCTGGCCGATGCCTCTGCCGTGCAGTTTACCCGCAACCCGCGCGGCATTGCCGGGGCATTAAAGGTCATTGGCAGCCACAGCAGCTCAAGTAAAATTAAAAACCAGAACGCCGATGAAAACAGCCATTTGTTTTTCGGTGAAGCGATAAGCCGCTGGGCGTCAATTTTTGCCACCCACCCGCCGCTAAGCAGCCGTATTAAACGGCTGGAACCGCAGTGGAATGGCAAGTTCCCCAGCCCCAGGACAGTGCAAACCGCAACAGATACCAATACAGCGCCAGCACAAGCCAAACCTGCCAATACTGAGCGGCTGCAACAAGCCTTACCGTTATTATTGCTGCACAGCAGCCGCCAGGCAGAACCGGCAGTGGCGCTGGTATGTTGTTTAATACTGCAGCAGGATGACAGTATCCGCAGTAAACAGCTGCACCTGATTAAAGAAATGGGCTCAGCCGGTTTGTTGCAGCAGGTAGACCAGTTGTGTGACAGCGTAGCCAGCCTTGATGCACTGCAACAGGTGCAGTTATTACAGCGGCTGATCCCGGCACTGAAAACCCTGTCAGAGGGCAAGTTCCGTCAGTTTGAACAATTATTGCAGGCGTTGATACAGGCTGCCGGTAAACCAGACATCAGTGCCTGGCTGGCCTGTGAGTTTATTGAGCACAGTGTTGCCGTACAGTTTGACCCGGCTCAGATAGCACGGCAATACTCCGGCAAGACACTGGCACAGCTTGCACCTGCAGTTACAGCATTGCTGTCTCTGGTGAGCAGTGTGGCCGGTAACGCATCCCAGCAGCAGCAACAAGCCTGGCTGGCAGGTACTGCTGCCCTGCCCTTTACTGTCGATATCGCGCTGCCGGAGCTTGCCTTAACCACACTGAGCCAGCAGTTACCCCTGTTGCTCACCCTGGCCCCCCTGCAAAAACAGCAGCTGTGGCTGGCTATTGAAGCCTGCGTGCGGGCCGATCAGTTGCTGGTAACACAGGAACAGGCCTTACTGCTGGCACTGGCATTGTTACTGGAAATCCCCTACCAGGCAGATTAAGCCGCAACCTGGGGCAATAAAGCGCCGATAGTTGCAGTTCGCCCTTTAGCATCAGAGTAATTTCAGCTAGAATTAGCGCCCATTTTTGCAGCAGGAAAACGTCATGACCGATAATCGCTTGTTTCTGATGTACGATACGTCATTTGACGAAATGGACGCCGAAGGCAGCCCGGGCTTTGGCTATGTCCTGTTGTTTAACAGTGAAGACGCGCAGCAGTATCAGGTTGGCGAAAACCCGACATGTCCGGCAGTGTCCATGTTGTTTACCGACCATGCTGACGGCGGCATCAGTGGCGACCTGCTGGGCTGGGCCCATCTGGATGACGAGATTTTTCAGCAGTTTCCGCTGGGGCATTTTTTACTGCTGATGGAGCAGGCAGCACAGGTGGCCATTAACGCCTACCGCCAGGTGGGCCAGGTGCCAGACCGGCTGGTAGCGCAACACCTAGATGACGAGGAGCTGCTGCAGTTTGATGTGCAGTTTAATGATCTGCAGCTGAGTGAACAGCAATCAGAGCAGCACCTGGCACAAACGTTAATGTCTGGCCGGCCTTATCTGGATTCCTGACAGCAGGATCAGTAGTATAAATCAGCTTTGCCAAACCTTTGCCGCGCTTTTACTATAAAGTGCTTAACCCAACATCTGCCCCGGAGAAAGCGTTATGGCGCAGGCCATTGATATGTCAGCAATTGAACAGGCGTTAAGTGGCTTTACCATACCACCGCAACCGGAGATCCTGCAGCATATCCAGCAGCAACTGGATGCTCCCGAACCCAATATCAAGCGTATTGCCGCCCTGATTAATCTCGATATCGGTATCGCCGGTTTTACGCTGAAAGTGGTCAACTCCGCTTTTTTTGGCCTGCGCCATAAAATTACCTCGGTAGAACATGCCTGTAAGTTTCTTGGCGTAAACCGGGTACTTAAGCTGGTGCGCAGCGTGTTAGTGCGCTTCACCCTGTCGGAAGGCCGCGATGATAAGTTCAGCTTAAAGCTGTGGTCCAGTGCGCTGCAAACCGGCAATATCGCCATGACGCTGGCCAGGCACTTTAACTTCAGCCAGGACATGCAGGACGACTGCTACAGCCTTGGCCTGTTTCATAATGCCGGTATTGCCCTGATCCACCAGCAGGTAACGCATTACGAGCAACTGATGCAACAAGGCCTGCAGCAGGGTCGCGGTTACAGCGAAATTGAAGAACAGTATTTTCACACCTGCCATGAGGTACTGGGCTACCTGGTGGCCGAATCCTGGAGTTTAACAGCAGAACTGTGCAATGTTATTGCCTACCACCACAGCCCGGCATTGATGCTGGAGTCAGACAGCGAACCGGAAAAACAGCTGTTTGCCTTACTGAAGCTGGCCGAACATTTCAGTGGCGAAAGCCGGCAGTTGTTTAATATTACCCTGGACCCTGAATGGGAGCAGCACAAAGGTGCCATCCTCGAAGTGCTGGAAATAGAACCCTTACAGCTGCCGGAGCTGGCCGAGCTGTTGCACCGCCAGCACATTACTACGGTTTACTCCGTGTAATATCGTGAACATTATCCTGGCGCCGATGGAAGGCGTGGTCGATGCCTTAATGCGCGATATGTTAACCCGTATTGGCGGCTACGATCTGTGCATTACTGAATTTATCCGCGTGACAGACCAAAAGCTGCCCTCAAGGGTTTTTACCCGTCTTTGCCCTGAACTGCTGACTGGCGGTAAAACCGCAGCCGGTACGCCGGTGCGGGTGCAACTGCTGGGGCAGGACCCGCACTGGCTGGCCGAAAACGCCGTGCGTGCCGTAGAGCTGGGCTCGCCCGGGGTTGATCTGAATTTTGGCTGCCCGGCCAAAACCGTCAACAAAAGCCGGGGCGGCGCTGTACTGCTGAAAGAAACCGAGCAGCTATACCGCATTGTTAAAGCGGTGCGCGAGGCGGTGCCTGCCGTGCTCCCGGTCAGTGCCAAAATCCGCCTCGGTTATGACGACACCAGCTTAACGCTGGATAACGCTGCCGCCATTGCCAGCGCCGGTGCCAATATGCTGACCGTACACGCCCGCACCAAAAGCGATGGCTACCGCCCACCGGCTTACTGGCCCTGGATCGCCAGAATTAAACAACAGGTCAATATTGCGCTTATCGCCAATGGCGAGATCTGGAGCGCCGCCGATGCGGCGCTGTGCCAACAGCAATCTGACTGCAGTGATATTATGCTCGGCCGCGGAGCCCTGGCATTACCCAACCTGGCGCAAACCATCCGCCGCGGTGACGCCATTATGCCCTGGGCAGAGGTACTTGCGCTTTTAATGCAGTACTCCGAGTTTGAAATGTGCGGCGATAAAAGCCAGTACTACAGTAACCGGATTAAACAATGGTTCAGCTATTTAAAACTGCAGTATCCGCAAGCCGCCGCATTATTTCAGCAACTGCGCGTACTGCGTAACAGCCGTGACATTCTTGCCACACTGAATTCCGCCCTGGATAATTTTCAGCCAATCTGATCCAGACAAATCTATTTAATAAAGGTTATACTCCTCAAACAGTTATGTTAAGGAGTAAGCCTTATGCCCATACAGGTCGCCGTGCTGAACGAAAGCCGGCCGCACGAGAAGCGCGTTGCCATGGTACCCGCCGTAGCCGAAAAACTCAGCAAACTCGGCTGCAACATCAGCATGCAAAGCGGTGCCGGCCTTGGCAGCAAGCTGCCCGACACGGCTTACACTACTGTGCATTTTGCCGCTACAGAGCAGGAATTATTAACCGGCGCCGACATAGTGCTGGCGGTGCAAGCCCCCACTGCCGGGCAAATTAACCTGATGCGCCCCGGTACCATCCTGCTGAGTTTTATCTACCCGCATAAAGAACCTGAACTCACCCGGTTACTGCGCGATAAGCAGATAAGCTGCTTTGCCATGGAGCAGGTACCGCGCATCAGCCGCGCCCAGGCGATGGATGCGTTATCTTCGCAGGCCGCGCTGGCCGGTTATTACGCCGCCCTGCTTGGTGCCACCAAGCTGGCGCGTATCCTGCCAATGATGACTACCGCCGTTGGCTCTGTCCGCCCGGCCCGCTGCCTGGTGATGGGGCTGGGTGTCGCCGGTTTACAGGCGCTGGCCACCGCACGGCGCTTAGGCGCCATAACCGAAGGCTACGATGTACGGCCAGAAACCAAAGAGCAGGCCGAATCCTTAGGCGCCAAATTTGTTGATACCGGCGTCGATGCCCGCGGCGAAGGCGGCTACGCCCGCGAACTGACAGCAGAAGAAAAAGCTAACATTGCCGCTGTCGTCACCCGGCATATCCAGCAGGCCGACATTGTTATTACCACTGCCGCGATACCGGGGCGGCCCTCGCCGAAACTGATCAGCAAAGCCCAGGTTGACGGTATGAAACTGGGCGCTGTCATTATTGACCTGGCCGCCGAGGGTGGCGGCAACTGTGAGTACAGCATACCGGGCGAAACCCTTGAGCAGGGCCAAATTACCATAGCCGCCCCGCTGAATGTCCCCTCCATGCTGGCCGAACACGCCTCTGAGCTATACGCAAAAAACCTGCTGAATTTACTGCAGTTATTTATTGCCGATGGCGAAATAAAGCTGGATTGGGACGATGAAGTGCTGGCCAGGACCATACTGACGCACGGCGGCGAGATCAAAAATACCGCGGCCAAAGCCGCAGTAGAACAATAACAGGGGAATACTGATGGACTACACCACCACTATCTTAACCGGCTTTGTTGCGCTGTATATTTTTATGCTGGCCGCTTTTACCGGCTTTGAAATTATCGGCCGGGTGCCGGCCATTTTGCACACGCCTTTAATGTCCGGCTCCAACTTTATTCATGGCATAGTGGTGGTGGGTGCCTTGTGGGCGCTGCTGAATGCCAGCTCATTGCCGGAGCAAATCATCGGTTTTCTGGGTGTGCTGCTCGGTGCCGGTAATGCTGCCGGCGGCTATGTCGTCACCGAGCGCATGTTGCAAATGTTTAAACCCTCAGCCAAAGCCAGCAAGGAGTAAGCCCAGATGAATGCAGCCTTGCTTATCGACAGC
>CAZEGA010000014.1:26693-27362 GCA_964511675.1 uncultured Rheinheimera sp.
TTTTATTGCCGCGTTTTTATTTATCTATGGCTTAAAACGCATGTCTTCACCGCTGACGGCCCGTTCCGGCATTTTAGTTGCCGGTGCCGGCATGGTGCTGGCGGTACTGGCCAGTTTTCTCTATACGCTGGACGTGAACGAGGCCGCCAGGCCGTACTTAAGCACTAACCTTACGCTGGCTATTATAGCGCTGGCACTTGGCCTGGGCTGGGCCTGGCGCAGCGGTAAAAAAGTGGCCATGACCGAAATGCCGCAAATGGTAGCGCTGTATAACGGTATGGGCGGCGGTGCCGCCGCTGCCATTGCCGCAATAGAACTGATTGGCTATAAAACCCACGGCACAATATCACTGACGCTGGCCGTGCTGGGCGGTTTAATTGGTGCCGTGGCGCTGTCGGGGTCGCTTATCGCCTGGGCCAAACTGGACGGCCGTATTAACGGCACCCTGCGTTTTGGCGCGCTGCAGCTGGTTAATGGCAGCCTGTTGTTACTGTTAATTGCACTTGGCGCTTATATTATCTGGCACGGCGGTATGGTGGCTGCACCGGTATTTGCCGTGTTCTTCGCGCTGGCGCTGCTATACGGCGTCATGATGACCATGCCGATTGGCGGTGCCGATATGCCGGTGGTGATCTCGCTGTACAACGCCTTCACCGGTTTAGCCGTGGG
>CAZEGA010000015.1:0-2387 GCA_964511675.1 uncultured Rheinheimera sp.
CCCTTGAATATGACAAGAGGGGTAACAGAAATCAGTCAGCAGGTGTACGACCTGCATATGACTATTTTCTGGATCTGTTGTGTAATTGGTGTAGTGGTGTTCGGGATCATGTTCTGGTCCATTTTACGACACCGGAAAGCACGTGGCGTTGAGCCGGCCCAGTTCCATGAAAGTACCAAAGTAGAAATACTCTGGACCGCTATCCCGGTAGTGATACTGATTGTTATGGCCATTCCGGCCACCAAAACCCTGATTGCCATGGAAGATACCACAGAGGCGGATGTCACTGTGCTGGTAACCGGCTCGCAGTGGAAATGGCACTATAAGTATCTGCAGCATGACGTAGAGTTTTACTCTTTGCTGGCTACGCCAAAAGAGCAAATCGCCAATAAGTTTGCCAAAGGCGAAAACTACCTGCTGGAAGTGGACCGCCCGCTGGTGATCGCAACCGGCAAGAAAGTGCGCTTTCTGATGACCTCTGATGATGTTATCCACTCCTGGTGGGTACCGGCCTTTGCCGTTAAAAAAGACGCGAACCCCGGCTTTATCAACGAAGCCTGGACCCGGGTGGAACAGCCCGGTTTGTACCGTGGCCAGTGCGCCGAACTGTGCGGTAAGGACCATGGCTTTATGCCTATTGTGGTGATTGCCAAAGCACCGGCAGAGTACGAGGCCTGGATTAACAGCGAGGAAGAGCGCAGGGCTAAAGCCAAGGCTGAAGAACTGGAACTGCTGGCAATGAATATGGGTATGGATGAACTGATGAGTGTAGGCGAGCGCACCTATATTGCGCATTGTGCCGCCTGTCATCAGCCTAACGGCGAAGGCTTGCCGGGTATTTTCCCGGCGCTTAAAGGCAGTGCCCTGGCACTGCATGATAAAACCGGCCATATCAGTATCGTGCTGAACGGTAAAACCGGCACCTCTATGCAGGCCTATGCCAAACAGCTGAGTTTAAAAGAACTGGCAGCCGTCATTACCTATGAACGTAATGCCTGGGGTAACAATACCGGTGAACTGGTACAGGCCGCAGACGTGCATGCAGTGCTGCAAGGTAAAGGGGAATAACGGATGAGTGCAGTAGTGACAGATCACGGTCATGATCATGAACATCATGACCACAAGCCCGGCGGTATAAAGCGCTGGCTATATACCACTAACCATAAAGATATCGGTACCATGTACCTGGTGTTTGCGCTGATTATGTTTTTTATCGGCGGCGCCATGGCGATGGTGATCCGGCTGGAGTTGTTCCAGCCGGGCATGCAGTTTGTTGAACCACAGTTTTTTAACCAGATGACCACAGTACACGGCCTTATCATGGTATTTGGTGCCGTGATGCCGGCGTTTACCGGCCTGGCCAACTGGATGATCCCGATGATGATAGGGGCGCCGGATATGGCATTGCCGCGCATGAATAACTGGAGTTTCTGGATCTTGCCATTTGCCTTCCTGATCCTGCTCCTGTCGTTATTTATGCCTGGCGGTGGCCCGGATTTTGGCTGGACCTTCTATGCGCCGTTATCGACCACCTACAGTAATGACACTACCGCATTATTTGTATTTTCGGTGCATATAATGGGTATTTCGTCGATTATGGGCGCAATTAACGTAATTGTGACCATATTCAACCTGCGCGCACCGGGTATGACCTGGATGAAAATGCCGCTGTTTGTCTGGACCTGGCTGATCACGGCATTTTTGCTGATTATGGTCATGCCGGTACTGGCCGGTGCGGTAACCATGGTGCTGACTGATAAGTACTTCGGCACCAGCTTCTTTGATGCTGCCGGTGGCGGTGATCCTGTGCTGTTTCAGCATATTTTCTGGTTTTTCGGCCACCCTGAAGTGTACATCATGATCCTGCCGGCGTTCGGTATTGTTTCCAGCATAGTGCCGACCTTTGCCCGCAAGCCGTTGTTTGGCTATGCCTCTATGGTATACGCCACGTCCAGTATAGCGCTGCTGTCCTTTCTGGTGTGGGCGCACCATATGTTTACCACCGGTATGCCGGTAGCGGGGGCACTGTTCTTTATGTACTGCACCATGCTTATCGCGGTGCCGACCGGGGTTAAAGTATTCAACTGGGTCGCCACCATGTGGCGCGGGGCCATGACGTTTGAAGTGCCGATGATGTTTGCGCTGGCCTTTATCGTGCTGTTTACCATAGGTGGCTTCTCCGGGCTGATGCTGGCCATCACGCCGGCGGACTTCCAGTATCACGATACCTACTTTGTGGTGGCGCACTTCCACTATGTGCTGGTAACCGGTGCGGTATTCTCGATTATTGCCGCCGCCTATTACTGGTTGCCGAAGTGGACCGGGTATATGTACGACGAAACGCTGGGACGCTGGCATTTCTGGTGTTCGCTGATTTCGGTCAACCT
>CAZEGA010000015.1:2397-10926 GCA_964511675.1 uncultured Rheinheimera sp.
CCCGGATTATGCGCTGCAGTTTGCTGATTTTAATGCCTTTATCAGCATTGGCGGCTTCCTGTTTGGCGCATCACAGCTGATTTTTGTCTGGGTGCTGGTGAAATGTGCCCGTGGCGGTGAAAAAGCCACAGCACAGGTGTGGGAAGGGGCTGAAGGGCTGGAGTGGGAAATACCGTCACCGGCTCCGTACCATACTTTCGACACGCCACCGCAGATTAAGTAGGAGCACACAGTATGGCACTGCAACATAAACCCCTGACGTTTAAACTGGCGGTGATCGCGCTGGCGATGTTTGGTTTTGGTTTTGCACTGGTGCCGCTGTACGACGTGTTCTGTGATCTGACCGGGCTTAACGGTAAAACGGCGGCGACAGCTGCCACGGCCGAAGCGGCCCGGGTCGATACCAGCCGCGAGATCATTATTGAATTTATCGCCCGGCCTAACCAGCAGATGCCCTGGCTATTTAAACCCGAGGTGACCCGCATGACGGTGCACCCGGGCGAAATTCATATTATGAATTATATCGCGCAAAACCCGACCAGCCGTATGATTGTAGGCCAGGCCGTACCGTCAGTGTCGCCTGGTCAGGCTGCGCTGTACTTTCACAAAATAGAGTGTTTTTGCTTTACCCAGCAGCAGCTGGCAGGTGGCAAAGACATGCTGATGCCATTGCAGTTTTATGTCGATCCGGCACTGCCTAAGCAGTTTTCCACCATTACGCTGTCCTATACGTTATATGACGTCACCAGCGCCTGGGCCGGCGATACGGCATCATCACAACTTGGGGAATAACATGAGTAAAAGCTACGAGAAATATTATGTTCCCGCCCAGAGTCCATGGCCTATCGTTGGGGCTGTGGCGTTGTTTTTAATTGCTTTTGGTGCAGGAAACTTTGTTAACGAAGTGACAAAGCAACAACCCGGCTTTGGTGGCTATATGCTGGCTGCCGGTTTTGCAGTGTTGATTTTTATGCTGTTTGGCTGGTTTAAAAACGTCATTGACGAGTCGATGAGCGGCTTGTACAGCGCGCAGATGGACCGCTCGTTCCGTCAGGGTATGAGCTGGTTTATTTTATCGGAAGTGATGTTTTTTATGGCGTTTTTTGGCGCGCTGTTTTATGGCCGGGTGCTGGCGCTGGACTGGCTCGGCGGCGGTGGCAGCAAGCCGATGACGGAAATACTGTGGCCCGGTTTTGAAGCCTTGTGGCCCTTGCTGAAAACACCGGGGGGTATTGAAACCCAGGCTATGCCGGCAACGGGGCTGCCACTGATTAACACGGCTATTCTGGTGATTTCCTCGGTAACACTGCACTTTGCCCACGTCGGGCTGGAGCAGAAAAAACGCGGCCAGCTGAAGACAATGTTGCTGGTCACGATTTTACTGGGCCTGGTGTTCCTGAGCCTGCAGGTGTATGAATATATCCATGCCTACCGCGACCTGGGGTTAACCCTGGCATCGGGTTTTTACGGTAACACTTTCTTCCTGCTGACCGGGTTTCACGGTATGCATGTAACGTTAGGCGCCATTATTCTGATCTTTGTTTTTCTGCGCGTGCTCAAAGGCCATTTCACGCCGGAAAAACACTTCGCCTTTCAGGCTGGCGCCTGGTACTGGCACTTTGTAGATGTGGTCTGGCTCTGCCTGTATGTGTTTGTGTATGTGCTGTAATGCTTAGTAAGGCCTGGGGTTGGCTTCAAGCAGCCCCAGGGCCTGGGCAATAAATATCAGCAGCAGTACTAACGCCGACAGCATGACTCTGCGCCCCAGATAGCGCGACATCGGTATCCCCGGCTGTGGCTGGCGCAGCATCACCAGCCCGGCACGGACCAGATTAATAACGATAAAAAGCAGTAGCGCGATGACGACAAGTTTAATCAACATCAGTAGCTCTCTCCGGAATTGCAGTTATGCACGTTAAGCTGGCAGGCCAGATTTTTGTGCTGAACACCTTATGGCTGGCACTTACTTTGACGGCTTTTGCCATTTTGATCAACCTGTCATGGTGGCAGTACAGCCGCGCCCACGACAAAACACTGCAACTGCAGCATCTGGCACAGTTGCAGGCAAAAGGCGCCCTGGCACCGGAGCAACTGCCTGGCTTAGCCAGTACCGCGGTAGACGGTGCGCCGCTGCGCGGTACTGGCCGCTGGCTGCAGCCAGCGCTGTGGTTGCTGGATAACCAGATTGTTGAGGGTAAGGTGGGCTACGATGTGATTATTCCGGTGCAGGCGCAGGGATTGCCGCAGACCCTGCTGGTAAACCTGGGCTGGATAGCGGCAGGCGAGCGCCGTGAGCAGTTGCCGCAGCCGGACATTCCGCCAGAGCTGCAACTGGATGGCCTGTTACGTACTAAGGTGGATGGCCTGCTGTTGCTGGGGCAGAACATCGAAGACAACGGACGCTGGCCGGTGCGTATTCAGCAGGTTGACTATGCTGCGCTTGGCAGTCAGAGCGGCCGGCAGCTGTACCCGGCGCTGTTGTATCAGCAACAGCATACGCCTTTTGTGCCACATTATCAGAGCGTGGTGCTGCCACCGGAAAAACACCGTGGTTACGCTTTACAATGGTTTTTGCTGGCAATAGCAGTGCTGGGTGTGGCGCTGGCAGCCAGTCATCAGGGGAAAGCCGGACGTGAATAAAAAGACATTTTTGCTGTTGTTTGTGGCCTGTTGTGCACTGCCGCTACTGGCCGCCAAGCTGGTACTGGAATTGGGCTGGTTCAGTGCCGGGGTGTCAAATCAGGGCCAGTGGCAGCAAAACGAAGTATTTCTGTTACCCGCCACTGAGGCCAAAGCGCACTGGCGTATTGCGGTGGCACCGGCGGCGGCCTGCCAGCAGCAGTGCCAGCAGGCGTTGCATACGGTAAAGCAGTTATATATCGGTTTAGGGCGCAAACAGGAGCAGGTGGCGCCGGTGTTGCTGGCGGCGCAGCCACTGCCGCAGGACTATGCGATGTTCAGCCAGAGCAGCGCGTTGCAGCCGCTGCCGGCAGAATTATCAGACCGCATTATGCTGATTGACCAGCAGGGGCTGGTATTGCTCAGTTACCCGATGCCGCAAACCGAAGCGGAGATGGCCCCCATAGCCAAAGCCATCCGCCAGGATTTACTGAAGTTGCTTAACTATGACCGGACCAGTGTATGAAAACACAACAATGGCTGGCGACCATCGCCATTTTTCTCACTATGGGAGTGATCCTGCTGGGAGCCTATACCCGGCTGACGGATGCCGGCCTCGGCTGTCCGGACTGGCCAGGCTGCTATGGGTTTTTGAAGGTGCCGCATAAGGAACACCATGTTGCCGCCGCGCTGGAAGCGTTTCCCGAACGGCCACTGCAGCCGCACAAAGCCTGGAATGAAATGATCCACCGCTATTTTGCCGGCAGCCTGGGTTTGCTGATAGCCGCGATATTTTTTATTGCGCTGTTCCGCCGCTCCGGTAGCAGGTTATTGCCGTCGGTGCTGCTGGCACTGGTGGTATTTCAGGCGGCACTGGGGATGTGGACAGTGACACTTAATCTGCTGCCGCTGGTCGTGATGGGGCATTTGCTGGGGGGCTTTACCCTGCTGAGCTTGCTGGCGGTATACTGGTTACGCCTGCATCCGCAGCACCGGGTGCAGCAACCGCAGCCGGTGTCGCTGCAGCCGCTGGCCATGCTGGCGATTGCGGTGTTGTTGCTGCAGATCGCGCTCGGTGGCTGGACTGCCGCCAACTATGCGGCACTGGCCTGTATTGAACTGCCGGTGTGTGAAGCCGGCTGGCTGGGCCGGCTGAATATCAGCGAAGCCTTTGATTTGCATCTGGGGCATGCAGATTACGAATATGGCGTGATGTCAGCCGAAGCGCGCCAGACCGTTCATGTGTTCCACCGCCTGGGGGCGGTGTTAACGCTGGTGGTGCTGGCAGTATTTTTACTGCAGCTGTGGCGTAAGGCCACAGACAGCCGGCTGCGCAAACTGGCTGTGGCCGCTGCTGCACTGCTGGCATTGCAGTTCAGCCTGGGTGTACTGAATGTGGTATTGCACCTGCCGCTGGCCAATGCGGTAGTGCATAATTTTGTTGCAGCCAACTTATTGATGTTAATGGTTATTATTTATATGCAGTTGCGCAGAATGCGCAACAAGGAGGCAGTATGAGCGTGATCGTCAAGCCTAAAACCTCTGCCGGCAGCGCCCGTGATTATCTGGAGCTGACCAAACCCAAAGTTGTCGCTTTACTGGTTCTGACTGCCTGGGTCGGTATGATGCTGGCGCAACCGGGCCTGCCTGATATGCTGACGTTGTTTGCGGCAACGGCAGGTATCGCCTTACTGTCGGCGGCGGCGGCGGCGGTTAATCATGTCGTCGATCAACGTATTGATGCGCAGATGGCGCGCACCTACAGCCGGCCGGTGGCCAAAGGCCGTATCAGTCCGCGCCAGGCCGGCAGTTTTGCGCTGGCACTGGCAGCCAGCGGCTTTGTGGTGCTGTATGCGCTGGTGAATGCCCTGACGGCCTGGCTGACGCTGGCCAGCCTGTTTGGCTATGCGGTGGTATATACCATGTTTTTAAAACGCGCTACGCCGCAGAATATTGTGATCGGCGGGCTGGCCGGTGCTATGCCGCCGTTACTGGGCTGGACAGCAATGACCGGCGATATCCACGGCCATGCCCTGTTGCTGGTGATGATTATTTTTACCTGGACGCCGCCACATTTCTGGGCACTGGCCATCCACCGGCGTGACGACTACGCCCGTGTCAATATGCCGATGCTGCCGGTAACGCACGGCATCGAATTTACCAAAAGCGTGATCTGCCTGTATACGGTGCTGCTGTTTCTGGTGTGTTTAATGCCCTATCTGGTCGGGATGACGGGGGCTGTGTATTTACTGGGCAGCGCGCTGCTGAATTTGCGCTTTATGCAGTATGCCTGGAAGCTGAAGTTGCAGTCTGATAGCAGCACGGCAATGGCGACCTTTAAGTTTTCTATCGTGCATCTGATGGTATTATTCCTGCTGTTGCTGGTAGATCATTATTTTAAGGTAGCGCCGATTTATGTTTCGTAACCTGACGTATATAGTGCTGGCCGCAGGCGCCATGGTGGCCGGGGTGCTGTTGTATCAGCTGTCGCAGCACAGTGCCGAGCCGAAAATGGCACTGGTGTACCCGCAGCCACGCGCACTGGCAGACTTTCAGCTGACCGATCAACACGGTGTAACGGTGAACCGGGAACGTCTGTACGGTCAGTGGACACTGGCCTTTGTCGGTTATACCTATTGCCCGGATATCTGCCCGCTGACCCTGGCAAAGCTGGCAGGGCTGCAACCGGAACTGGCGCAGCAGGTCAGTGAGCCGTTAAAAGTATGGTTTATTTCGGTTGACCCTAACCGCGACAATACAGAACAACTGCTGAATTATGTCAGCTATTTTAACCAGCCGGATGTGCTGGGTATGACAGCAGGCCACGATCAGCTGTTTCCTTTTGTGCGCCAGCTCGGGTTGATGTATGCCCTCAGCAGCAGTACCGACCAGGACTATCTGGTGGATCACAGTGCCTCTGTGGTACTGATCAACCCCAAAGGCCAGCTGGTGGCGATGTTTAAACCGCCGCTGCAGCCGGGGCAACTGCCGGTACTGGACGGCGAGCAGTTACTGGCAGATTTTCCGCTGGTACTGAAAAAACTGGCACTGCAGAGTTAGAGAGGTGCCGGCGCTCTGGGTTGCTCGGCTTCCGGGCCAAACAGCACTAAATCCAATACTCTTGACAGTGGCCAGCTATAGTCAAACTCACTGGATATTTGCAGTTGTAATAAGGTTGTGGCTAACTCGGCGGGCTGTTCGGCAAATAAATCTAACTCAATATAGGGTTTATTCAGCCGCTCTGGCCGGTTTGGCGCGTAATGCAGCTTAATAATACCCTGCTCAGCGGTATCAGCGACAGGTAAGCTGATGCTAAGCCAGTTTAGCCGGCTTAATGTACGTAAAAACAAGTCAATAAAACTGGCTTGCCGTTCAATGGTGTCGAATCTGCTCAGGGCTTCACGGTAACGATCAACAATACCTTCAACCAGCAGCGGTTGCAGAAAATTGGCTGCAATAGCGGGTTCGTTTGCCTGCATCAGGCAGTAATACGGCGAAAACAATGCCGGAAATATGGCACTATGGCCCGGAATATCCGATAAGGGACTGGCCATAGTGCAGTGGTCGTTATGGCGCTGAGCCTTTGCTGCCCGGGGGCTGGCCAGTGCGTAATAAAGGGCTGTCTCGGCCAGGGCGACGATATCGCTGCGATAGCCCGCCTGATAATCACCTTGCTGCAAATAATGCTGCCAGGCTGCTGCCAGTTCCGGATGTTGGTTGCGTGGCCCGAATAAACTAAGACCATAATAGGTCAGTTTGTTTTCTGAATTTAGTGCCGCAATCCTCAGGTGGCCTGGTAGCTGTGGCACGGGTACGGGGCTTAACCAGAAACGGCGGCTGCTCCGGTAAACGATAGCATCAATAAAGGCAATTTTGTCTTCCGGGCTAAGGGTGTTGAGTATCCGCGATACTTTGCTGACGATGCTGTCTGCATGTTCGCTTTTCAGGATCAGCGAACCTTCGGTTGGCTGCCGCCCTGCCATCAGGCAATAGCGCTGGTGATAGCGGCTGTCGTCTGGCCGCTGTTGTGCCTGAGCAGACAGGGCTGCCCGATCCGGGCGCTGGCAGAAAGGTTGCGCTGCTAAGCCAATGTCGGCAGATAGGGTTGCAACCAATAGCAGTATGCTCATCGGTATTTCGCTTTATTCATGATTAATACACTTTTTATATCAGTGGCATTTTCAGAGTGCCAGCTAATTGTTTAATTTATTAACCAAGGCTGCGAATACCAGTAAAAGTAGCCCTTTTTACTTAGCGACGGCGCTGTGCAGTTGTAGCGGCTGCGGCCTTTGTTTAGCGGCTTGCCGGCGGTGACCGTAAAGGTTGAGTCATCCAGCCAGTTGGCTTGCAGCACTTCGCCGCCGGCAAAGCATTGCAGCTGGCGCCGGTTAAAGTCTGTTACTTCCAGGGTCAGGCTCAGGGCCGGCGGATTGGCAGAAACAACGGGGTCTACGTTGTGGTAATCGGTAATATGGAACGCCAGCGTGCGCAGTTTCTGCGCCAAATCGGTTAAATCGGCATACTGGCCTGCGGCCGGAAAGCGCGGAATACGGCTTAGCACAGTGTGGTTGCCAATGGCTCCCGACTGCTGGCCAATACCAATAAACCCCAACTCAGTGACCAGCTGCTCCAGCTCGCGGCTGTATTCACCGTACGGGTAGGCCAGCCACTGGTGGCGCTGGCCGGTCACCTGGGCAATTTTAGTTTCTGCTGCCAGAATGCTTTGTTTCATCCGTTCACGCCACTGCGACTGGCTTTCACCCGCTTCGGGCCTGGCCATATGCTCATGCCACATGGCATGGTTGGCCACCAGTACACCGTCGTCCGACATCTGTTTTACCTGCTGCCAGTTCAGTAAAGGCCCGTCGCCTTTATCTATGCTGCCGGGGCTGATAAAAAGGGTGTAAGGGTAACCGAATTCCTGCAGCATAGGATGGGCGGTGGTGAAGTTGTTCTCGTAGCTGTCGTCGAAGGTGATCACCACAGCGTTGTCCGCTACCGGCTCGCCTTGCTGTAACTGGCGGATTAACACATCAAGCCCGATAACCTGAAAGTTATGATCTTTAAAGTACTGCAAATGGCCACGCAGCTCGTCGGCGGTGACACTGCTGACCCTGGGGGTGTCGCTGGCAACATGATGGTATATCAGCATTACAGCGGCTTGCGCCGGTAAGGCCAGGCAGAACAGCAGAACAGCAAATAACGCCGGGATTTTCATTGGCAGCACACCCGCAAGGCAGTAAAACGCAGCTGTTTTATAGCACAAGCGGGTGCTGAACGCAGCTTTAGTCAGATAACAGGGTCAGTAGTAAGAGTGTTCGCCGCGCTGGTGTTCGGTAATGTCGCGTACACCGTTCAGCTCGCCGCTGAAACGGTTCAGCAGTTCTTTCTCTATGCCTTCTTTCAGGGTTAAATCAACCTGTGAGCAACCATTACAACCACCGCCGAACTGCAATATCGCCACGCCGTCTGTGGTCAGTTCCATTACCGATACCCGGCCGCCATGATTCGCCAGCTGGGGGTTGATTTCGCTGTCGATAACATACTGTACGCGTTCCATCAGTGAGGCGTCGTCACTCACCTTGCGTACTTTGGCGTTCGGCGCTTTTAGTGTCAGCTGCGAACCCAGCTGATCTGTCACAAAGTCTATTTCAGCATCCAGCAGAAATGGCTGGCTTTCCTGATCAACCACGGCATCGAAGCCACTGAAATTCAGCCGCAGATCGGTATCCTCTACTGCATCCGGCGGGCAGTAAGATACGCCGCACTCCGCTTGAGCTGTGCCTGGGTTAACCACAAACACCCGGATATGGGTGCCGTCCGCTTGTTTTGCCAGCAGCTTGGCAAAGTGTTGCTGCGCCTGTTCTGAGATCGTAATCATAGGAGTACCTGACTAAATTACTAGGTTAA
>CAZEGA010000015.1:10936-26467 GCA_964511675.1 uncultured Rheinheimera sp.
ATGATACTCTTCCCGTTGCCGCCTTGCCAGCCCTGCTTGAGTTTTGCCGCTGTTCTGGCTAACGTAGCCACAGCAAAGGGGAAATGACAACCATGAAAAAATATCTTGCACTGGCTCTGCTGATGCTCAGTTGCCATAGTTATGCTGATCCTAAGTATGTACCAGAGGTCGCAAATTCAACCCTGCCTGCACCGCAGCAGGTGCTGGGGTTTACTGTTGGCCAGTGGCATGCGCGCCATGATCAGATCCAGCACTATTTTGAAGTGCTGGCGCAACACTCGCCACATGCACAGCTGGAGGTCATAGGTTACAGCCATCAGCAGAGACCGCTGTTACAGCTGGTTATTTCTTCTGAGCACAACCTGCAACGGCTGGAGCACATCCGCCAGCAGCACCTGGCCGCCGCCCGCCGTGGTGCAGAGCGCTCTGCTGATGCCCCTGTGGTGATCTGGCTGGGTTACAGCGTACATGGCAATGAACCCAGCGGCGCCAATGCTGCCTTACTGCTGGCACAATACCTGGCCGCCGCCCAGACCGAAGAAGTCCGGCACTGGCTGGATAATGCCGTTATTCTGCTGCAACCGGTACTGAACCCGGACGGGCACGACCGTTTTGCGCTGTGGGCCAATATGCATAAAGGTACGGCTCCGGTGGCGGACCCGCAGCACAGGGAGCATCACGAACCCTGGCCAAATGGCCGGCCAAACCATTACTGGTTTGATTTAAACCGGGACTGGCTGTTACTGCAACACCCGGAAAGCCGCGCCCGCATAGCCCAGTACCAGCAGTGGTTGCCAAACGTGGTAGGCGATTACCATGAAATGGGCACTAACAGCACTTATTTCTTTCAGCCGGGCATACCCAGCCGCAACTATCCGCTGACCCCTAAGCGCAATTTTGAGCTGACCAGTGCCCTGGCCCGGTTTCATGCTGCTGCCTTTGATCAGCAGGGGCAGCTGTATTACACCGAAGAAAGTTTTGATGACTTTTACGTCGGTAAAGGCTCAACCTATCCGGATCTCCAGGGCAGTGTCGGTATCTTGTTCGAGCAGGCCAGCAGCCGTGGTCACCTGCAGGATAGCATCAACGGCCCGCTCAGCTTTGCTGCGACGATCCAGAACCAGCTGACGGCGTCTTTATCCACTATCCGCGGTGCGGTGGAGCAGCGCAGCGAGCTGTTGTCCTATCAGCAGGAGTTTTATAAGTCGGCTTTGCAACAGGCGAAAAACAGCAAAATCAAAGGCTATATGCTGACAGAAAGCGCTGATCAGTCGCGTCTGGCGGCACTGCTGGACGTGCTGCAGCGCCACCATGTTGAGCTGTACCAGCTCAGCCGGGACTGGCAGGATGATCACAGCAGCTATCCGGCGGGCAGCAGCTACTATGTACCGCTGCAGCAGCCACAATACCGCCTGATCAAAGCCATGTTCAGCACAGAGAAGCAGTTTACCGACAATACCTTTTACGATGTGTCGGCCTGGACTTTACCTTATGCCTACAATATTGCGTTCAGTGCCGTCAGCCGTGAACCGGCTGCAGCGGCGCTGAGTAACAGCTGGTCACAGCCGGTGCGCCCGGCAGCGCCTGGTGCCGGGGCTTATGCCTATGCGTTTAACTGGCAGGATCAGCAGGCACCGCTATTGTTGCAGGCGCTGCTGGCCGAACAGCTGGTAGTACGGGCGGCACTGGGAGAGGCTATCGCGCAAACGCCACAGGGGCAGGTCAGCCTGAATGCCGGTGCCATGGTGGTGGTGGCTGGTTTGCAGACAGCGCCGGACTGGTTTGCCCGCCTGCAGCGCCAGCAGCAACGCTTTAACCTGCCGGTTTATGCCATCAGCAGCGGTCTGACCGTACAAGGCAGTGATTTAGGCAGCCAGCAGTTTGCGCCGGTCAGCTTACCCAGGGTGTTGCTGATCGCGGGGCCGGGGGTCAGTTCAACAGAAGCCGGCGAAGTCTGGTATAACCTGGAACGCCTGGCCGGTATTTCACCGTCGATGGCAGAACCGGAGCGTTTAAGGCAACTGGATTTAAGCCGTTACAGCCATATCATCTTACCGGACGGTAGCTATAACAGCTGGCAGGAAGGCGATATCAATGCGTTAAAACGCTGGGCTGAACAGGGCGGTGTATTGTGGGGCCATAAGCGCGGCGCCGCCTGGCTGGCGAAAGCCGGTTTGTTAAAAGCCGGTGTCTGGCAGGGCACTGAAATGAGCAGCCTGATCCCGTCTGATAACCTCAGCTACAAAGATAAAGAGCTGCTTGCCGGTAAACAGCGTATTGCCGGCGCCATTTACCAGGCCGTACTGGATTTATCCCACCCGCTGACGTTTGGCCTGACACGTGACACCCTGCCGGTGTTTAAAAACAGCACTATGTTGTTGCAACCGGCCAATACACCTTTTGTTAACGTCGCGCTGTACAGCCGGGCACCGCAGCTGGCGGGTTATACCGCAGCAGAATATGTCCCGCGTATCAGCCAGTCGGCAGTATTGCTGGCACATAATCTGGGTAAGGGCAGGGTGATTGCCATGACGGATAACCCGCTGTTCCGCGGTTACTTTTATGGCTCCAGCCGCTTGCTGGTCAATGCGCTGTACCTGGGCAGCAGTTTCAGCGCGGCAGCCAACTAATCCGGTGCTGCAGCCCGGTAGGCACAGCGGATTAAGTGCTCAGCGTAACCGCCACGGTCCACAGGCTGATCTGCCGTACGCCGTGGCGGCGCAGTAAACGGCAAATTTCGTTGGCGGTGGCACCTGTGGTAACAACATCGTCCACCAGGGCCACATGCTCTGGCAAGCTGGCCTGGGTGTTCACTGTAAAGCTGTGCTGCAGGTTACGCTGGCGTTGCTTGCGGCTTAAGCCTACCTGCGGTGGCAGGTGTCTGGTTTTGCTGAGAATATGCAGTAACGGCAGCTGCAAATGTGCAGCAGCGGTTTGTGCCAGTAACAGCGCCTGATTATAGCCGCGCTTACGTTGTCTGGCCGGGTGCATAGGCACATAGACAATGGCATCCGGCAAGGTATTTCCCGCCGCGCTAAATTGCAGCAGCAGGGTGGCGAACAAGTGTTGCAGCAGAGCACCGGCAACTTCATCGGCGGCGAATTTCCAGCGTTGCAGCCAGTGCCGGTAAGGCTGCTGATAAAAACCAACACAGAGCAACTGCGCAAAACGCGGTTTTTTCAGCCCCTGTGCAACCCGGGGCAGCCACAGCAAGTTGTAATGGCACAACGTATAGGGCAAGGCTGGTAAGGCGTGCTGACAGGCAGAACAAAGCTGGTGCCCGGCCTGTTGCACCGGTAAACTGCACCACAAACAAGACGATGGCAACAGCAGGTGCCATAGCCGGCCAAACTGGTCCAAGAGCTGGTTTAGCAAATTAAATGCCATTTAAATTCACAATTTAGTAACTATGACAGAAAAAATGACTTCAGACAAACCGGTACTGGTGCTGCTGCATGGCTGGGGGGTAAACCAGGGCGTGTGGCAGAGTGTAGCGCAGCAACTGGGCGGCAAGGTGCAGCTTATGACACCGGATTTGCCCGGTTTTGGTTTGTGCCGGGAATATCCGCAGCCTTACCGGCTTGATGCGGTAGTGGATCTGCTGGCGGCCCAGATCCCGGCACAAAGCTATGTCTGCGGCTGGTCGTTAGGCGGTTTGCTGGCTATAGCACTGGCACACCGCTACCCGCAAAAAGTACGGCAGTTGGGGCTGATCGCGGCCTCGCCCTGTTTTATCGCCCAACAAGGCTGGCCGGGGATGGCCGAAGCCATTATGCAGCAATTTGCCCATTCGCTCAGTGAAAACCTGCCGCTGACAATAGAACGTTTTCTGGCGATCCAGGCAATGGGCAGCAGCAGTGCCCGTGCTGATATCAAGGCACTGAAACAAGTAATCATGGCCTATCCGATGGCCGATAAGGCGGCGGTAGAGGGCGCGTTGCAACTGCTTAAGCTGGATTTGCGCGCCGAATTTGCGGCCTTAACCATACCGGTGGCGGGTTTGTATGGCAGGCTGGATTCACTGGTGCCGGTCAAGGTAGTGGAGCAGTTAGCGCAGTTGCAACCGCAGGGCCGCTTTACGGTATTGCCACCTGCGTCACATGCGCCCTTTATTTCCCATCCGGAAGCCTTTTTGCGCTGGTTACAGCACTGGCTAAGTGCTGATGGTAGCAACCATGCCATTGGTTAGAACCTTTTAGCCTGAGCGCAGGCTTCACAAATTGGCGCTTTTGGTGAATAATTAACCAATGTTTGCTATGTTCAGCGGAGTTGTATCATGAATATTCAGTCTGCAATGTATTCCGGGCTGCAGGGTTTCCAGCGCGCCAGTGCCGGTGTGACTGACGCTACGCTTGATATTAACCGGCAGACACAGACCAGCCAGCAGGCAAGACAGGACGCTGCCAGCCAGCAAGATGATACCGCCCAGGCTGCAGCACAGCCTGCCACAAACACAGTAACGCAGCAAAACAACCAGCCGGCAGCTCTGACAGACAGCCTGGTGCGGTTAAATGCGGAAGAGCGTAATGCACAAGCCAATGCCAGAACTATCCAGACGGCAGATCAGGTGCTGGGCTCCGTGATCGATATCCGCGTATAGCTGCCATGCTGGTCTCACATTACCCCAACGTCAGTATCAACACCGCTAACCCGCCAACAGAAATGGCGCGGCGGGATGCGCTGCGCCGGGATTTATTTGAGCCGGTAAAAGAAGCGGAAAAATCCTCGGCAGAAAAACCGATAGTGACGGATGATAAAACCCGCCAGGCGGGTAGCACAGGGTCAGCGGTCAATCTGTACGATGCCAATGGCAAAGATCACGAAACCCGGCAAGCCATAGAAGAGCGCGGCGAAGGCCGTTCAGATCAACAGCAGGATAGTGCCGGGCGCGATGACGAAAAAACGCCGCAGCAGGAAGCCGGGCAACCACAGGCTGAGCAGCAGGAACAACAGGAGATCCAGGAGCTTAAAGCGCGGGATCAGGAAGTAAAAACCCATGAGCAGGCGCATGCAGCCGTAGGTGGGCGTTATGCCGCCGCCCCCAGTTATTCGTATCAGCTGGGGCCGGATGGTAAACAGTATGCTGTCGGTGGCGAAGTACAGATCGATGTTTCACCGATACCGGGCGATCCGCAGGCCACAGTACAGAAAATGCAGCAGGTCCGTGCTGCTGCACTGGCTCCGGCAGAACCATCGGCGGCAGACAGGCGTATCGCCGCTGAGGCTATGCAGCGGCAAATACAGGCGCAGGCAGAACTGGTACAGCAAAACTCTGCAGTAACAGCAGGCCGCCCAGAAGCCTCTGCTGAGCCGGCCGGCTTTGCCGAGCAGGTGGCGCAAACCGATATCAGCTACAGCGTCGCTGATAACGCAGGCGGCAACACTGTGGTGTATCCGCAACGTGACACCCTGGCTGAGGCCATGCAAATGCAACTGCGCCGCAGTGTTATTGCCGGGTTTTATCAACATGCTACCGAACCACAGGTAAAACAGTACCTGCAACAGGTTTAAGCTCTGGCCTTTATGGCATATCGCCCCTTAAAAACATATAAGCTGCTGAATAATAATAAATAGATTAAAAATAGATAATAAAACGGCTGAAAATAGTGTTATAACCCCTGGCCGTTGATTGTTCCTGCTACCTTCTTACTTCATGCTGCGCCTACCACTGCAGGGCCATGTCTGCCTTGCACACAACTTATTTATCTGAATACAACACAGGAAAGCACTATGGTTCGGTGGCTGGTTAGCTTGATTATCACGTTTCCCTTTCTGGCATATTGCTGGTATCTGTACAGCGGCAGAATCACTGCTGAGATCCCGGTATTTCCTGTCAGCGAGCCGTTGCCGGCAGTGCTGAATGCCGCTGTGAATGACGGGCCTTATGCCTTTTTCAGCAAAAATGACCAGCAGTTGGAGCTGAAATGGGTGTGTAATGAACAACTGGTAGAAAAAACCCAACAGGTTACTGAGGTCATTCAGCCGGTTTGTGCTTACCCGCGGGATATCAGGGTTCGCCAGCACTATGCGCTGGAACCGGTGTTGCGTTACAGCGCAGATAAGGTTGCGGTGATCAGTGATATTCATGGCCAGTATAGCGTGATGGCAAAGCTGCTGAGTGCTAATGCTGTGGTTGACACTCACCTTAACTGGTCGTTCGGCAGTGGCCATCTGGTTGTGGTGGGTGATGTCATGGACCGCGGTGATCAAGTAACTGAAATTTTGTGGTGGCTGTATCAGCTGGAACAACAGGCGGAAGCCGCAGGAGGCAGGGTACATTTATTGCTGGGGAACCACGAAACCATGGTGCTGTACAATGACTTGCGTTACGTCAATAAAAAGTATCAGCAGGTGGCGCAGCAATTGGGTACCGATTATACCGGCCTGTACAGCGAAAGCTCCGTGCTGGGACAATGGTTGCGCAGCCGCCCGGTACTGGCTCAGGTTAACGACATGCTGTTTGTACACGGCGGGCTGCATCCGGATTATCTGGCACTGGGTATGTCTGTAGCTGAAGTGAATGAACAATTCCGGCAATCGTTGGGTATTGCACGCGGCAAGCTGAAAGAGGTGCCGGTGCTGAACTTTTTATATGGCTCTTTGGGGCCTTTATGGTATCGCGGTTATTTCCGCGAGGACAACGCCATTACAGAGCCATTACTGGAGCAACTGCTGACCACACTGCATGTTAGCCGGATTGTCGTGGGGCACACGTCAATGGAGGGGGTATTCTCGCATTTTGGCGGCAGGGTTATTTCGGTGGACAGCAATATCAAACGTGGTAAGGGTGGCGAAATATTACTGTGGCAGGCCGGCACTTTACAGCGGGGCACGGTATCGGGTGAGCAACTGCCAATGCGTACGTTGCCGGCAAAAGACATTCAGGCTGATTAAATTTCTTGCTTTCTCTCTGGTTTTGCCGTTGTTTATACGGCAATTTTTTATTTATCTTATTGATTTATAAGTGATAGATATTAAATAGAGTTAAAACTGGTGCAGAATGGAGTTGCCGGTCATTGCGTTGCTATACAGCTGAGGGATAAACCTGTTGTCAGTAAGCCGGTAATGTTCCGTTGTTACCGGTTTATCTGCCTGATAGCGCATCAGGATAACTGACTAAACACAAAAATTCAGTGACAAGAACTTGGGAACAACATAATGAACAAAAAAACACCAGTGGCTGTGGCCATTAAAACAGCAGTGCTGACGGGGTTGTTCGGCAGCGCTGCTTTTACCGCAACCAGCTATGCACAGGAGAGTACCGCCGGCTCAGTAGAGCGCATTGCAGTAACAGGCTCACGTATTAAGCGTACTGATACGGAAGGCGTGGCACCGGTGACCGTTATTACGGCAGAGGCAATTGAACTTAGCGGTTTTAGTAATGTGGAGGAAGTACTGCAGGCTTCAGTTGCCAATGCCGGCCGTACCATTGAAGGCAATGAAAGCAGCTGGACCCAGGGGGCATCTACTATCAACCTGCGGGGGATGGGCGAAAACCGTACCCTGGTACTGGTTAATGGTAAACGTGTACCGCAATATCCTGCCGCAACCGGCGGAACATCAAATTTCGTGGATACTTCCACCTTTCCGACCAGTGCTGTGGAACGGATCGAAATTCTTACCGGCGGTGCTTCGGCCATTTATGGTTCTGACGCTGTAGGTGGCGTGGTAAATATCATTCTGAAGAAAAAGTATGATCGCAATACCCTTAACCTGCGGCATGAAAACCCGCAACATGGCGGTCGTGACCGTACCAAGGTGTCTTTAACTTCCGGCTTTGAAACCCGTCTGGGCCAGACCATGCTGGTACTGGAATATGGCGAGGATGAAATTCTGCGCGCCGGGCAGCGTGAGTTTACCAGCAATGGCGGACCGGATGGCACCGATGGCTATAGCTCTACTTCGGCCTATCTGCGTGATTACGATAAAGTGTTCCATAATGTCGGCGTGTCTGGTTCTACTGCCAGCTACATTATGGCAAACCAGCAACAGTGTGAAACCCTGTTTGGTGAACTGGGTGTGTGGAATGATGAAGAAAGCCGCTATAAGTGCCGCTATAATGCTGTGCGCGACGACGGTTTGCACACCGGCAAAAAAGAATACAATGTGGTGCTGAACCAGTCTGGTGATCTAACCGGTAACTGGCAGTACAATCTGCTGCTGCAAGCCAGCGATAAAGAAACGGCCCGTGGCAATGCCCAGAAGAGTATCAGCCCGACCATCTATATGGACCGCGATAATCCGGGTACATACAGTTACAGCGCTACCGATTTTGACCGTACCCGGGAATTCCGGGTTTATCGCCGCCTTGACGACTATGGCCAGATCCGTGATTACACCGGCAAAGAAAAGAATATGAATATGTCGGTAGGGGTGAATGGCCAGGTTGGTGATTATGAGCTGGAAGTGAACTGGGCCTACGGTAAGAGCAAATTCGACCGTTATGGCCGCAACCAGATGCGGGCTGACCGCTTGCTGGATATTATCAGTTTTAACCCGGCAGATTCAGCCAACCCGGATAAATGGTACCCGCTGGATAAAATGACACCCGGTCAGGTCGAGTATCTGTACGCTGAAACCCTGACCGATGCCGGCTCGGGTATGAACCAGTTACAGGCCATACTGACAGGTGATCTGCTGGATACCGCCAATGGTCCGGTACAGTTTGCGTTATCCACAGAGTGGGCCCGCGACTGGTATTACGATATCAAAGATGAGGATACCCTGAGCGGCAACCTGCTGGGCCAGGGGGGCACCCAGGGGCGGGGCGGGCGTAAACGCTATGCCGCTGCCGGCGAGCTGGCTATACCACTGCTGGAGCGCACATCGGGCTTTGGTAAAATGGACGCCAGTGTCGCGTTACGTTATGACAAATATGATGATAAATCTGATGTAGGCGGTGCCTGGACACCTCAGGTTGGCCTTACGTATCAGCCGCATGAAGACTGGTTGCTCAGGGCAAATGCCGGGCGTAGCTTCCGGGCGCCGGATTTACACCGTATGTATGCCGGGGTCAGCCGTTCTTTTACCAGCACGACCATTAAAGTAGATCCTAACCATCCTATTGCGCTGGATGATAACTATGAATCGATCAGTGCCGGTAACCTGGACCTGACGGAAGAAAGAGGTAAATTCTGGAATATTGGCGTGGTGGGGCAACTGACCGACAATATCAGCACTACCCTGGATTTCTGGCGTATTTCGCTTGATGGCGCTGTATATACCGAAACGGCGGCCCGTATTCTGGAGAACCCGGCTTATAATATGACCGGCCAGGCTGCATCGTGCAGTGAGCTTACTACTATCGGTTATATTATGCAGCAACTGCCGGGGCAGGATTACCAGGATGTGCTGTGTGTACGCCGCGGTATTATAAACAGCTCTTATGAAGCTTCTCAGGGCATTGACGGCGAGCTGAGCTATAACCTGGATCTGGATAGCTTCGGTAAGCTCCGGCTGAAAACCAATCTGTCTTATACCATGAAGAAAGAGTATCAGGCCTTTGAAGGCAGTGAGCGGATTGAGCAGACTGACGATGACTATCTGCCGGTATGGAAGAGTACCGTGTCGTTGAACTGGAGCCTGCAGGACCTGAGTGTTAACCTGAGCTGGTACTATCTTGGTACTGCCGAGGGCTGGAATACCTGGACACTGGCAGATAGTTCCGGCCAGAGTTATCAGGAAAAGGTCTGGAGTAAGCTGGATGCCTACAAGCGGCTTAACCTGAACAGCAGTTACCGTTTTAGCAAGGCAACCAAGCTGACACTGGGTATTAACAACCTTACCGATACCATGCCGCCGGTATATGCCGAAGGCCACCCGAGCCGTAATGAACATCCGTACTATCGCAGCAGTATGGGGTACAACGTAATTGGTCGTACTTTCTATGCGGCGCTGGAACACCGTTTCTGATCGCAGATTATTTTCTCAGCCCCGGTAACGGGGCTTTATTATTTTCAGGGTAGTGTCATGGTGCGTATTGGGTTGTTTATTCTGGGTTGCTGGATGTTGCCGCTGCAGGCGCTGACATACCAGCAACCGGACCCGCGGCTGGTGCAGTTGGCCGATGCCGGCAGCGGTATAGAGTGGCAGGTGTCAGCCAGCGGTAACTGGTTAATGCAGACTGAAACCAGTGCTAATCCGTCTGTGGCAACGTTGCAGCAGGCTACGGTGGGACTGGCGGGGTTACAGATTAATCCGGTCCGGCTCAGTGCCGGCTCAGAACGTGGTTACCGGCACATCAGTGTGCAGCATTTGCAACAGGGCAGGCGCCATCAATTGACAGCCGCTGCCGATCAGCGTTTGTTCAGCCCGCGTATATCGCCTGACGATAACTGGCTGAGTGTGGTGGTGGCAGAGCAGCATGGCCTGTTTATTGACCTGATAGATCTGAAAAGTGGCAAGCGAAAACGTGTGCGCCAGCGTCTGAATGCGGTATTGGGTATTCAGTATCAATGGCTGGCAGACAGCTCAGGCCTGATTGCTGCGCTGGCACCGTCCCCGCGTACACCACCGGCACCGGTACCGGCGGTGCAACCAAAAATTCAGCAAAGTACAGGTAAAAAGGCCGCACTGCGTACCTTGCAGTTACTGCTGCAATCAGACCACGATGCGGCTTATTTTGAGCAGTTAATTCAGGCACAGCTGGTACGGATATCCACCCGGCTGACTACCTCGGTTATTGCCGAGCTGCCTTTGTACAGTTTTTCGCTGTCGCCGGATAACCGCTTTATTCTGACACAGCATATTACCCGGCCCTACTCCTACCGGGTGCGTTATAGCCATTTCCCGCGACAGGCCGGGGTATATAATCTGCGTGGGCAGAAAATGGCTGAAGCCGGCACGCTGGCGCTGCATGAAAGCCGTAAAACCCGTGCCGGGCGCCGTATTATGGCCTGGCAGCCAGAGCAAGCTGCAACCCTGTACTGGGTAGAGCACAGTGATGATAAGGCCAGTAAAGATGCGATTTGGCAGTGGGCTGCGCCTTTTAATACTGAACCACAAAAGCTGTATGATACTGCCTGGCGCTATCAACGCCTGCTGTGGTCAGACAGTAAACTGGTTATGCTGTATGAAACGGACGCTGATTCCGGGCAGGAACGGGCCTGGTTCTTTGCCGGTGGTTTTGCGGCAGCACCGCAACTGTGGTACCAGCGCCAGGTAAAAGATCATCACGCCCTGCCGGGAGAGCCACTGCTGAGTGCTAACCGCTATCAGCGCCGGGTGCTGCAGCTGACAGACAGCGGCGCTTTTTATGTGCGAAGCCGCGACAATAGTACCTTGCAGGCAGAGTTGCTCACAGTGCAACCGCAATCCGGTGCCCGGCAGCTTATCTGGCGCTCTGCCAATGAAGCAGAAGACAACCTGCTGCAATTACTGCCACAGGGAGAGCTGCTGTTTACCCGGCAAACACCGGTACAACCAGCAGAACTCTTTAAACTGGCTGCAGATGGCAGCGTATCGAAACTGGTCGCCAGGGCACATCCGGCACCGGCTTATCAGCAGGTAAAGCAGCAATGGCTGGAATACCAGCGGGCTGATGGCGTTAAGCTCAGCGGCAGGCTATATCTGCCTGCCGGGTATGATGTAGCGCAGGGGCCGTTGCCGGTGCTGATGTGGGCCTATCCGCGGGAATATGCATCGGCAGCGCTGGCCGAACAGCGTACGGTGCCGGCACAGCGTTTCGTCAGTTTCAGGCCGGCCAGTGCCCAGCCCTATGTTGCCCTGGGCTATGCGGTGTTTGATCAGGTTAGTATGCCTGTGATCGGTAAAGAGGATGCTTTGCCAAATGATGATTTTCTGTCACAACTGACGGCGAATGCCGAAGCTGCCGTAGACATACTGGTAAAGATGGGCGTGGCCGAACGCGGCAATATTGCCGTAGGTGGCCACTCTTATGGTGCCTTTATGGTGGCTAACCTGCTGGCGCATACAGATTTATTTGCTGCCGGCATTGCCCGTAGCGGGGCCTACAACCGTACGCTTACCCCGTTTGGCTTTCAGTCAGAAAAGCGCAATTTGTGGCAAGACCCGGCGTTATACAGCAAGATGTCACCGTTTCTGTATGCCCACAGGATGCAAGCGCCATTGCTGTTGATCCACGGTGAAGCTGATGTTAATTCCGGCACCTTTCCGTTGCAGTCGGTGCGGTTGTTTGACGCCTTACAGGGGTTGGGTAAACCTGCCCGGCTGGTTTTGCTGCCGTATGAAGGGCACCATTATCAGGCGAGAGAGTCGGTGTTGCATCTGTTGTGGGAGCAGCAACAGTGGCTGGCAAGGTATCTTAAAACCACGCCTGCTATGCAGCAACTGCAGGGCCATGCCTGGCCGGAATAGCGGCTGGTTGATTTGTTAACAATTACGGCGGTTTTTCTGCCTGCCTGTGGTAAGATCGGCGGGTATCGCTTCGCAGGAAAACCTATATCGGGAAGACATGACAACGCAGCAATCTTTTTATCTGGCTGAACTGTATGTTAATCCGGCTGAACTTACCCTTCAGACCCCGGCAGGGGAACAAACATCTGTGCAACAGAAACCAATGGAAGTTCTGGCGTTTCTGGCCCAGCAATATCCTGCCCTGGTCAGCCGCCAGCAGCTGATTGACAATGTCTGGGCCGGTAATGCCTATGTAGGCGAGAAGGCCCTGACTAATGCCATCTGGCAATTGCGTAATGTGTTGCAGCAACTGGCTGACGCTGAGCTTATCAGCACCGTCAGGAAAAAAGGCTATCGGCTGGCGATGGCACCGGTGTATCAGCAGGATAACGCAGTAGCAGATGCCCCGGCTGTTGCGCCGGCGCCGGCCGTCGGCAAAAGTACGCCTGGCCGTTACTACACTATATGGCGGGTCATGGCGCTGCTGTTGCCGGTTGTCATGGCCGTGGTTTTCTACTATTACCCCTTTGCTGTGCCGGATGAGGCAGAGCCTGAAGTGACCTCGCTGACCAAAGGTAATGGCCGCGCTATGTTTCCGGCGTTATCTCCGGATGGGCGTTATCTGGTATTCAGCTGGCGCAAGTTTGAAGCTGCCAGTGATCTGTATTTGCAGGACAATGCCAAACCGCCGCGTCAGTTAACCTTCAGCATAGATGATGAAAGCCGCCCGCTGTGGGCCAAAGATGGCAGGCATATCTACTATTCCAGTAAAACAGCGGTTTATGGTGAATGTTATATTATGCAGCTGGATACGGTGACACTGCTTAGCCAGCAACTGGCCGCCTGCAACCGCCATAGCACCGTGTATATGGATATTTCACCGGACGGGCGTTATCTGGCATTTAGCAGTTCACTGCAGCCGGATGGTGCCAGCTTGTACCAGCTGGACTTACAAAACCCGGAAGCAGAGCCACTGCCGGTGCCGTGCCATCAGAACTGCCAGTACCGGGTAAGGGATCTGGCATTTTCGCCCGATGGCCGTTATCTGGCTCTGACCCGCCGTGCCCACCGCCTGTCAGAAGAAATTTATCTGCATAATCTTGCCACCGGCGCAGAACAAAAGCTGACCAAGGGTGAAGAAGACATTCTCGGGCTGGCCTGGCACCCCGATGGTGAGCGTTTGTTGTATGCTGCGTTGCGCCACGGCAAGCGCCAGGGGTTTGTGCTGACTGTGGCCGCTAATACCACACAGTCACTTGAACTGGATGATTTTGCCTGGCCTACCCGGATTATGGCCAACGGTGATGTGTATTACCATACCAGCAGCAGCGTACCGCAGCTGGGGTATTTGCCGCTGAATAAAGGCGTTACCGGTGCGGTGTTCCCGCTGACAGCAGACGAGGCCAGATATGAAGCACCGCATTACAGCAAGGCACTGCATGCGCTGGCTTATGTCAGCAATGAATCCGGTTATATGGAAATATGGCGGGCCGATGCTTATATGGAAAATCGCCGGCAGCTGACCCGGCTGCACGGCATGGTGAAGTATCCGCAATGGTCTAACAACGGGCGCTACATTGCTTTTGTCGGACGTTTACCGGCAGAGGAAGAAGATAAACTGATGCTGCTGGAGGTGAAAACCGGACAGCTGACCCAGCTTAAAACCGGTGCCCGCTGGCATGGCCAGATTAGCTGGTGGTATGACGACAGTGCGGTGATCTTTTCGCACAACAGTAACTTATTCAGTATCAATATCAATAATGGCGATATTAACCAGTTGACGGTAAAGGGCGGGGTATGGAGCCAGATGCCGGCAGCCGATCGCTTTTATTTCAGCAAGGGGCGCAACCGGGGGTTATGGCAACTGCTGCCGGATGGTACAGAACTACAGTTGTTGCCCGGCAGGGTGTTCAGTTCCAGAACCGCCTGGACCGTGGCCGGGCAGGGTATTTATTTTCTGCAGCAAAGGCCGGATCAGTTGCTGGTGAGTTACTACGATACCAGCAACGGGCAAGTGCAGGACCTGATCCTGCTGCCACCCGATTTACTGCACTTGCTCAGTATTATGAGTTTTGATGCAAAAGAGCAGCGGTTGCTGTTTGAACTGTCTATGCATCCCAGGGCAGATTTGCATAAACTGAGCCACCCGCTGTTGCATTAACTACCCGCCCGGCCTGTTGTTAGCGCCGGGCTGGCGTAGTGCAGAGGGGTTATTTTTTCAGTTTGGCAAAGGCTTCGGCAAAGGCGTTACCCATAGCCGCATTGCTGTCTGCCGGTTTGGCCGCACGCGGTGGTGCCGTTTTACTGTGTTGCTGGCGGGGGGCGGCGGTTTTATCCGCCGTTTTCGGTGCCGGCTGCTCGTCCATCCGCATCGTCAGGGCAATACGCTTACGCTCAGTGTCCACTTCCAGCACCTTTACTTTTACCACATCGCCGGCTTTGACTACCTGATGCGGATCACTGACAAATTTATCGGTCAGTGATGAGATATGCACCAGGCCGTCCTGATGTACGCCGATATCGACAAAGGCACCAAAGTTGGTAACGTTGGTGACCACGCCTTCCAGCAGCATACCGGGTGTTAAGTCTTTTAAGGTTTCGACACCGTCTTTAAAGCTGGCGGTTTTAAATTCTGGCCTGGGGTCACGCCCCGGTTTGTCCAGCTCTTTTAAGATATCGGTAATGGTAGGCACGCCAAAATGGGCATCGGCAAAGGCTTTGGCATCTACACTTTTTAAAAAGCTGCTGTTACCAATGATTTGCTCAACCGACTTCTGGTGGGTACTGAGAATTTTTTCCACCAGCGGGTAGGCTTCCGGGTGTACTGATGAGGCATCCAGCGGGTTTTTGCCGTTATTAATACGTAAAAAGCCTGCGGCCTGTTCAAACGCTTTTGGCCCCAGCCGGGGCACTTTCAGCAGTTCTTTACGCTCATTAAAACGGCCATGGCTGTCGCGGTGAAACACAATATTCTGCGCCAGGGTTTTATTCAGGCCCGCTACCCGCGCCAGCAACGGCACTGAGGCGGTATTTAAATCGACACCGACGGCGTTTACGCAATCCTCTACCACACCATCCAGCGATTTGGTCAGCAGGCTCTGGTTTACGTCATGCTGGTACTGGCCCACACCTATGGCTTTGGGTTCAATTTTCACC
>CAZEGA010000016.1:0-8725 GCA_964511675.1 uncultured Rheinheimera sp.
CGGTGATGATAATCGGCCATCAGAAAGGCCGGGATACGCGGGAGAAAATCAAACGTAACTTTGGTATGCCACGGCCGGAAGGTTACCGTAAAGCGCTGCGTTTAATGGAAATGGCCGAGCGTTTCAACATGCCCATCGTCACCTTTATTGATACGCCGGGTGCTTATCCCGGCATTGGTGCAGAAGAGCGGGGCCAGTCGGAAGCTATCGCGCGTAATTTAAAAGTGATGGCCGGCCTTAAAGTACCGGTGATCTGCACCGTGATCGGTGAAGGGGGCTCGGGTGGTGCGCTGGCTATCGGTGTCGGCGATAAAGTCAACATGCTGCAGTACAGCACTTATTCGGTTATCTCGCCGGAAGGTTGTGCCTCTATTCTGTGGAAAAGTGCAGAGAAAGCCCCCTTGGCAGCCGAAGCCATGGGTATTACCGCCGAGCGGATTAAAGAGCTGAAACTGATTGACGAAGTGGTGCCGGAACCGCTTGGCGGTGCACACCGTGCGCCTGAGCAGATGGCGCAAACCTTAAAACAGGCCTTGCTGCGTGATTTGCATAAATTGCAGCAGCTCAGCAGCAAAGAGCTACTGGACAGCCGTTATAAACGCTTAATGTCTTACGGCTATTGTTAAGCCGGAGCTGGCAACAAAACCAGTGCCACTGCACTGGTTTTTTATTTTATGCTAGCCTGTGGCTATAACCCAAACCTACTATGCCAAACCGGTAGCACTATGCCAGAACTGAATGCCCATGCCCTGCTGCAACATTTGCCGCTACGATCAGACCACCAGGTGGTGCTGGCGCTCAGTGGCGGGCTGGATTCCATGGTATTGCTGCAGCTGCTGACAGAAGCCCGCACTTTAGTACCTTTTTCGCTGCATGCCGTGTATATCCACCACGGTATCAGCCGCTATGCCAGTGACTGGGGCGCGTTTTGTGCTGCGCAATGTGCCAGGCGCCACATCCGCTTCAGCCAGCGTGAGGTTACGCTGAGCGGGCAGGATAACCTGGAATTTAAAGCCCGTAGTGCGCGCTATAAAGCACTGGCAGAATTTATTGTCTCACCCAGGCATCTGCTACTGACGGCACACCACGCTGATGATCAGTTTGAAAGCCTGTTGCTGGCGCTAAAGCGTGGGGCCGGTGTGGCAGGTTTAAGTGGCATCAGGCCGCTACGGACATTTTCTGCCGGCCAGTTAGCGCGGCCTTTGCTGGCCTTTGGCCGGCAGCAACTGCAGCAGTATGCCAGTGACCGGCAACTAAGCTTTGTGGAAGATGACAGCAACACAGATCTGCGCTTTGAGCGTAACTTTATCCGCCATCAGATCACGCCGCTACTGGTAAAACGCTGGCCGCATTTTATCCGTACTGTAAGCCGCACCATGGATAATATGCAGCAGTCACAACAATTACTGGATGATTATGCCCAGGCGGATTACCAGCGCTGTGTGGTGGATGACAAACTGCTGCTTGCTGAACTGGGCCGGCTTAATGCGGCACAGCAAAACTATATTATCCGCCGCTGGCTTAACCGCTGGCAACTGAATCCGTCAGCCCAGTGGCTTGACACCTTGCAGCGGGATGTTATAGCGGCGCGTGATGACGCGAGTCCGGTATTACAGTTGCAGCAGTATCAACTGCGCCGTTTTGCCAACAGCTTGTATCTGCTGAGCGCGCAGGAGTGTACGGCACCAGATACCAGCCTGATATGGCAGGGCGAAGCTGAACTGCCATTGCCGGCCCGGTGCGGGGCCTTGCATTTTCAGCGGCAAAAAACCACTGCGGCCCTGCCACTGAGCAGCAGCACAGCCGACATTGTGTTTGGCCAGCTCAGTTTAAGTTTTAAGCCGCACGGGGTTTTACACAGTAAGCCGCTAAAGCAGTGGTTTAAGTTATGGCAGGTGCCACCCTGGCAGCGCCAGCGTATCCCGCTGTTAGTCGTTGATGGCAGCCTGCAACTGGTTAGCGGCCATGCCGCCGCTATATCGGCTGAACAGGCGGCTTACTGGGTCAGCTGGCAGGCCTGAGTCATGCCTCAGGCCACTCTTATTGTGCTTTTACCGGCACTTTTTGCCTGATACAAAGCCGCATCGGCAGTATTAAATAATGCAGTTTTATCCTGCTCAGCCTTAAGCATGGCCAGGCCGGCACTGGCACTGACATGATACTGCTGGCAAATATGGTGCTGGTTTATCGCTTTCACCAGGCGGCGGGCCACCAGTTCGGCACTGTCTGCATCCTGAGCGCTGAGTAACACGGCAAACTCATCGCCACCGAAGCGGAATAGCTGATCAGAGGCGCGTAATGTATCGCGCATACAGTTGGCAACGGTCAGCAACACTTCGTCACCGGCAGCATGGCCTGCGTTATCATTAACCTGCTTAAAATTATCCAGATCAAGCAACAACAGGGCACAATTGCTGTTGTTGCGCCGGGCCAGTTGCACGGCACTGTTGATGGCATCGTCAAAATAACGACGGTTACCCAGGCCTGTCAGGGTATCGCGCATGGCCAGTTGTTGCAGACGTACCACAATCAGGGCATTGCGCAGCGCAAACAGCCATTCGCTTTCCAGCAACAGCAGCTCCCGCTGGATCAGCGGCGTAAAGGCATACTCGCTGTGGTAAATCAGCTCTGCCAGACATTGCTGATCCAGCACCAGTACCGAGCGGTGCTCGAAGTCGGCATCTTGTGAACCACTGGCGGTAAAAGTACCCACCGAGGTTTTCAGCTGCATGGCGGCAAGCGGCAACACTTTGCCTGCTGCCATTGAGACAATATTCAGCTGCTGCTGAATATCCAGTGTGGTCTGCAGTTGGCTTACCAGGCTTTGCTCCGGGTACTGCGGCAGATCCTGCCAGTGTTGCAGCTTGGTCACAGCTGCATAGCTGGGGGCCGTACTCATGGCGACGTCTTGAACTAACAGGTATTCCATAATGCAAATCCGCTATTGCTTTGTGGGGTTAAAGCAAATAGCGGGCCATTTTTATTTTGTTATATTTTACAAATAGTTATTCTGTTATGTGGCTAAAGTGTGCGGTAACGTCAAGCTATTGGCGCGTTAATCGGCAAGAAATTGCAAAATGGCTTCCATCTGATTGCCGGCATCTTCAAACCCAAGCTCAATTAAACGGCGGGTATAGCTTTGCTCAAATAACAGATAACTGGCCAGGCTGGAATCCGAATGCTGACGAATACCGGTCAGCCGCAGCAAGCTGCGCACCGCCATTGGCAGTTGCAGGAAGTGCTCGCTGGCCAGCTGGCCCAGATTCTGGCTGGGGTTAATCAGCAGGCTTTGCACCGGCTTTAAATCAGACTGCACATTGTGCTGTTGCATCAGCGCTATGGTTTTATTGACGCGCTGCATGCGCTCCAGATCAGAATTCAGCGTATCGGCAAACACCGTATCGAGTAAATGGCCGGTAATCGTCGCCAGATCAGGGTGATGCAACATCCGCTGGTTATGTTCATTTTTACGCGGGTCGGCAAGGCCGATAATCAGGATCTTGTCCGCCCCCAAATGAATAGGGGCACTCAGTGGTGCCAGCTGGTTTACGGAACCATCACCAAAATATTGCTGGTGAATACGCACTGACGGAAACACCAGCGGAATAGCGGCCGATGCCATCAGATGATGTACACCCAGCAAAGTCCGCTGGCCGCAGCGTTTGGCCCGGCGCCATTCTGCCGCATTGTCGGACTGAAAAAAGGTAATAGAATCGCCATTGTTATAACAGGATGCCGTCACCGATACGCTGGACAGATAACCGCCGACAATATTGCGGTCAATGCGTTTTAAATCCAGGATTTTGGTCAGTAATTGGCGCAGGGGTTTATTGTCAAACAAACTGACCGGTGTTTTGTTGGCATAATCGGCCTGAAAAGCACTGAACAAGCCCCGCAGGATCTGGCGGAACACCCGCAGGTAGTCCGAATAATATACCTGATTGGTATGAAAATTACGCCAGATCCATTCGACTTTCTTCACGCCCAAATGAAAACACGAGGCATAACAGGCCAGCGCAGTACCGTTAATGGCGCCTGCTGAGGTGCCACAAATAATCTGGAATGGCAGTTTACTGCTGCGGGGAAACTGCTGCGCTATTGCCTTTAACACACCCACCTGGTACGCCGCGCGGGCACCGCCACCGGTCAGCATCAGCGCTGTTTTACGGCTGTCACTCACTTCATGCTTGGACATAGTCAGGTTGAACTTTTTTTCTTTTGCGGGCTCATTGCTAAGTATATTGCTGGAATCATTAAAGAATGCAATGCTTTATCGCCTTATAGCAGGTGTCAGTTACAGAGGTCGTTATGACAGAGCAAAAAACAGACAATAGCCAGACATTTTTTTACCTTGGTATTGCCGCCGTCATTGCCGTGGTGTTAGTCGCACTCTGGTTATTACTGGCCAAAGAGGACAGCACAGAACCCAAAGTGGATTTACTGCCGCCACCTGTAACAGTGCCGGTTACACTGCCTGAACCGGCACCGCTGCCTGAACCTGAGCCGGAACCCGAACGGGTATCCGAACCTGCGCCTGTCGCTGTGGCAGAGCCTGAGCCGGAACCTGAACCAGCACTGCCGGCGCTGGATAACGCTGACCCGGAAGTAAAACAGCGCCTGCTGGCGCTTAACTGGCGGCCGGGGCTGGCCAGTTTATTTGTTACCGAAGACATGCTGCGTAACTTTGTGGTGCAAACCGACAATATCGCCCAGGGGCAGCTGGCCACCGGCCACCCGTTACTGCAACCGCTGGCGCAGAAATTTACCCTGGCGCCAAGCCAGCCCCTGCAACTGGACGGCGACAGCTTTAAACGCTATGAGCCTTATATGCAATTACTGCAAAGCGTACCGCCGCAGCACATGGTGGCGCTGTTTAACCGCTACGAGCCCTTGCTGCAACAGGCCTTTGCCGAGCTGGGCTACCCGGATGAGTTGTTTAAAAGCCGTTTGCTGCAGGCGATAGATGTGCTGCTGGCCACGCCAGAGCAGACTTACCCGTTGCAACTGGAGCAGCCATCGGTAATGTATGTGTTTGCTGATGCGCAGATTGAGCAACTGCCCGCAGCACAAAAGCAAATGCTCCGGCTGGGGCCGGATAATCTGCGTAAACTTAAAGCCTTGTTGTCGCAGTACCGGGCTGTGCTCAGCACAACCTGATATATCGCCAAAATCATTGCAGATGCAGGTAGGCAGCAAGTGAGCGCATCGCCATGAGTATAAGGCATACTATGTGATTGGGGGTCGCGAGGGCAGCGAACACCGCTGCAGTTTTAAGGATAAAGGGTATACACACCGCTGCTGCGTAATAACGGTAGCGGTGTTTTTTCTTAAATCATTCATGGTGGTATGTTAATTCTGGCCTATGCTAATTAAGATTGTTAACAATTAGCGGATGGCATTATGTTAAACAACTATTCTGTAAAAAGCCGGCTCGCGGTACTGGCGGCGGTGCCACTGATAGTATTGCTGTTACTTACCTGGACAGCACTAAGTGAAATGCAGCAGCTTAATCAGGGCATTAGCAGCCTGTATCTGGACCGGGTAAGGCCACTGCAGCAAATTAAGCAGGTATCAGATGCTTATGCTGTAGTGTCTGTTGATACCCTGCATAAATTTCGCGGCCAGTTGCAGGACAGCGCCACCGCATCGGCCAGCCTGGCAACTGCGCTTAATGTGGCGGCGTCAGCCTGGAATACCTACAAACAAACATCGCTGACAGCAGAAGAATCGGTTCTGGCTGCGGATGCAGAACGGCAAATGGCGCCATTTCTACAGGCAATGCAGCAGTTTCAGCACGGTATCCGTGACAACAGTTTGCGCCAGCAGAATGCCGACGAGTTTAACCGTGCTTTGTATCAGGTGGCCGATCCGCTCAGTGCGGCGCTGGACAAACTGATCATGCTGCAACTGACAGAAGCGGATCGGTTCCGCCAGCATGCAGAGCAAGAGTATCAGCAGTTTCAGTGGCTGTTCAGTGTGGTGCTTATCGTGGTCTTTATCAGCCTGGCGTTGCTGGGGTGGTTTATTTACCGTTCAATCCAGCGGCCGTTAACGACATTGCGTCAATCTATTGTGCTGGTTGGTACGGAGCTGGATTTACGGGGCAGGGCTGAGGTAACCGGCAAGGACGAAATTGCCGATACGGCACAGGCATTAAACAGCACTCTGCAACGGTTACAGCTATTTTTCAGTGAGCTGGGGCAGGCGATTACCCAGCTGGCTGCGGCATCAGAGGAAATGAGCCATATCAGCGAGCAGGTAACGAGCACGGCGATGGAGCAGGAGCAAAAAGCCAATCTGATAGCGACTGCGGTGACCCAGATGTCAGCAGCCATCCAGGAAGTGGCATCCAGTGCGTTGCGTACTTCTGAGCAGGCCACTGAGGCTGATGGGCACTCACAACATGGCTATGACAGCGTGATGCAAAATATGCGCTCGATAGAGCAGCTGTCTGTAACCCTGACCCAGGCCGGTGGTGTGATTGAGAACCTTAACAGCGAGTCTGAAAAAATCACCCAGGTGCTGGCGGTGATCCGCACCATTGCCGAGCAGACTAACCTGCTGGCGTTAAATGCCGCTATTGAAGCCGCCCGGGCCGGTGATGCCGGGCGCGGCTTTGCCGTGGTAGCGGATGAGGTACGCACCCTGGCAACCAATACCCAACAAGCCACGGAATCTATTAAAGGTATGATTGATAATTTGCAAAGCTCGTCCAAAAGTGCCGTGTCAGCCATGGATGAATCCAGACGGTTTGCCGATACCAGTGTTGCCAATGCCGGTGAGGCCGCCGGTGTGATAGAGCAGATTAAAAACTCCGTGGCCAGTATTGTTGATATGAATGTGCAGATTTCCACTGCCACCGAAGAGCAAACCATAGTGGCAGAAGATATCAGTAAAAATATCAGTGAATTTACGATCAGTATCAGTGAAGTGACCCACAGTGCGAAACAAAGCGCGGAAGCCAGCGATATGCTGGCGCAACTGGCGGCCCAGCTACAGTCGCGGGCTGCGGCGTTTAAAGTGTGATCTGCATGCCGGTGGCATGGGCAGATGATTTTGCTGCCGCCCTGGCATAGCAACAGCTAATAACATTTCTGCTGTGTGTTGCAGATTGTTATGCTTTCTTGCATAATGCGCGCCTGCTGAGGATTTCAGCTGTGCAATGGTAGCCCCATTGGTCCTCTCGCAATACTAGTAAGCAAACCTGGTCAGGTCCGGAAGGAAGCAGCCATAGTTTATGACGTATGTGCCGGGATGTGGCTGGTGGGGTTGCCACCCAAATCCCGCTTCTTTTCAAAGTCTTGCTTTACTATATCCAGCGCCATAATTACTGTGTCGGTTGCTATCTGCTGCTGCTCCAGCAGCATAATTAAATCTACCGCCAGTTTTATATGCGCCGGGGCTTGTTCCAGCTTAGTGTTCACTCATTACCGTCCAGAAACTGACGGGCTCTGGCGATGGCTTCCTTTACTTTCATCTGCATTTCAAAACGTTCGCTTTGCGGCAGGTAAAACGCCATATCCACTTCATAACGAATATAGCGTGGTGGCAGTAAATTCAGCGAGATACAGCACAGATCGGCTAGGTATTCCGCATCTTTTTCGCTATCCAGCCCCAGCTCAACAATATGATCCAGCGTCAGTTTTTCGTAATAGTTATGAATATCGTCATCCAGTTTCATGCTTTGCTCCGCTTTGGCTGTTATCACGCCAAAGCATAATCAGCTTTCGGCTAAAACTCCACTGAAAGATTGAGTTAGGCTATGCGGCTGCTACAATGCGCGGTGGAGTCATTACAGAAGAACAACAATGCAAAAAAATACCACCCCCTGTTACTACGGCGATTACCTGCAACTGGACAAGATCCTGACCGCCCAGGCACCGGAAAGTGCCAAATACGCCAATGAAGCGCATGATGAAACCCTGTTTATTATTGTGCATCAGGTGTATGAGCTCTGGTTTAAACAAATTCTGCATGAGCTGCACGCCGTGCTGCAGGTGTTTGCCGGCGAAGAAGTGAAAGACGAGCAGCTTACCGGCATAGTGCACAAGTTAAAGCGGGTTATTACTATCCAGCAATTGCTGAACCAGCAGATCGGTGTGATAGAAACCATGACGCCGCAGGACTTTATGGCATTTCGCGATTACCTGGTGCCGGCCTCGGGCTTTCAGAGCATACAGTTTAAAATGCTGGAAATCGGCCTGGGTTTAAAAAGCGATTTCCGCATTGATTTTGACAAAAACTCCTTCTACAGCCGGCTGAACGAAAAAGACCGCACTTTCCTGCAACAGCTGGAGCATCAGCCCAGCCTGTTTGAACGCATTGAAAAATGGCTGGAGCGGATGCCGTTTCTTGCACTGGGCGACTTCAGCTTCTGGCAGATGTACCAGCAGGCCACCAGCCAGATGCTGCAGCAGGATCAGGCTACAGTGGCATCAATCGTACAAATTGCAGAGCATGAGCGGCAGCTGCAGCTGGCTGAAATTGAGCGCACGGCAGAGAAATTCGCCGCGCTGCTGGATAAAGACAAATACCAGCAACTGCAACAGGCCGGCAGTTTCCGCTTAAGCCAGCAAGCGATGTTAGCCGCCCTGTTTATCAGCCTGTACCAGGAAGAGCCGGTGTTTAACCTGCCGTTTCAGTTACTGACCTGTTTAACCGAAATAGACGAACTGCTGACTATCTGGCGCTACAAGCATGCGATGATGGTGCAGCGTATGCTGGG
>CAZEGA010000016.1:8735-22969 GCA_964511675.1 uncultured Rheinheimera sp.
TTGGTGCCCAGCATACGCTGCACCAAGATTGGCACCGGTGGTTCGTCCGGCCATGACTATTTAAAACGTACCACAGAGAAAAACCGTATTTTTACCGATCTGTTTAATATGGCCACCTTTTTGCTGCCCAAGGCAGATTTACCGGTACTGCCGCCGCAGGTAAAACGGCGCCTGGGCTTCTATTTTGCCGGTGAGGTCTGAACCAGTATAAAGGTGTTGCAGGCCGGCCGGGCAGCAACACCTCAGCCACGGCGTTCCAGTGCCTGAATTTGCTGTTCAACCTCCGACAGTGCTTTACGGCAGCGGCCAAGCCGGGCATGTAATGCCAGCGTACGCTGTATGGCATCAGCGCCAGTGTCACGCCCGGCCAGGGCTATCATATCCAGCAGCCGGCGCTCAAACTGCTGAATATCGCTCAGTTGCTGGTAAAGCTGCTGGCTGCTGGTACTGATCTGTTGCAGTACGGCCTTTACTTTAGCCGCGTTATGCGTGGGCTTACGCCGGGTATCTACGTTGCGAAAGGCCTGGGTCAGGGCTGCCGTTTGCTCGCTTAAGCGTTGCACCAGCCGTTGCCGGGTATCGGGGCTTAGCTGGTGGTCCGTCAGGTGTTGCAGGTTACGTTGCGCGTCGGCAACGTAATCCGCCAGCTGCGGTGAGCGGCAACTGAATAAGGCACTATCAAACCAGTTCTGTGGTTTACCGGCAACCGGCCGACTATCAAGCTGCTCAGCCTGCTGTTGCAGCAGTTGCAACTGATGTTTAAGCGTGGCCAGTAAATCCATTCAGTTACTCCAGGCCTGCCATGCCAGCCGCAGCGCTATAGTAATAACCACGCAAATAAACACCGGCCGGATAAAGCGGCTGCCAAATTTAATGGCTGAATGGGCACCCAGCCAGGCACCTGTCATCAGGCAAAGCCCCATGGCAATACCCAGCGCAAAGTTAACATGGCCCAGCACAATAAAGGCCGCCAGCGAAAAGCCGTTACTGACAAAATTCATCGTGCGGGCGACACCACTGGCCAGCAGCAGGTTAATACGGTACATGGCCATAGTGGATACCATCCAGAATGCCCCTGTGCCCGGGCCTGCTATACCGTCATAAAAGCCCAGTGTCAGACCCTGAGTACGCTGTTGCCAGAATAATTTGCGCCCTGGCGCGGGTAAATCCAGTTTGTCATCCGGTTGTATCCGGTTAAACAGGGTATAAATGGCTGCCAGCAGGATCAGTATCGGCAGCCCTTTTTCCAGCATTTCTTTACTGATGAAGTCAACCACTATAGCGCCAAGGCTGGCACCAATGGCCGTGTACAGCAGGCTGCGGCGCCAATAGATCGGATCAAACAGTTTTTTGCGGTAGTAAGTAAGTGATGCAGTAAAAGAGCCGAAGGTAGAGGCCAGTTTATTGGTCCCTAACACCACATGCGGCGGCAAACCTGCGGTAAGCAGCGCCGGCACGGTTAACAAGCCGCCGCCGCCGGCGATAGCATCAATAAAACCGGCAATAAACGCCACGGCGCACAAAATCAATAATACAGAAGGTTCTATAGCTAACTCAGCAAACAAGGTTTGGTTTCCTGCTAGTACTCAATCTGGCGATGAAAGGGCGGCAAGGCATTTAACATGGCACTACCGTACGATTTACTGACCAGCCGCCGGTCAAGAATAACAATACGGCCCTGATCCTGTTCTTGCCGCAGCAGTCTACCACAGGCTTGCACTAATTTTCTCGACGTTGCCGGAATAGCTAATTGCAAAAACGCATTACCGCCTTTTTTTGTCACCGCCTCAGCCAGCGCCTCCTCCAGCGGTGAGGTTGGTACAGCGAAAGGTAACTTGGTAATAACCAGATTGGTCAGTAACTTACCGGGTAAATCCAGGCCTTCAGAAAAGCTCTGGGTACCAAATAAAATGCTGGTGCGGTTATGTTTACAGTTGTCGCTGTGCAGCTGCAGCAATGCCTGGCGTGAGGCTTCACCCTGCACTAACAGCGACAGCCCTTGTTTACGCAAGGCTTCTGCTACCTGCTGCATTTGCCAGTATGAAGCAAATAATACCAGGCTGGCCTGATTGTCCGGCAAATAGCCCGGCAGTATGCTTATCAGCTCAGCGGTATAGCTTTGCTCGGTGGGCTCTGTGTTCATTTTGGGGATTAAGATGCAGCCTTGTTCACGGTAAGCAAAAGGGGAGGCCACCTGCAGGGTTTGTACGCCGGCAAAATCAGCCAGGCCTAAGTCGTATTTTATATATTGGAATGAATTCAGCGCAGTTAAGGTCGCTGAGCATAAAATCACGGCGAAAGCCTCACTGAACAGCAGTTGCTCCAGTTTGCCGGCCACGCCCAGCGGGCAGGCGTGGCCTAGCAGGTACTGCTCACTATGCAGTTCCACCCAGCGCGCTTGCTGTACATTTTTATCCTGGGGCAGGGTATACAGCTGCCACAGTGCCTGCTGCTGTTCCAGTTTTTGCTGCAGGTAACCCAGCTCCTGCAACAGGCTCAGGCTTTGTTTCAGTGGTAACTGCTGATCCTGCATATGTTCCTGCAGAGCCTGTTGTACTTTCTCCAGTTGCAGCACTGCTTTGTGGCTGCATTGTGCCAATGGTTCGGCCTGTTGCTGTAACAGCCTGGGCAGGGCGGCATCGGTGAAGCGAAATGTAGTGTTGTCGCTGAACCAGTGCGATTTAAACTCATTAACGCAGCGTTCTACCGGCTTTAACAGGCTGAGCAACTCATTACAATTGTCATCAAGACGCAACAGATCTTTCATTGCTGTTGCCGGCAACAGCGTTATCAGCTGCTGTATTGCCCTGGTCGCCTTTTCCAGCCAGTGGCTGTTATGCGTCAGTTGCGCCTGGGCGGCAAAAAACTCCCGGGCACCCTCTGGCAGGTGATGGGCTTCATCTATGATATAAATCGTCTCTGCCGGTGGCGGTAAAATACTGTTGCCACTGGCTAAATCTGCCAGCAACAATGCATGGTTGGTCACCAGCACATCGGCTGATTCCAGTTCAGAGCGTGCCAGATGAAACGGGCAATTGGCATGGCGGCGGTCAGTTTTGCTGCAATGCAACGGGTCGGCAACAATACGTTGCCATAATGCATCGGTTAAGGGCGCGCTCAGCGTGTCTTTATCGCCCAGCCACTGGCGTTGCTGCCAGCTATCCAGCAGTTGTTGCCAGTCAAACATCGCATCAGCGGCAGTGGCAAACAACTCCGGATGCTTTTGCTGCTGGCGCAGCCGTTCGATACAGGCATAACGCTGGCGGCCTTTAACCAGGCTAAAGTCAAACGGCAACTCACTGTGACGCTGAAAAAACGGCAGATCTTTATTAACCAGTTGCTCCTGCAGGGCCACTGTCGCGGTAGCAATCACCAGCTTTTTCTTTTGCGCCAGCGCATAGGGAATAGCTGCCAGCATATACGCCAGCGATTTACCTGTACCGGTGCCGGCTTCAACCAGGCCGATGCGTTCATGCCGGTGGTAACTGCCAGCAATAATTTTTGCTATTTCGGCCACCAGCTGGTTCTGGCCGGCGCGGGGCTGATAGTGCGGCAGAGCGGTCTTTATCCGGGCATGAACCGCCTTGATCTGGTTTTTTAACTGGTCGCTTAGCATAGTTGATATGTATTTATATACAGTTATCAGATTGTATACGCAATGACGCAGGCTGGCAAAGCAAGAGTTTTCTCAATTAGCCCAAAAGCATTAGTTCTTGTACTTAGAGATTTAAGTAGTAGAGGTATTTGGTTATTTGTAATTAAAACTTTACGACAGTGGCCAGGTATACCGCTGGTATAAGGCCTTAGTGTAAAACTGGCAGCGGGCTGTTTCGATTTAAGTAGTTGACTATATTGGTTTATATTTAATGCTGTCAGAAGTTGACGGCAGGCCGTTATTATGCTTTATGGGGCACTGGTATGCCTGGTGCTGATCGAGACAATGTAAATTAAAAATTGTTCCGTAAAAGCTGTTGACCCTGCTGAAAAATTGCGTTTATTATCAGTAGGCGACAAATCGGAGGATATCCGAGACAATCGGAGTGCCAAGCGCCGTAAAAGGTTGGTAACTGTTAAAAATAGAATCACTAAAAATAGTGGTCCAGGGAGAAATACATGTATACGAATAATAAATTAAGCAAAGCTGTGCGCTTAGCTATCATCTTCGGTGCTGCTTCTGCAACTGCATTGACAGCAAGTGTTGCTGTAGCTGCAGAAGAAGACGAAGAAGCGAAAAAGGTTGAGCGTATCGAAGTTACAGGTTCGCGCATTAAGCGTACGGATTTAGAAGGCGCAATGCCGATAACTGTAATTGATCGGGCTCAAATTGAATTGTCAGGTGAGATTTCTGTAGCCGAGCTTTTACGTGGTACTACTTTCAACAGCGCTGGCTCTTTCCGTCCTCAGTCTGGTAGTTCAGCTCAAGGTGTGTCTCAATTAGACATGCGTGGTTTAGGCGCCAGCCGTACGTTAATTCTGATTGATGGCCGTCGTTTGCCAAAATCACCGTCAACGGGTAGCTCACAAGATTTAAACACTATTCCTATTGGTGCAGTTGAGCGTATTGAGATGCTGACCGATGGTGCTTCAGCGGTATATGGTTCTGATGCTATCGGTGGTGTAGTAAACATTATTACGCGTAGAGATTATAACGGCGCTGAACTGACTATTGGTGCAGGTAAAGTAAACACTCCTTCCGAGGGTGGTGATCGTGACTTTGGTTCTGTACTGTTTGGTTCTGCTAGCAGTAAAACCAGCCTGTTAGGCGGTGTATCATGGAACAAGCGCGGAATTATTTTTGAGCGTGACTTCCCATGGACCCAACCTGGCAGTTCAGCTTATGGTAATAACTGGACACCTTGGTCACTCTATGGCCCTATGGAAGCTATTCCAGGTGGTTGTAGCGAGCCTAACTTTGTACCTGGTACCCGCGATGTGACAGCTGCAGCTGATCCTCGGGTAGGTGGCACTACCGCTATCTGTCAGTATAACTTCAACGCGACAAACGCAAACGAAGCATCTTCTGACAACGAATCTATTTTCGTTAAAGCTGAACATCAGATTAACGACGACTGGAGAGTTTTCACAAGTGCCAGCGTTGCTAAAACCGAATCTTTTGGTCGTTATGCTCCTGCTCCGGACTGGGTAGAAATTGCTCCTGACAGTTACAATAACCCAACTAACCCTAATGCATGGTTCTATGATGCAAATAACCCTAATTCAGTTGCTTATGATCCGGCAGTTCATGGCCGTTTTGGCAATCAATGGGTTGATGGTTACCACCGTTATGCGGCCCTGGGTAATCGCGATGGTTATGTAACTAACAATAACAGCGATTTACTGGTTGGCTTCAGTGGCACAATTGGTGATGTTGATGTTGAAGTAGGTGTTCGCCGTAACAGAAACAAAACTTACGACATCGGGTATAACTATGTTGTTCGCGCGATTGCTGGAGACTTCATCAGCAATTTTAACCCAGGTTACTGCTCTAATGGCACTTTCGACGAAAGCTGCCGTTACGGTTATGACTTACAATTCCCGAGTTCAAACCCAGATGACGTTCTGAATGGTATGAAAGCGACGATTTCTCGTATCAGCCGCTTTGACCAGGATGAAGTATATGGTAATGCGTCATTCGATGTGTTCGAACTGGGTGCAGGTATGATTCAGGCCTTTGTTGGCTTTGAATATCGCAAAGAAGATTATGTAGACCAGTATGACTCGCTGTCAGAAGGTGGTCAGATCGGTGGTTCTGCTGGTAACTCAGCTGGTGGTGCCCGTGATGCTCGCTCACTGTTTGCTGAAGTATTAGTACCGGTCACTGATACGTTCGAACTGAACTTTGCTGGCCGTTACGATGATTACTCAGATTATGGTAGTGATTTCTCGCCAAAAGCATCATTCCGTTGGGAAGCCTTGAGTGGTCTGGTATTCCGTGGTTCTTATGGCCATGGTTTCCGGGCTCCTAGCCTGGATATTCTGACGCAGAAAGATTCTTTCTCTGCCGTAACAGTAAACCACCAGCCAACATGTGATGTTCGTGGTTCACAAAGCGCGACTCAGTGTCAGATCCAGGTTGACACATTCTACGTTGCAAACCCGGATTTATCATCTGAGCAGTCTGAACAAGCTTCATTAGGTGTGGCTTATCAGCCAACCGACTGGCTGAACTTTGCCGTTGATTACTGGGATATTAAAATTGAAGACCGTATTGCACAAATTGGCCCTTCAACTTTACTACAGTATTTAGCTCAAGGCCTTCCGTTACCAGCAGGTCTGTCTGTTGACTTAGGCCCAGCAGGTGATGTGAGACAGATTATTGCCGGCTTTGCTAACCAGGGTACAGTGAATACCAGTGGTATTGACTTAAACGTAGTTACTAACTTTAACTTCGGTGAGTTTGGTAGCTTACGTACTAACCTGACTACCTCTTACACCAACGAGTACAAGATGGACGGTGGTCGTAACCTGATTGGTGATCCAGGTCAGCCGAAGTACCGTGTGAATTTAGAAAACGTGTATAACGTTTCTGATTTCAGTGTTGGCTGGGTAATGAACGTAATCGGTGATCAGGCTCGTTGTTATCCGAATAACCAGGAAATTGTTAACGCTGCTGGATTACGCGTATGTGCTGGTGGTGCGGCTAACCAGGGCAAGCCAAGAAATGGTCATTATGGAACTTACGTAACACATGACTTCCAGGTTAGCTACCACACACCTTGGAACGGCCGTATTACTGTAGGTCTTCAGAACGCATTTGAGAAGTTACCAGAGCGCGTAGATATTACGCTGAGCGGTCGTGACTATAACTACGATCTGTATGATGCATATGGTCGTGTAACTTATGCACGCTACACTCAGACATTCTAAGCACTGATATTCTGAAATGATAATAGCGGGGGAAACCCCGCTTTTTTATTTTGTTAACAAGTAGAATTGAACATGCAACACTGGACCGATTACTGGAAAAATGTCTCCGCGCTCAATAGTTTTGCTGCAGGGGATGTTGCAAAAGGATACACCGGCGAGATCAGCGATTTTTGGTTAGAGGTGTTATCACAGTGCTCTTCAGCTGCATCTGTTCTTGATATAGGCACTGGCAATGGCGGATTGGCGCATATTGCGCAACAATATTCACTCAGCCACAATAAATTGTTCAATGTACTGGCTATTGATGCAGCGGACATTGATCCAGTTAAGTCTTTTCAAAATGATAGTACGGTGCGGTCGGTACTGGAAAAGATAACTTTCTATCCCAATTGTTATGTAGAGCAATTACCATTTCCTGATAGCTCCATTGACCTTGTTATCAGTCAGTTTGCTTTAGAATATTCTGATTTGAACTCTGCGCTTAATCAGTGTGCCAGGGTATTAAAACCAGCAGGGCGGCTGGTTGCTATTATGCATCATAGTTCGTCGGCCCTTGTTAAGGATAGTAGTGAAGGCTTAAAAATGTTCAGGTACGCTCTGGAGTCTTCTGAGTTTGTTAGTATTGCATTCCAATTGTTGGAGTATGTCGAACGCTTGGTTTCAACACAGGTAGATATCCTTAAAGATCAGCACTATCTCAGAATGAACACAGTATTATTAGAATGTGTAAAAAAAATGGTGACAGAGGTGGGCACTGATAATGCCTGGCTTAATGATCTGTTGTCCCGGGTTGTGCCTTATTTCCGTGAGCTTAGAGCAGGAAATCTGTACAAATTTCAATATACTATCAAATCAATGTTAGCGTACAAAGCTCGTTTGGAAGATCAGTTGAATGCCGCAATGTCATTCAGTGAACTAAAGGTATTCGCTGACTCTTTAACCGCTGCCACTTGTTGGAAAAACGCCGAAGTATCTGAGTTTAAAGTATCAGGTAATATTTTTGGTCTGGTTCTTAAAACCGAAAAATAAGTTAACACAATCACTGCTATTTATGTTATTTTGTAATAAATATAATTTATTATCATTGTATGGTTTTGCAGATGTGCTTGTGTAAATTTTGATAATTTTATATCTTATTAATTAACATAAAATATGATGCTCGCAGGAGGGCTATTGATGAGTATATTAAAAACGGTAAGTTTTGCGGCATTTGTGGCCGTATTAAGTGCTTGTGCATCTACGTCGGAACCGACATCTACGTCGGAACCGACATCTGCGTTGGAACCTACATCAAAGGAAACTAAGCTGCCTGATAGTTTCAGTGTTACAGATGAAAACGATGAAGTAACGCATGTCTGCAGAACAGAAAAGAAGATAGGGAGCAATATAGGTAAACGCAGTTGCAGAACGATACAACAAGTTGAGAAAGACAAGGAGGATGCTCAGAATGAGCTTGATCGCCGCATGAGAAATACCCGCACCGGTCCGGTTGGCTAAGTTTGGCCTCTGATGAGGCAATTTTATACAATGTCCTATACTGTAACTTGCTAAGCTGACTGCCTTGCCGGATAGCGGCAGTCATGCAAATGAAAGTGCGTAATATCTCAAAGATAATAAATGATTATCAGTAACTTCCGGTTTAAAAGCTCAATTTAATGGCAAGGAACGATACTGGTTTGACAATCTTATTTCCGGGTTTGCAGTACTGTTTATTAAACCAGGAAAAACTAAGCTGGGGAATTGCAGACATTTGAGGCAATATGCCCGAACAAAGCTTTGTAGCCTTAATTATAGATAGTGGTTATCTTACATTGATGACCGGAACTGAAAGTTAAAATGTAAGGATTTTATCGTGAGTAAGTATCTGCTTGTTTTATTAATCTTTGTATCGCCGCTGCTTGCGGCTAATACACAGGTGGATGTCAGTCAGTTTTTTCAGCATGCAAAATTCAAGAATATGAAAATCTCGCCGGATGGCAAGCATGTTGCTTTTAATTATGAACATGAAACTGAAGTTCGGCTGGCGGTGATGGATGTACAAAAAATGCAGATTCTCAGCAGTTTTGCTTTTGGTGAAAATATGCATGTGCTTGACTTTCACTGGCCAAATAATAGCCGGGTTTTGATGGAGGTTGGCGAGATAACGGGTAATCTGGTCAATATGAATGGTGTACGCGTCGATCTTTATGCTGCCAATATTGATGGTAGCCGGCGTAGTCTGATCTTTAAAACCGAAGTGGCTGCGTATCGGATAGTGCATTTACTGCCAGATCAACCGGATCGGATTTTAATTGCTAAACGACACTGGGCAGAACAAAATGGCTGGAAAGCTTTTACTCTGGATATTAATCGTAGCAGAGAGCGTTACCTTGATGACCAACCCAGTGGTGTGGTCGGTGCTTTAATCGCTGATAATAGCGGCGCAGTTCGCATAGGTATTGAAGTTATTGAAGGCAAAACCTTTGATGAAAACCGTGCGGTGGTGCACTATAAAAAAGGCAACGACTGGCAACAACTGGCATTACCCTCTAAGCGGGCAAACCCCAATATTTATCCTCTGGGTTTTTCGGCAGATAATACTAAAGCCTATTTTTCATCTAACCATGATATGGAAACTAATGATGTAAGCGGTGTTTTTGTTTATGACTTTAATACTGCTGAAATTACATTGCTTAGCAGACATGAATATTCTGATGTTGGCGGTGCTTTCTATAGCCATCAGGGCGATGTGTTAGCCGTTAACTATGCAACAGGTATTAATGAATATGAATTTATTAATACCGAGCATAAAGATGCGCTATTACTGGCTGGTTTAAAAGCCGCTTTTCCCGGCCAGTCCGTAAACATTACCTCGTTTGATCGTAAGGGGCACACCGCCCTGTTCAGGGTTGCGGGTGACCGTAATCCTGGTGATTTTTATTTATTTGATACGGTTAAAGGTCAGGCACGCTATCTGGCCTCAAGTCTGGATAAACTACCGGCAGAAGCTTTAGTTACTATGCAGGAAGTTAAATTTACTGCCCGTGATGGTAAAGTCATTCGTGGTTTGCTCACCATGCCGGCCAATGTGGATAAGAATGCCGCCTTGATTGTGAATGTGCATGGTGGTCCGTTCGGCCCTTATGACAGCTGGGGATTTAATCCGGAAGCACAGTTTTTCGCCAATCATGGCTATGCGACGTTGCATATTAACTTCCGTGGTTCTGGTGGTTATGGTGATGATTTCCAGCGTGCCGGCCGGCTGCAATGGGGTAAAGCCATGCAGGATGACGTTACCGATGGCACGCTGTGGGCCATAGAGCAGGGCATTGCTGATCCGGAGCGGATTTGCATCTACGGTGGCAGCTATGGTGGCTATGCTGCGCTGTGGGGCGTTATTAAAGAGCCAGACTTGTATAAGTGCAGTGTTGGCTATGTCGGAGTATACGATATGCCATTATTCTTTGATGGTGATGGCTCAGACGCCAGCCGCAGTCGTAATATTGGCCAGTTTATCTCATCTCATGTTGGTACCGGAGATGAATATATGCGCAGTATTTCACCGGTGCACCATGTAGATAAAATAAAAGCCGAACTGTTTATTGTGCATGGCTCAAAAGACGTGCGGGTGCCGATAATTCATGCCAATAACCTGCGCAAAGCATTGGATGCCGCTGGTAAAAAATATGAGTGGATGGTGAAAGAAGATGGCCACGGCTTTTATAAAATAGAGCATCGGGTGGCTTTGTATGAAAAGATGCTGAGCTTTTTTGACCAGCATATTGGTAAAAAGGCAAACTAACCACGTTGCAGAGCATTTGTCAGAGATAAAAGTGTTATTGGTGGCAGGTGCTCAAGTATATGTTTTAACTGTGCCGGCCGGTTTTGCTGTAACGTAAGGCAAAATACCTTTTTTGAAGGTAGTCATTCACTATACCGGTCTGGTGGATGACGTTACTCAACAACAGGTGCAAACATGAAAACAATGACACAATCGAATATCGCTATGGCGGTCGGTACTTTGGTTTTAGGTGCACTTGCTACCGTTGCCACTACTGCTGATGCCAATCCTTTTACCGCGCAGGAGCTGGCGTCAGGCTACGAGATGGTAGCCGCTGAAGGTAAATGCGGCGAAGGCAAGTGTGGTGAGGACAAAGCCAAACAGAAGCTGAAACAGGCTAAAGACGGCGAAGACAAGCTGAAAGACAAGGCCACTCAGCTGCAGGATAAAGCCAAAGAGGCTAAGTGCGGCGAAGGTAAATGTGGCGAAGGCAAGTGTGGTGGTGATAAAGCCAAAGAAAAAATGACGGATAAAGCCAAAGAGGCGCAAGACAAAGCCAAAGAAGCTAAATGCGGAGAGGGCAAGTGCGGTGAAGGCAAATGCGGTAGTATCTGATAGAACCGTGCCGGGCCTGCTATAGCGGGCCCTTGCCTGTGGAGGATAGATGACTGCGATATTGGGCTCTGGCCTTGGCCTGCGCCGGGAAATGCTGGATACCCTCCTCAGTGCCAAACCGGCACAGATAGATTTCTTTGAAGTAGCGCCGGAAAACTGGCTGCCGTTTGGCGGCAAATTGCAAAAGCAGTTTCGTCAGCTTACCGAGCAGCATCGTTTTATCTGCCATGGTTTGTCTTTGTCAATTGGCAGCCCTGAGCCACTGGACCTGGTATTTATCCGCCAGCTAAAACAGTTTTTACGCGAGCACAATATCCGCTTATATAGCGAACATTTAAGCTATTGCTCAGGGAACGGCCATTTGTATGATCTGATGCCGATTCCTTTTACTGAGGAAGCCGTCAGCTACGTGGCCAAGCGTGTGCGGCAGGTACAGGATATTCTGGAGCAACCATTAATCCTGGAAAATGTATCTTACTATGCCGCCCCTGGCCAGCAGATGACCGAGCTGGATTTTACCTGCGCCGTACTGCAGGAAGCCGATTGCCAGCTGCTGCTGGATGTAAACAATATTTATGTTAACTCGGTCAATCATGGCTATAACGCGCTGGATTTCCTGCGTGCTATGCCGACGGCTCGTATAGCGTATTACCATATAGCCGGCCATTTCAAAGAGGCTGATGATTTACTGATCGATACCCACGGTGCTGCGGTAATTGATCCTGTGTGGCAGTTACTGGCGCAGGCTTATGCGTTACATGGCGTAAAACCAACCTTGCTGGAGCGGGATTTTAATATCCCGGAGCTGAACGTGCTGTGTGATGAACTGTTGCATATTAAACAACTACAACATGCTGCAACGCAGCCTGCCGTGCGGCGGGCCTGAGTGATGCAATTTCACCTGATTCAGCGCCAGTTTATTGCGCATATAAAAGATCCGCAGCATCAGCCCGGGCCCGCCGGTGTGCCGGACAGCCGGATGGCGGTGTATCGTGAGCTGTTTTTTAATAATATCCAGGGCTTTGTGGCCAGCGCTTTTCCTGTGCTGAAGTCGCTGTATACGCCATCGGCCTGGCAGGCGCTGGTGCGGCAGTTTTTTATCCGTTATCAGTGCAGCAGCCCGTATTTTTTGCATATTGCGGAGCATTTTCTGCAGTTTGTGCAGCAGGATTATCAGCTTACTGCGCAAGACCCGGTGTTTCTGCCTGAGCTGGCGCATTATGAATGGGCTGAACTGTATCTGGCGACGAAAAAACTTACCTGTGCCGAAACAGCACTGGCCAGCGGGAATATTGCCAAGTCCCGGCTGGCGCTGTCTGAACTGGCCATGGTGCTGGCATACCCCTATGCGGTGCATCAGATCAGTGTGGACTACCAGCCGGCAGAAAAGGGAGCAGTACAGTGTTATCTGCTATACCGTAATGCTGAGGATGAGGTGAAATTTGTGCTGATAAGCCCGTTAACTGCAGCTTTGTTGCAGCAATTACACCAGTGTCCGGGTATGACGCAGAACGAACTGGTACAGGCGCTTGAGCTTTTGGCTCCGCAATTTACCCAGCGCCAGTTAGTCAGCGGCGCCGGCGATATTCTGCAGCAGTTTGCGCTAAAAGGCGTGCTGGTGTCTTTTCAAGCCGGGTAAAATTCATTACCATAGCTACCCTTAAATTGGCTGGTTACGAGAGTTGTGCAATGGCAGGCGAAAAGTTTAAAGAGTCGTTTAACCTGTGGCAGTTTCTTGCGCTGGTGGCAGTATTTGTTGCCTTACTGTGTCTGGCACCCATAGTGCGTTGGTTCCAGATCCTGGCATAATGCCCTAACAGATTTGAAGGCCGCCTGATGGCGGCTTTTTTGTCCCGCTCAGGGATGCTTACAAGAAGGTTTACTATGATGGACAAACTGACCTTAGCAGCTGAATTAAAACAGGTTATTAAAGCTGTGGCAGATTACCCGAAGCCTGGCATAGTGTTTCGTGACGTCACCAGCCTGATGCAGGATGGCCCGGCTTTTAAAAAAGTGATCGATGCCTTTTGCCAGGCGTATGCAGATAAAGATATCAGTAAAATTGTCGGTACTGAGTCGCGCGGTTTTATCTTCGGCGCTCCGCTGGCGTATGCGCTGGGCCTGCCTTTTGTGCCGGTGCGCAAGCCCGGCAAGCTGCCACGTGAGCGTATTGCCCAGAGTTACCAGCTGGAATACGGTGCAGATACGCTGGAAATTCATCGTGATGCCATAGCAGCAGGTGACAAAGTCCTGTTAGTGGATGATCTGCTGGCCACCGGCGGCACCATAGATGCAACAGTGAAACTGGTACGGCAGCTGGGTGGCGTGGTGGAAGACGCTGCTTTTGTGATTGCCTTGCCGCAACTGGGCGGTGTTAGCCGGCTGCAGCAGGCCGGATTAAATATCCTGAGTCTGGTTGAGTATAGCGGCGAATAAGTTTAGTCTGTGACAGACTAAAACAACCAAGACATCGCAGCCGTTATGAGTTATCAGGTATTAGCCCGCAAATGGCGTCCACAGCATTTTGCCCAGTTGGTCGGGCAGGAGCATGTAAAGAACGCCCTTGGCAATGCATTAACCAATAACCGGTTGCACCATGCGTATCTGTTTACCGGCACCCGTGGTGTCGGTAAAACCACCATAGCGCGCATTTTTGCCAAAAGCTTAAACTGTGAACAGGGTATTACCGCCACACCTTGCGGCCAGTGTTCTGCCTGCCTGGAAATTGATGCCGGTAACTTTGTTGATCTGCTGGAAATTGACGCAGCGTCGCGTACCAAGGTGGAAGACACCCGCGACCTGCTGGATAACGTGCAATATGCTCCCAGCCGGGGCCGCTTTAAGGTGTACCTGATTGACGAAGTGCATATGTTGTCCCGGCACAGCTTTAATGCCTTGCTGAAAACACTGGAAGAACCGCCGCCGCATGTGAAGTTTTTGCTGGCAACTACCGATCCGCAAAAACTGCCGGTTACGGTGTTATCCCGCTGCC
>CAZEGA010000016.1:22979-25683 GCA_964511675.1 uncultured Rheinheimera sp.
GTTTAATTTGCTGGCGTTAAGCCCGCAGCAGATTGAACAGCACCTGTCTTATGTCTTAACCGAGGAGCAGGTGCCGTTTGCCCCGCCGGCTTTAACTATGCTGGCGCGGGCAGCCAAAGGCAGTTTACGCGACTCGTTAAGCCTGACCGACCAGGCGATTGCACAAAGTAATGCCGATATCAGTGTGGAGTCAGTACGTGCCATGCTGGGTCTGCTGGAGCAAAGCTGGGCAGAGCAGTTGTTGCTGGCGATCCTGGCGCAGGATATCACGCAGCTGCAGACACAACTGGCGGCACTGGTGCAGCAACAAAGCAATTTCAGCCAGGTGCTGGATGATATGCTGACGATACTGCATCTGGTTGCCCTGACACAGTTCAGCCCCGCTGCGGCCGCGTTTTCTGAGCAACAGCCTGTAGTGCAGCAACTGGCCGATACATTGGCGCCAGCCCAGGTCCAGCTGTATTACCAGTTGCTGATCAGCGGTAAAAAAGAGCTGCCTTATGCTCCCGATCCGTTAACCGGGCTGCAGATGGCGCTGTTACGGGCTATGGTCTTTGTACCTGAAGTAAGGCAAAACCTTGCTGCGCCACCAGTACCTGCTGCTGTGGACATGGTTGCGGTAAAACCTGCAGCATCTGTGCCTGTGCCATGGCCGCAGGATGTTGCACCAATACCTGCGCCCGGCCCGGCAGTGGCCACAACTGCTGAAATAGCGGTTACCGCACCAGCTCAAACTGAAACAGCAGCGGCCGGCCACAGTGCCGGCGGTATTGATGCTGTTACGGCGCGCATTATGGCGCGCCGTGGGGTGCAGGTGACTGCGGCACCGGAGCCAAAAAAGCCTGAGCGCCAGCAGGCGCCGGCAGCAGTAGCCGAACCAGATCGTGGGCAGATAAGCCCGCCAGCAAATAGCTTAATGTCAAAGCACACAGCACCAGAGTATGCCGTAGCCGCAGCTGAGGCCGCACCCGCACAGGCAGAGCAGCAAGCGCCTTACCGCTATGATGCGGAAGAACCCGATGATGCCATGCCGCAGTATGATGCTGTTGCAGCAGATGCCCTGTGGCAACAATATGAGCAGGAGGTGCAGCAAGAGCCGCAGCAAGGGCTGCAGGGCTCTGGGCAGGCACCCGCAACTGAACTGGCGCAGTTCGACGGCAGTATTAACGAGCAGAATTTTTCGGTGCGCTTTGCCGCCCAGGTAGATGCCTGGGCCGCCAGAGTAGAAACGCTGGATACCGGGGGCTTAAGCCGGCTGTTTTTGCTTAATGCCGCCATGCAGCTGGATGGCAATAACCTCAGTTTAGTGGTGGCACAAAGCCAGCAGCATCTGGATAACCCGGCTTTTCGTACCCAGTTGCAGCAGGTATTGGAGCACAGCTTTAATCAGCCATTGACGATTGATATCTCGTATCAGCATGACGTGGCACAAAGCCCGTTGTCAATCCAGCAGAACATTGTGCAGGAGCGCCAGGGCTATGTCAGCCGGTTGCTGCAGCAGGATGAAAAGGTGCTGCAATTACAGCAACTGTTCCATGCCGAGCTGTTGCCTGCAACGCTCAAGGTTAACTGAGTACAACTTGTAATTTGGCGGCGAAGTTATTATCTTGTCGCCGGTAAAAGGTTCATGCCGTGGCATGGGCAGGGCAGATTAAATTTACAGAGAGAATATTATGTTTAAAGGCGGTATGGGCAATATCATGAAGCAGGCGCAGGCCATGCAGGACAAAATGCAGAAAATGCAGGCCGAAATTGCCGCTATGGAAGTAACCGGCGAATCCGGTGCCGGGCTGGTGAAAGTGACGATGCTGGGCAACCACAATGTGCGCCGCGTCAGCATTGACGACAGCCTGATGCAGGATGACAAAGATATGCTGGAAGATCTGATTGCCGCGGCAATGAATGATGCGGTGCGCCGGGTTGACGAAACCAGTAAGGAAAGAATGGCCGCTGTGACCGGCGGCCTGCAGTTACCGCCGGGCATGAAGCTACCGTTCTGATGCACAACCATACGCCATTGCTGCAGCAGCTGATTGATGCGCTGCGCATTTTACCCGGTGTTGGGCCAAAATCGGCGCAGCGTATGGCGTTTGCGCTGCTGGAGCGTAACCGTGAAGGCGGTTTGCAGCTGGGCGCAGCATTGAGTGCAGCCATGACCCGGGTAGGCCATTGCCAGCAGTGCCGTACCTTTTGTGAAACCGCTTTATGTCGTATTTGCAGTGATCCGCGGCGTTCAACGGCCGGTTTGCTGTGTGTGGTTGGCTCGGCAGCTGACCAGCTGGCAATAGAGCAAACGGGCCAGTTTAATGGCTGTTACTTTGTGCTGCAGGGCTACTTGTCGCCACTGGATGGCATAGGCCCGGATGATCTCGCTCTGGATCAGCTTAGCCGGCAATTACACAGCGGCACGATTAAAGAGCTGATCCTGGCCACCAACCCTACCGTTGAAGGTGATGCCACCGCATTTTATATTGCAGAGCTGTGTCACAAACATCAGGTCAGCGTATCACGTATTGCCCAGGGTATTCCGGTGGGGGGGGAACTGGAATTTGTCGATGGCACCACCCTGTCACATGCCTTTAGTGGCCGTAAGGCATTTTAACCACAAAACCCCTGCTTGAAATCCGGTTAATACTCCCCATATTAGTGCTCAGTGTCTGGTTGCTGTTGCAACCATAGTTCTAACTGTCAAACTTAGATGTTC
>CAZEGA010000017.1:0-15971 GCA_964511675.1 uncultured Rheinheimera sp.
TTAATATGCTTAGCTTGCCACGGCCTAATATACCCCCGGCGAGTTGCAGCAACTTATGCAGCATAATGTTCCCCGTGTTGTTGCAGCCATAATTCCAGCACTACAATAATCCAGACCAGCTCGCCGTAATAATTTGCATGGCCGCTCTGGAATATTGTGATTGCCTGATCGATAAAGTCGTTGCACAGAATATTGCGTTGTTTAAACACTGCCAAGGCGTGCAGCGCAATTGCATTCAGTGCTGGACGTTGTTTCATCCAGACTCCAAATGGCAGGCCAAAACCGTGTTTGCTCTTACTCAAGGTTTGATCCGGTAGAAAACCACGAAAGCTGTTTTTGTAAAAGTCGCGTAGTTTCTGCCCCGGTACTTTAAGTGACGCAGGTATAGTACAGCTAAAGTCGACCAGCTCTTTTTCAAACAGCGGAAAACGTACTTCAACACCAGCCAACTGACACATCTGGCTTACTTTAACAAAATCGTTATCAGCCAGTGTAAACTTCCAGTCCAGGTACATCATTTTATCGACCACACCGTCAGAACTGCAGGCGTTATAGCGCTGGCGTTTTTGTTGAGCCGGCAAAGCAGTGTCAACCTGTTGCAGTAAGGCTGGGGTGAACATCTGATTTGAATCAAACCGGTTAAGAAAGTTATAACTGTCCAGCCTGTCAGGCAACGGTATTTTCGCCTGGCGCAGATAGCTGCTGGCTTTTTTTATTAGTGGTAGTTTATCCGCCAGTCTGTTATCCAGTCCAAGGTGCAACAGCGAACGTACCGAGCCGGGCAGGGCGCTGTAGCGCTCGAACACTTTTTGTTTAACATAGCGCTCATTGCCGGCAAAAATTTCGTCGCCGCCATCACCGGCTAACAGCACTTTAATACCATCGTCTGCGGCAACTTTGGCACAGATATAGGCGGCCATGGCCGAAGAGTTACCAAAGGGCTCATTAAAATAGCCGGCTACCGTAGTAAAATGCTGTTCTATTTCCTCGGGCTGCAGGTAATGCACTTTGTGCTGCGTAGCAAAGTGCTTTGCCGTAATCAGCGCATATTCGGTTTCGTCATAACCTTTGGCATCAAAGCCAATTGAGTAGGTTTTGGCAGTGTTGCTGTGTCTGGCTAGCATGCCTGCGACAGTTGAACTGTCCAGACCACCACTTAAAAACGCCGCGCAGTTATCGCCGATATTGCGCCGTACGGCTTCGGATATTAATTCGCGGCACTGTGTCATCAGTTGTTCAGGGCTGGCGGTGGATTCAGTAAAATCTGGCTGATAATAATTTTGCAGTGACAGATTGCCAGCTATCCGCCAAGTAGCAATAACTCCTGGAGGTAGCTTGGTCTGGTGCTGATATATTGTCTGTGGCGATGGTATACAGTGAAAAAACATATAGTTAAAAAGTGCTTGTACAGAGATTCCTTTGTCACTGCTCTTAGCCAGGGTGTCGCTGATGTGCAGACATTGATCGTTGCTTTGGTCAATATAACAGGGAATACTGCCGGCATGATCGTTAATGATACGAACGGCGCCATCTTGTTTATTAACGATAATCAGCAAAAAGAAACCGGCCATGTGTTTGCAGAAATCTACAGGTTCTTTTTGATACAGATTTAAAAACCACTGTGCAGTATTATCTGGCAAGTAGTCCTGGTTATATGGCCGCAAACGGCCAGAAATACAAACCAGGGTATGATCATCTTCTGCAAGTTCAGGTTTTTGTCGGCAAAAGAACTGTATGCGCTTAATTGTGCCGGTATCTTTGCTCAATATCAGGCTGTAGGCTAATGTTCCGGCACTACTGTTCTGAGTTTCTTTAACGGTGCGAACTCCATTATGACACCACATTGTTGTTAGTCCTTATCTTTTGGAAATACCCGTTTATGTTGCATTTAACAGCTTAGCCGTTCTCACCTTTTTTAGCTTTAAAAACAAATAGTAAGTCGGTGGCATTGCACAGATTAGTGTAAAGGCGATAGCCTTGGCTAACTTATAACGGTAATGGATACAGCCTTTAAACGATACTAGGGCTTTGTCCCGGTGTCCCTGCAGCATGGCATTATAGCCATAGGTAAAATGGCGGGCACCAAGATAGGTGTTTACCAGTGCCTGTGGGGCCTGAGCACCCGACGGACAATGCAGACCATAACGGGCAATAGCTGACTCCAGTACCAGCAGGCTGAAGTTTTTCGCATGGACCTTTTTGGTTGTACTAACCGGATTGTCGCGGTAAACCGCATAAACCTGCGCCAGTTTGGCCATCCGGTACTGTTGCGATATCCGCAGCCAGAAATCATGGTCTTCGCCAATACGATACTCAGTATTAAACATGCCCACTGTATCTAACACTTCGCGCTGGATCACTGCTGTGATCGTGTGAATAACAGAGTCCTTTAACAGTTTAAGGTACAGCCAGCCGCTGTAATAGGCATCTTCCGCCGCACTGCTGCTAACGGGCTGATATTGTGCTTTAAGCTGCTCCAGTGGCGTTTGTCCGTTCCATACTGCCCAGCCGCAGTAGCATAAACCGATATCCGGGTGTTGCTGCAGGTAGTTTACCTGCGCGGTTAATTTGCCCGGCAACCATAAATCGTCGCTGTCATTAAAAGCGATATACTGCCCTGTTGCTGCCAGCATACCGGTATTTCTGGCTGCTGCCGGCCCCTGGTTAGCCTGTTGCAGTAAGGTAATTCTGGCACCGAATTGTTTAAGTACATCAACACTGTTATCGGTTGAACCATCGTCTACCACGATAACTTCGATATTGGGGTAATCCTGCGCCAGTACACTGTCAACCGCTGCCACCAGATGTTCGGCATTGTTATAGCAAGGGATCACGACACTGACTAAAGGGCTGTGCATATCAGATACCAAAGTCCTGTTTAAACTGCTGTACTTTTTGTTGCAACCTGGCAGTGTTGTTATTAAACATCTCAGTGCTGCTCAGCTGTGGCGCTGCAGTATTCACAATTTCGGCCAGGCGGGCAGCCACCAGATCAATATGCCGGGCAGGGGACTGCTTCGGTGGCGGTTCGCCCCAGTGTGAGCGCCATAACGGGGTATTTAACATGGTCCGCTTCAGTATGTTTTTTAATCTTACTGTTTTATCAGCTGACTGGTCACCACACCAGATAGGTGGAATGGCCGAGAACTCAGCCTTTACCTGCACTGACTGCAGCCAGTCCTGCCATTTGTATTCTGAAATATGCGGGTAAGCCTTAACCGGCACCCAGGGTACGCGGAACGAGTCGGCCAGTATGGCGCCGTGCATGGCTTCTGTCAGCAGTATTTCAGACTGCCTGATACCGTCAAATACCTGCAGGAAGGGTTTTCTCGGATCAAGAAAGTGGATACCGGCCTGTTGGCATACGCTGGCCCAGTCACCCAGCCTGGCGCTTTCGCAATGCGGCATAAAACTGGCTTGGTATTGCTTTTGTACCGGGGGAGTATAGAGCTGTGCCGCCAGTGACGCCGGATCGGTAATGGCCAAATCGGCAGGCAGCCCCAGCGCTTGCGCTGTTAACGGGCCGCGCACGCAGTAAAAGGTCCAGTTTGCGGTACTGGCCGGTAACCGGCCATAACCGTGGCCGGAGCCAAACACAGTAACAGCCGGTGCCGGCGGAATACGGTGATTCAGCAAGGTGCCGACGCCGACAAACAGTTCTGCGTCGGTATCGTTGAAGAAGCCGGGGAATAGCTGCTGCCATAGCCACGGGTTCAGGTCGTCACCAAAATTGCCTTCTTTGTCTTTAAAATAGTAGAGCTGCAAAATACCGTCCTTGTATCAGAGCCTGAATTTCAGGGCCTCGTTGAATCGTGCTTTAAAACATACCCTCAGAGCCAGCACATAAAATACTGCACCGGCCGGTATCATCAGTAGCAACCGTGCCAGCATAGACAGGTCTGCCAGCACCAGCTGTTTCAGGCCATACAGCAGCCCCAGCATAACTGACGATAGCAGCAGCGGGGGCAATACGGCTGTCAGAATAGCCAGGCTGCTGATACCGGAGCGCGAGGTACATAAGTACAGCGCAAATAAGAAAAACAGCGGTGTTGTGACAAGCCATGACGCGGCAATGGCAGTAATACCATAACCGGCGGCGAAATAAATGGCGATGGCAGTAAGCAGCAGCGAAAAGCTGACATGGATAAGGCCGGTAGACGGGAAACCCAGCGCTTTCATCAGCGGGGTAAATAAGTTGGAAATAATCCGCAGCGGTATGGTCAGCAATACCAGCTGTAACGGCAGTACGGCGTTGCTCCAGTGCGATCCCAGTACCAGTTGTACCAGTTCGTCGGCAGTGGCGGCAAAACCGTAAAACAGCGGAAAGCAAAATAAGGTAATAATGCGCAGCATATAACAGAAGATCTGTTCATATTTTTGCTTGTCATGTTGAATCGCGGCATACAACGGATAGGCCACTTCATTGATCAGTGGCATGGCTTTGGTCATTGGCATCAGTGCCAGATGCATCGCCACTGCGTAATAGCCCAGTTGGCCGGCATCAACAAATTTGGCGGCTATCAGAATATCGGCTTTCATAAACAGCGTAAACAGGATGCCGGTTGCCATTAATGTCAGGCCGAATTTCAATGCCGGCAGCATACCGTCAAACTGCATTACCGGCAGGTAAAACCGGCGCAGCGCCAGGTTGTAGCCTATGGCACGGATAAAAATAACCGCCACATTTGACAGTACCAGCGACCAGAAACCAAAGCCGGTCAGGGCCAGCAGCAAGGCCAGCGCACTGCCACTAAGGGCGGCGGCAAAATCGATCTTGGAGCGGCTTTTAAAATTCATTTCCCTGGCCAGCAGGTTGGCTGACACCGTAATCCAGGGCATGACCAGAAAGACGCTGGCTGTAGCATAAAGCACATACTCCACTGCCGGTTGCTGGTAAAAACCGGCAATAGTGGCGGCAAAGCCCAGTTGCAGTATAGCCAGGGCGCCGTTTAGCAGCATCAGTAAGCAGAGGATCTTGCGGATGTAGTGCTCGTCCAGCTGTTTTTGCCGTACCAGCACATCGCCCAGCCCGGCACTGGCAAACTGCAGTGCCAGCATTAGTACCATTTCGGCAATAGCAACTATGCCGTAATCAGCAGGGGTTAGCAGGCGGATAACAAATAAGGACGCAAGCCAGGTGAAAACCTGGGACAGCAGGCGTAAACTTAATGTCCATCTGAAAGCCGTGCGGGCACGGCTGGATATGCTATCCATGCAATCATCTCGAATTACCATCGCAAAATCGACGGTGGATTTCTATTCTAACGCCTGATGCGATAAAGTTAAAGACAGCTGTAAATTAATGCCAGTGTAGGATCTCTTTTAACATCAGAATGTTCTACAGTAGACTTATCAGGACAATATCAGGGACGGTGATTATGAAGATAAAATATTATATATGTGTGCCATTGTTAACCTCGCCAGTTGTTAGCCACGCTTTCAACTTTACATTGTCGCAGGTTGAATTTAATACCTGGGATGACCGTTGTAAAAAAGCCTTTTCTGCCAGTGGTGCTGGGCGCAACTCTGGTTATTATCCAAAACTGACTCCACAACAGAACGCTGAGGTGCTGCGATTTGCAGAGGATGCCGGCGGTGCCTGGCATTACTGTGCAGGGGTGATTTACCTCCAGCGAGCAAAATCCAGTTTAGGTGTAGAACGGGAGGGTAATTTGAGAGGTGCCATTAGTGAAATGCAGTTTACGGCTCGTAATATTAGGCTGGATCATAGCTGGTATCCTGAAATTCAAATTGACCTGGCAAGAGCCTATTTTGAGGCTGGGGACGATAAAGCTGGTTTTGCTACGTTACAAAACTTACTAAAAATACACCAGAATAACTCTCTAGCATATACTGCGCTCGCTTATTATTTAAAGCGAAAAAATCAGCTGCAAGAGGCTATAACAACATTGCAAAGCGCCCCTGTGCTGTTATTACAAGAGTCGGCTGAGCTAAATTACTTTTTGGGGTGGTATTTGATGGAGGCTGGTAATACAGACGCCGCATTGCCATATGCTAAACGAGCCTATGAACTGAATTACCCGGTGCCAACATTGCGTAAACGTTTGGCTGCCAGTGGTTATAGTTGGTAATTGTGGTAGCTTATTAGAGCTGCCTTGGTCATTTATGCCGTTTTGATATTGCTTAACAAGCTGATTTATTTTGTTTTTATGGCTGGTGCTGGATTTAAGCTATCGGCTTCAGCTACCTTGTTTGCTTGTGTTGACAAATACATCTGGTGTATCGCGATAGCCGATACAATGCCGGCCAGGGCATAAAACAAATCAAAATAGGCCAGACTGACGTTTGCACCGGTGACACAAAAACCTACCAAGGATAACCCTATGGCGGAGCTGAGTTTTTCGCACCATAGCTGTTTGTGCTTTTTCGCCTTGACGCCATTGCTTCTGTTTATCCACAAAATGCTGATTAAAATCATTAAGAAAATACTCAGGCCAACAAAGCCATGATCACCCAGCACCTGAAAATAAATATTATGTGCCGCTTTAGGCTCCAGATCCTCCGGTATTGTCGGTGTTTCAATTGGGCCAAACCCTGGTGTATAAGGCGCATAGCTATGCCAGAGAATTGGATCGGTAACGGCTCTAAAACCACCACCGGTCATTGGGTTATCCAGTGCTATCATGGTGGAGATTTTCCAGGCCCACAGGCGGCCAATAAAGGAGCTGTCTTCTGTTGTTGCCGTAGCAACTGTTGTCTGTCGGTCTCGCCAGTCTTCCGGGGTTTTTTCATAAAGTACCGGGATCATTAAAATAGCGATGATTGCCAATGGTATTTTGTAGTGTGAACGCCACCAAAAAGCGATTGCAAGAATACTGAGGCCAACAAAGCCGCCACGGGAGTATGTTCCAATAATAGCAATAATATTTAGTGCTATTAATCCCATTAACCCGTAACGGATAAGCTTTAGTTTAGTAGTGCTAAGCAGGTATACCATTAGCGGGATAGACATATTAATTGCCACGGCTAAGTCGTTACGATCCTGTATTACTCCTGCGCGGCCGATGATTTCGTGGCCACCGCCGGACAAAATAAACTTACATGCCTCCATACCGGCATAAGATGAAACCGATAACACAATACACCAGATAAAAGTGTCTATTTGGTACCGTGTTCTCAGCAGAAGTACAGCAAAGAAGAACAGAGCAACAACTTTAACAAAATCAGAAAAATAACCCCAGATTTTAGCTGTGTCATAAGTAATATGTGTCATTGAGGATATAAAAGTCCAGAAACAAAACAACAGTACTAACCAGCCAAGGGTGCCTAGTCTGAAGCTTTTATTTTTCTGAGAGAACAAGTAAGCAAGAAAGGTAATAACCACTATAGACAGATTCAGGCGCAGGTGTGTGGAGAAACCAAAAGCCCATAGGGTTGGTGCGGTAAGCGCGATCCAGATCCAGGCGCAAACGCCAATAAAGGGGCGCTTAAAGGTGAAATAAATAGTGATCAGAAAAAAGATCAGTAAGAACAAATCGCGCATTATGATTCTTCCTGCTTACTGGCCCAGTAAAACAGGACAACTAAGGCGCCGATATCAAGTAATAGATAAATACTGTCAAGCATGGCTATGGCTTCCTGCGTTCTGCTGATATTGTGCAACAACATTGGCAAAAGTTTGCTGCAGCAGATGTATCGATTGATCCCAGCTTAATGTGCTGGCATAGGCGATAACATCTTCCCGCTTCGGGTATGACTGACGCAGCTTGTGTAAAGCACTGAGCAAACTTTCCATGCTGAAATCGCTGCTTACAATACCGGCATCTGGGTGTGCCAGTACCTCTGGTGTACCACCAGCCGGTGTGGCAACTACGGGGCAGCCACAGGCCATGGCCTCGAGCAACACATTGGCCCAGCCTTCGCGGCTGGAAGCCAGTATCATACAATCGGCAGCATTGTAGTGCTGGCGTAATTGCTGTTGTGATTGGTAGCCGAGAAAACTTACTTTGTCATTCAGCCCCAATTTAGCAGTAAGTGACCGAAGTTTCTGCTCCAGCGGGCCTTCACCAGCAATTTTCAGTGTTACTCCATCCAACCGGCTCAGCATCTGTATTACTTTATCATGGCCTTTTAGCTCAATAAGATTGCCGACTGATAACAAGCTAAAACCTTCGTAGCCTAGTTGCTGGCGCAGGGTATCACGCCCAGGCTCCGGATAAAATAATGCTAAATCAACACCGTTGCGAATAGTCACTGCTTTTTTTAGCATAGGTTGTAGCTGTTGCATATCGTCAACCAGTGCCTGACATACACCAATGGCGGTATCGACATGGCTTAGCGCACTCTTGATTAAACGCCGGGGCAGGGCATAGTCTGGTAGTTGGGCAATATCGCTGCCACGCGCAGTCGCGACCAATGGCAGGTTAAGCTGCCGCGCCAGCCATACTGCTGCCACTGAGTCTGGATAAAGGTAGTGCGCGTCAATAACATCAAAGTGTTGCCCGGCATTTATCAGCGCCTGTACCTGCTTTTTTATGCTCAGGTACAGGCTTAAAGGATTGGTGTACATACCAAGGCCGGGCAGAGCGAGGTAGCGCGGGTGGTAGATAGTTATATCGTGGCGCTGCTCAGTGTGGTCAACACCGGCGTACTGGCGGTAACGGCGAAAACGATCAGATGAAAAAGGAAACCAGGGTACCGGTGCAATAACCGTAACAGTATGCTCAGGGTACAGTTGTTTGAATTTGCGCATCCGGGTTTCAACAAAAATACCGTGACGTGGTTGTTGGTTATTAGGGTACAGCGTGCTGATCGTCAGAATATTCATAACGTTTTCCCTGTCAGGCACGCATAAACCGGGTGGTAGTTTGCTACAGACGCGGCCCAGTTTCGTTCAGTATTAATATATAGCCGGGCGTTACTGAGTAATTGTTGATGGCTGTTGCGGTGCTGCAATATCCGCACTGCCTGCTCGGCCAGATCCTCAATATTGTCGCGTTGAAACAGCCAGCCGGTTTTGCCATGCTCAATCAGCTCAAGATGGCCACCTACGTCTGAAGCCAGCAACATCATGCCCTGTGCCATTGCTTCCAGCGGCTTTAACGGCGTAACCAGTTCGGTCAGGCGCATGGCTTTGCGCGGATAGACCAGCAAATCAACCAGGCTGTAGTAATCCATCACCTTATTGTGTGGTACCCGACCTGGCATAATAACGGCATCATGCAGGCCCAATTCGTGGATTTGTTGTCTTAAAGCATTCTCCTGCGGGCCTCCGCCAACGAGTAATAGTGTCGCATCCGGGATTTTCTGCCGGATCAACGGCAGGGCGCGTAGCAGCAAATCCAGCCCTTCATAGGCGTAGAAAGAGCCGATAAAACCCAGTACCGGTTTATTTTTCAGTTGAAACTGTCGTTCAAGCTCAATGTTTTTATGTGTTATTGGCGTGAACTGTGCCGGATCTACGGCATTTGGAATAACGGTAATTTTTTCTTCGCTGATGCCGCGTTGTATTAAGTCCTGTTTCAAACCCTGACAAATAGTGGTGATGGCATCGGCCTTTTTTGCGACATAGCTTTCCAGCGCCCGTGTCAGCTTATAACGTAAATCATCTTCTTTGCAGGTACCGTGATCAACAGCGGCATCCTCCCAGAATGCCCTGATTTCGTATACCACAGGCAAACCGGTTTTTTTTGCTGCCCATAATGCTGCCAGGCCATTTAGTGCCGGTGAGTGGGCGTGTAAAATGTCAGGCTTTTCCTGTTCGATAAGCTGTAGCAGGCGTTGTTTCACTGCCAGTACCACGGCCAGCTCTTTTAGCAGCGGTAAACGCCAGAACCAGCTGCGATAAGGCAAAGTGCGGTAAAAGCTAAAGCCTTCAGCTTGTTCTGTGCCTTGCTCTGACGTTGGATGTTTCGGGCTGGTCACATGGCTGGTTTCAAAGCCGAGTTGACGTTGTTGCTGTAATATAGCGCGGGAGCGGAAGGTATAACCGCTATGCAGTGGCAGCGAATGATCAAAAATATGCAGAATTTTCATCGGCCATTACGCTCTAAAAAGGCGGAAAACATCAGCAGGGTCCACAGGGCTGCGCTGTTGTCTTTCAGGCTGCGGCGATGATCATCTATCAGCTGTTTCAGCTCACTGACATTAAAGTAGCCACTGTTAATCATCACATCTGACAGTAGTTTATCCTGTAATTTGGGCTGCAACGGGCCACGAAACCACTCGGCTAAGGGCACAGCAAAGCCCATTTTTTTTCGATATAACACATCATGCGGTAAGTGCGGTTCGAGCGCTTTTTTCAGCGTGTATTTGCCAACACCGTTATGCAGATTAGCAGACGATGCGGCGGTAAACGCCCACTCGACCAGCTTATGGTCCAGAAAAGGCACCCGTACTTCCAGCGAATGTGCCATTGAAGCCCGGTCTACCTTGGTCAGGATATCGCCTGCCAGATAGGTTTTTATATCCAGATATTGTGCAATTTTCAGCGGGTCCAGATGTGTTACTTTAGTGCTGTAACGGCGGAAAACGTCCAGTGAGTTGTAGCCGTTCAGCCGTTGTTTAAACTCAGCAGAGAACAGCTTGTTGCGCTGATCGGCACGCAAAATGGCGATAGAGTTATGATAAGCGGCTACGGTGTCCAGTGCCATTGACTGAAAGGTAGTTTTGGCGCGTAAAAAGCGCGGTGCCCAGTCCAGTTTAGGATAAATTTTACCCAGCAGGCCAAACAAGGGTTGTCTCAGTGCCAGTGGCAGCCATTGGCGAAAGCGCTCTTCATGCAGATGTAGCTTATAACGGCGGTAACCGGCGAATAACTCGTCGGCGCCGTCGCCGCTTAATGCTACCGTGACTTGTTTCCTGGCCATTTCACACACCCTGTAGGTTGGAATGGCAGAGCTGTCGGCATAGGGTTCATCATACAAATCGGCCAGCTTATCCAGTAACTCAAAATCGTTCTGGCTGACGATATTTTCATGATGGTTGGTGCTATAACGCGCGGCCACCTGACGGGCAAAGTCGGTTTCATTAAATTCCGGGCTGTCAAAGCCGATGGAACAGGTGTTTACCGGATCAGCCTGCAGGCCGGCCATCATCGCCACTACGGCACTGGAGTCGACACCGCCGGATAAAAAAGCGCCCAGCGGTACTTCGGCCACCAGCCGTATATCCACGGCTTCACGCAAACGTGTGATAAGCTCAGCCTGTAATTCCTGCTCCGTCAGGGTATGCTGCCATTGGGTTGGTACATCCCAGTATTGTTTTGGTTGTGGCAGGCTGTTACTGCCATGTTTAAGCAGTAGCGTATGGCCGGGGCTCAGCTTATAGCTGTGCTGATAAATGGTATATGGTTCAGGTACGTAGCCAAAAGTGAAATAATCTTCGATAGTGCTGTCACGTAGCTGCCGGTCAAAGGCCGGATGATGACGCAGTACTTTAAGCTCTGAACCAAAAATAAACTGGCCATCAGCTAATAAAGCATAAAACAGCGGTTTGATACCCAGCCGATCCCGTGCCAGAAACAAGCATTGTTTGCTTTTATCCCAAATGGCAAAGGCGAACATACCGCGCAGGTGGTGTACACAGTCTTCTCCCCATTCCAGCCAGGCGTTAAGAATGGTTTCGGTATCGCCGCAGGTATTAAACTGATAACCTTTGCCAAGCAGTTCCTGGCGCAGTTCCTGGTAGTTATAAATTTCACCGTTAAACACAATACAGGCTTGTTCGTTGGCGCTTTGCATTGGCTGGGGGCTGCCGGCGATATCGATAATAGACAACCGGCGATGGGCCAGGCCTATACCAGGCTGGTAAAAATAGTCACCGGCATCCGGGCCACGGTGCCATTGGCTGTCATTCATTACTGACAAAATGCTGTGGTCGGGCACCGCCTGACTTAACAGCTGATATATTCCGGCAATACCGCACATGGTTAGGTTTGCATCCTTGTCATTTGATAAAGCTCCTGATACCGCTGTACCATCGTATCTATACTAAAATGCTGATGGCAATGGTTTTTTACCAGTTCTGCGTCAGAGAACAACGCATCGGGTTGTTGCAGGTAACGCAACATTGCTGTCATCAGCTGTTCCGGGTTATTGGACGCAACCAGGTTACTGGGCTGCAGCTGTTGCGGCAGTAAATCCGGGTTGCCGCCAACATTGGTGGCAATTACCGGTGTACCGGCAGCCATAGCTTCCAGTAAGGTGTTGGAAATGCCTTCAGCCAGAGAAGGTAGTACAAAAACGTCTATACGCTGCATCAGTTGAGGAATATCTTCCCGGTTGCCGGTAAAGATAAGATTATCCTGTAGTGTTAAACTGTCACGCAGTTGTTCCAGTTCAGTGCGGCAAGGGCCATCACCTACCAGTAATAAAGCGCAGCGGCTACGATACTGTGGTTGTTGTTGCAGCAACAGGGCAAAAGCCCGGATCAGCAGGGCTTGGTTTTTTATTGCAGCCAGCCGGCCGACGCTGCCAAAAATAAAGGGCTGGGCTGCAGTTACGCCCGCAGGCAGCTGAATATCGGCAGGGCTGGCGCCGATGTATTTCTGCGTTTCAACACCATTGCAGATCCGTTGTACTTTATTGGCCGGCAATTTGATTAGCTGGCGTAAATACTGCTCTGATTCCGATGACAGGCAAATAAAACGATGTACGAAAGGCTTTAACAGCCGCCGCAGCAGGCGGTATTTTTTGTTGCTGCCGCCAACATCATAGCTGTCCCAGCCATGTTCACCATGTAAGCGTAGCGGCACTTTTTGCCACCAGCCGACAGTTTGCAGTTCCAGCGTGGCCAGATTACGGCTGTGCAGTACATCCGGTTGCAGGGTTTGTAACAGCCGGTTCAGCCGGGCAAAAATAGCCCAGTCGTGCCCGTTGCTTTTATTTAAACTGTAAAGCTGCACATTGGCTGTTTTTATCCGGGCGGCAAAGTCCGGGTCATGGCCGGTTAAGGTGATAATGCTGTGCTGAAACTGCTGTTCCGGTAAATGATTGATCAGGTTTACCAGGCCGTTTTCCAGGCCGCCGGTGCTGAAATGCCAGAGCAGATGGGTGATATGAACAGGGGCTGAGTTAATGTCAGTCATCTGTTAACCCTGCCAGTTTGTCAATTGGGCCGGGCTCAGCCTGGCTCAGTTTAGCGGCTGCATTGTGTAACACCGCAAGGTTTTGCTCTGACGCTATACCTGATACAGATACGGCATAAATGCGGGCCTCTGAGTTATCATCGGCCAGGAAACTGAGTGCTTGGTGCAGTTTTGTTTCTAAGGTATTAACCATTTTATGTTCGTTTACCTGATACCAATACAATACGGTACGGTATTCGCTGGCTCGGTTTTTCAGCTGTAATATGCCGTTATCGGCAGTCGCGATATGCTGCTGTATTTGCCAGCTGGCTTTGTCAAACAGATGGTTCTGCCAGTTAATCAGCTCTCCGCTTTGCTGTTTATTGGCATAAAGGGCAATGAAGTATTCTGTTCCTGCTTCGTCTGCACCATGCACCTGTGCCAGGCTGTGGACAAAGGTAATACCCCAGTTGCTGTCGGTTGCCGGTAATGTAAAAGGCAGGCTGATTGAGGCTGCTGTGGCGGGGGTAGTATGCACATTAAGTGACTGGCTATAGCCCAGTGTTAACAGAACGGTGGTGATGCCGAATATCGCTGCGGCTGATACGGGTTGTAAACTGAAATCGCGTTTAATGGTGCGGCTAAGAGGCACGGGGTGATCGGCAAAGCGGGCACCGAGCCAGAAACCGCCAAGCAACACTACGCCGAAAAACAACCAGCCATACAGATAATGGTCGGCGCCAAAGCCAAAGCGCATGCCGGTTTTTTCCCCTATATACACCAGCATAAAAGCGCGTACACCATTGGCCAGAATAGATAACAGCGCCATAAAGCCAACAAAGCTGATTTGTTTCCATAATTTATTGAAATTCAGATAAGCAAACAGTACAGAAATCGCCAGCGAAGCAATCAGAAAACGTAAACCGGAACAAGCTTCAGCTACTTCAAATAAGCCGACAGGTGTGGCCAGATATAACCCTTCACGGTAGATTGGAATATTTACCATATGCAGCAGCTGCACGGTAAAGTCGGCCGTGGTATTTTGCAGGAAAGGAGAGAGCTCGTCGCCAAACGGAACCAGAAAAATCAGATAGCCGATGGCAAAAATATAGCGTCGGCTCAGATCGTTGCCAAGCATTAGCCAGAGTAAGGCTTGTAGCGTAACAATGGTGGCAAGATGCATCAGCAAGGCAACGTCAGCGGCATAACCGATTAACCATACCAGTTGGGTGCCCAAAAGGATGATCGCAGGCAGCCATAGCCAGTATTCCGCAGTGGAGGCTGCCGCCGCTGTGGCTTTTGCACGATAGAAGAAATATAAGCTGATAGGGATAATTAAGTAGCAATGATTATAGGTGGCAGAGCTGCGCCAGACCCGCTCCATATCCAGCCAGGTTGCACCGTACAGCAGCACATAAACCAGGCTGATCAAGACAAGAAGCAATAAGCTGCTGAGTTGGCTGCGGGCTGTCATGCTGGTAACTCTCCACAGATAAAGTGGTTCAATTTCGCTAACGTTTGCTGCCAGGTAAAATGTTGCATAATCCAGTGCCGGTTCGTGCCGGGGGCGGTGGTTCGCTCCAGTTGCCGGATGCAGGCCCGGGTAAAATTATCTACGCCGTCCGCAATGACCACATCTTCGCTGTGGGGAGCATTAATACCTTCCATTGCCATTGCGCTACACACCACAGTTTTATTCATTGCCATAGCCTCAAGCACTTTATTTTGTATACCGCGTGCTATCAGCATCGGTGCCACTGCAAAGCGGGACCGGGCAATATAAGGGCGGACATCGTATACCCGTCCGGTGACAATAACACCGGCTTGCTGGCTTAGGGCTCGTACTTCAGCACTGGGTTTACCGCCAACAATGATAAAATGCAGTTGCGGGTACTGCTGTTTCAGCCTGGGCCAGATGTTCTGACAAAACCAGCATACAGCATCTATGTTAGCCCGGTAATCCATGGCACCGGTAAACACGATATAGTGCTCTGGCAGGTGATATTCCGGGCGGCTGCTTTGTACTTCTGGCGTAAAATAGTCGGTATCAACCCCATTTAGTACACTATGGACTTTGTGCTGCAATTCAGCCGGCAGCAAAGCACGGAAAGCGCCAGCTTCGTCAGCAGAAACAAATAAACTGCTGTTAAAGCGCTGGCAAATATGTGTCTCATATTGCAGCAGCAGCCGGGCTTCGCGCTGGTAAAACCAGCGTTTTACCCCGCGGGATTTAGCGGCATACTGCCGCCATTTATCCGAATCGATATCGACAAAGTCGATCACCCGGTTCAACTGCTGGTACCCGGGCTTGTCGACATACTGTGCCATTGACGATGAGTACACCAGTATCTTATCAATGTTATGCGCTGTAATGGCGGATTTTACCCAGGCGGACATAGCAAAACTGAAATAGTAGGGCAGGGTAATTGCCTGGTTAGTGACAAAACCGGTCAGGGCGTACAGTTTTGCCCGCCATGCCGGCCGGCTGACACAAAACACGCTGGCGCACCACTGGTTTAGCTTATTGATATACTGCTTATCAAAGGGGTCATCAATAAAGCAGGCCAAATGCAGGGTGTAATGTTCACTCAGGGCTTTCATCAAATTAAATGAACGGATTTTATCGCCCTTATTGGGCGGATAGGGGATACGGTGTACCAGCATCAGCAAGGCCGGTTTGGCACTGCTCATCCCAGATACCTCGATAATTTAGGCCCAAGCCATTGGCTGACAGCTAGTGGCAGTTGCTGCCACAGGCGGATAAATAACTGGTATTTAGGGTTGTTCGGGCTCAGATTTGGCAATTGCTGCGCGGTGATCAACTGGTATTGATAGGGTAATTCTGTCGCGGCCATGCCCCAGTGTTTTTTGTACTGGTAGGCACCGGACTCCAGCTTGCTGCGGCCAAAGTCATAGCGCTGGCAGCCCTTATCCTGCCTGGCGT
>CAZEGA010000017.1:15981-25447 GCA_964511675.1 uncultured Rheinheimera sp.
CATCAGCTGGTAGTACATATAGTCATTACTCTTTAACGACTTGGCAGCGCTGGTGCCGCCGCCGTAATAAGGCAGAACTTCACCTTTATAATAAAAACTCAGCACTGAGGACACCGGACGTTGATCTTTGCGTACGGTAAGGATTTCGCTCTGCTCTGGGAATACCTGCAGAATTTTACGGAAAAATGCCTTACTGAATACCGGGGTGCCCAGATTACGCACACTTTCGGCATAGGTCTGATAGAAATCATCTGTGCTTGAGTCCAGGCTGTAGTGTAAAGGTTCATTCAGTGCATGGCGGATCACCGCACGCTGCTTTTTTTTGATATTGGCCAGGATTTGTTCAGCGGTCTCTGCCAGCTCACAGGCAAAATACGCATGCTGGCTGCGGGTTATAAAATGATTATCCTGCGCCGTTTTATAACGCAGTTCCAGGTGTTGTACCCCAAGATCTGTTGCCAGTTTTACCGCTTCCTGCTCCAGCAGGCGCTTAACGTCTGCTGTGCCAACGGCTCCGCCATAGACACAAAATGGCGTAGATACCAGCGCATCGCCGAACAACAGGCTTTTGACCCGCGCCAGCGGCAAAATGCCGACAATAGCGTTATTGGCGGTAGCGTACAGGTAATAGCACTGATGGCCGGCATCGCTGATAATCTGTTGCCAGCCGGACAAGTGAAAAAACGTTGCCTCATCACTGGTATTGACAAACTTATCCCATGCCACCGCGTGCTCGTCTCTGAGCGACAATGTATTCACTTGATACATCCGGTTCCCTTACGTTAAGCAAAATACGGCTGATAAACTTCTCTGACACTGCGCCATTGGTAATCGCGCAGTAAACGCACCAGCTTGGCTTCCATCCGGTTTAAGTTAGTGTAGTGCCTGAACTTTGATTTAAATGGTGCTTGTTCAAACCGCGGCTGGTGTGGATCTATCTCCCACGGGTGGAAGTAAAACATATAAGGCGTATCACTTTGTTTTAAATAACTGTCGATACATTTTTTACTGAGCCAGTACGGCAGCAGGCGGAAATAACCGCCACCGGCAATAGGCCATTGCTTGCCCGCCTTGTTCAGTACCGGCATCGGGCACTCCCAGATACCTTCAGTACGTTTATACGGCTGCTGTGGCCAGTCCGGCGTACCATACAGGTCATGCACCACAGGGTAAGTGCTTGAACTATAAAGGTAACCTGCCTGTTGCAATACATCAAACGCCCATTCGTTGGTTTTACCAATCGAAAAGCTCGGCGCCCGGTAGCCAATCACTTCAGCACCGGTAATATCTTCCAGAATGGTTTTGGCACGGCGGATATCCTGCAGAAATTCTGCTGCCGTCTGCACTGATGCCTTAGCGTGGGCATAGCCGTGGCTGGCAACTTCATGGCCTGCATCATGAATGCGCTTTACCAGCTGTGGGTCGCGTTCTGCTACCCAGCCCAGAATAAAGAAAGTGGCTTTTGCCTGATGCGCATCAAACTGCTGCAACAGAATTTCGGTGTTACGTGCCACCCGCTGCGGCAAATCAGGCCATTGTGCCGGAGATACTGTAGTGTCAAAAGCCGCAACATGGAAATAGTCTTCCACGTCTACGGTAAGCGCATTGCTTCTGGCCGGGGACGACACTGCCATTGGTGTCAGCGCCCTTTACCAAACAGTACGATCTCTACGGTTCTGACCAGAATCATCAAATCCAGTATCAGGCTGCGATGTTTAATATAATACAGGTCAAATTTCAGTTTTTCCTGGGCATCTTCTGCAGTAGAACCGTAAGGATATTTCAGCTGTGCCCAGCCGGTCAGGCCGGGTTTTACATTATGCCTGTGGTTGTAATAAGGAATATCCTTAACCAGCTGGCTGACAAATTCTGGCCGCTCAGGCCTTGGGCCAACAAAACCCATATCGCCCGCCAGGACGTTGATCAGCTGGGGCAATTCATCAATGCGGTACTTGCGGATGACTTTGCCAACCCGGGTCACTCTGTCGTCATTTGCGCTGGCCCAGCGCGCACCGTTTTTTTCGGCATCTGCACGCATACTGCGAAACTTAATAATGTAAAACGGCTTACCATCAAAACCTACCCGTAACTGGCGATAAAACACGGAAGCGCCGGTTTTGCGGCCATCTTCCAGATAAATTAACAGCGCGGTAATCAACATCACAGGCCAGGTTAGTGCGAGCATTATCAGTGCCAGCACGACATTTAATTTATAATCCAGATTCGTTTTAAAGCGCTGGTTCAGATCCAGACCGTTGGCATAAATAACCCAGCTGGGGTAGATCAGGTTTACGGCGATCTGGCCGGTCTCCTGCTCGATAAAATCAAGAATCTCAATAACATCTATACCGCGTGTTTTACATTTAAACAAATGCTCAACCGGCAGCATATTGCGCCGCTCATCACAGGCGATAACCAGTTGGTCAATTTTATGTTCCATCACATACTGGAACAGCTCATTTTTATAGTCAAAGCTTGCCAGCTTGTGCTGCGCTATACCGGCATTTTTATCGCCGTCAATCTGGGCAAAACCCACTATTTCAAAATTACGCTTGTCGACATTTCGCCGCATGCGCTTTTCTATAATAGATGCCCGTTCGCCAGCGCCCAATACCAGTACGCGGCGCCGGCTGATCCGGGTAATATCATGATAGTGGAACAATGCCCTGAACGTTGAGATCAGCGTAGCGGCTATGGCCGATGCCATCGCCAGGTATAAAGTGCTGATGTGTAATGCCGGAAACAGCTGAAACACGATAAGTTCAAGCAAAACAGCATTGAACACTAAGGTAATCACCACGCGTTTGATAATCCCTTTATGATCTTCGCGCAGCTTCTGATCATAAAGCCCGACTGACAATGCACACAGCATAACTGACGCTGAAAACAGCGCCGCATTGATCAGTTGATGGTCTAATGTAACCGGGGTGATATAAAGGCTGACAGTGTAGCTGGCAAGCAGGCTTGAGAGCGACAACAAGAAAAGCTCGCCAAGTAAAAACAGCTTATCTGCAATTGTATTTCGTCCGTAATGAGTTGATTTACTCATAACCACATCCTTGTTGCATCCGTTGCGTTAACGCCATTGCCGTTTCAGGCTATTCTTGAACCTGCATAGGGTAGCTCAGTAATTATACTGTTTTTAGGCTAAAACAAAAATTAAATTTTCATTTTTTGCAGCACAAGGGTAAATTTTTAAGTTATATTAAACGGGCATCAGAATAAGGATTAGTACTATGGTGGCTTTATCTGCTAAAGGAGTTTGCGGTGTTTTCGTGATGTTGTGTCTGTTGCTGGCAGGGTGCGGCAGCAAGCAATTACCACGTGCGACCGTGCAGAATTCACTGACAACTTCAGTTGACAACTATCAGTATCTGATTGGTCCGAAGGATACTGTTTCCATTTTCGTCTGGCGTAACCCGGAGTTATCCGGCAGTTTTATTGTCAGACCTGACGGTAAAATCACTACCTCCTTGGTGGAAGATGTGCCGGTCAGTGGCAAAACACCAACCCAGCTGGCACGCGACATGGAAGCTATCCTCAGTAAGTATATCCGTGATCCGGTTGTTACAGTGTCTGTCAGTAATTTTATCGGGCCTTACAGCGAACAGGTCAGGGTAATCGGGGCAGCAACCAATCCCAAGTCCATCAATTACAACCAGTATATGACGTTACTGGACCTGATGATCGAAGTGGGGGGCCTGACTGAATTTGCCGATGATAATGCGGCAAAGCTGGTTCGCGTTAGAGATGGCCGGCAGATAACGTACGATTTACGCCTTGACGACCTTATCAGGGAGGGTGAAATTAAGGCCAATGTTGATATATTACCGGGCGATATAGTTATTATACCGGAGGCCTGGTTCTGAACCCTGCAAGGGTTATGGACAAGCAGTAACAGTAGTTCAGGGAGTGATACATGAAAGAGTTACAGCAGGCGATAGAACAGCTTCATACCTATATTCAGGGGATCTGGCTACGTCGCAGGTATATTGTCATTACCGCTTGGCTGGTTTGTCCGGCGGGCTGGTTTTTCGTCTACAATCTGCCACCTACCTATGAAGCAAATGCCAGGCTTTATGTCGAAACCAGCACTATTTTACAACCTTTGTTACAGGGGCTGGCTCTGAGGACCAACAGTGGTGATGAAATCAAACTGATGGCCAGGACATTACTCAGCCGGCCCAATCTGGAAAAAATTGCCCGGGCGACTGATCTTGATATCCGGGCTACCACTGACAAAGAATTTGAAGAACTGATAGATGATTTGCAAAAGACAATTAAAATTGCAGCGTCTGGCCGTGAAAATATTTATCTCATTTCTTACAGCAACCCGCAGCCACAAATGGCCCTGAAAGTCGTACAGGAGACATTGAACAATTTTGTCGAGGGACAGCTCGGCTCCAGCCGGGCTGATTCGCAGACGGCGGAACGTTTTCTGAATAGCCAGATTGCAGACTACGAAAGGCGTCTGATGGAGGCTGAATTGCGGCTGTCTGATTTTAAAAAGAACCGGCTGAACTTGTTACCAGGTAGTGAGAGTGATTACTACGGCCAGATAAACAATGAGAAGAAAAAGCTGGATGAAGCCCGGCTTGCCCTGCGCGAGCTGGAAACCAGGCTGGAGTCTGCTAAAGGTCAGCTGGCAGGTGAAGAGCCGGTGTTTGGTGTGATGCCGTTTGCCGGCAGTGCCGGGCGACCAGCGACACAGTTTGATGACAGGATAAGAGCATTACAGTCGCAGCTGGATAATCTGTTGATTCGCTACACAGAATTTCATCCTGATGTGCTGGAAACCAAACGCTTGCTGCAACAACTTGAACAACAACGGGAAGACGAGTTACAGCAGCTGGCGCAGTTTTCTGCGGAAAACCCCGGGCAGGGGGCTAATCTGAATCAGAACGCAGTTTATCAGGAACTGAGGATCAGCGTGTCCCGGCTGGAAACCGAAGTCGCATCAACAAAAGTCAGAGTAAGAGCATATGAGGATAATGTTGCAGGGCTTGTCAGTAAGTTGAATCTGATCCCGGAGATTGAAGCTGAGTTCACTGGTTTAAACCGGGACTATGACATTACCAAATCCAAGTATGAAGCTTTGCTGGCGCGGCGGGAAGCGGCCGAGTTATCACGGCGGGCCGGGGCGTCAGAGCAGGATGTGCAGTTCAATGTCATTGAACCGCCGCGGGTACCCTTAGCACCATCTGGCCCTAACCGCGGGCTGTTTTACACCCTGGTGCTGGTCCTGGGGATTGGCGCGGGCATCGTTATGGCATTTTTACGCAGCCTGATTTCACCGGTACTGACCAGAGCGAGCCAGTTGCAAAGTATTACCGACTTCCCGGTGTTTGGAGTAGTCTCACATACGAATAAGACCGCTATACTGCGCCAGGTGCGGCTGCACTTTTTTTACTTTACATCGTTAGGGGCAATGTTACTGTTTTCATATATGTTACTCCTGACGAATGAAGTGTTGTTTGGCCGGTCAGCAGAATTGTTATCGAGGTTTAGCGGATGAGTATTATTGAAAAAGCCATTTCGAAGCAAACTGCGACTGCACAGCAATATGAAGATGATTCGCTGTCTGATGTGGTGCAGCAGGTTCAGCACAACAGTGCAGCAACGGATGAAACAGCCATACAGCGGGTAGCAGCGGTTGTTGAGCCGCAGACAGAAGCAAATGCAAGTATCGAGTTGGATCTTGCTATGCTTGAGCAGAAAAATTTTGTGTCATTGTCCAGTGAGCGGCGACTAATCAACGAAGAATATCGCGTTATCAAACGTAAACTGATTAACAATGCGTTTGGCGCCTTAAGTAAAACACTGAAACACCCTAACCTGATCCTGGTTAGCAGCTCAAGGTCTGGTGAAGGTAAGACGTTTTCTGCGATCAACCTGGCGCTGAGCATTGCGCTGGAGCAGGATAAGACAGTGTTGCTGGTTGACAGCGATGTACTCAGGCCCAGTGTATCGAAAGCACTTAATCTGCACCATGACGTTGGTTTGACGGACTACTTATTATCTGATGACGTTAAAGTATCGGACATTATGCTCAGTACTAATGTTGAGCGGCTTAAAATCATTACGGCGGGCCGGCCGCACCACCTGTCTACCGAGTTGCTGGCCAGCGAGCGGATGATACAGCTGGCGTATGAATTTGCCACCCGTTACCATGATCGTATTGTTATTTTTGACGCACCACCGCTGCTTGGCGTAAATGAAACCGCTGTGATGGCTTCAATGTGCGGACAGGCGCTGATTGTTGTTGAAGAGAATAAAACCAAGCTGGCAGAAATTGAGCAGTCCGTTGCTTTGTTACCTAAAGATATCGCTGTTGGTTTTCTGATTAACAAAGCCCATCGTAACCAGGGTAAGGGATATGGCTACGGTTACTACTATGGCGCAAGCTAGAATACTCAGGGGGCAAGTAGCCGGTTGCAGGCGTGTCAGAATCTTTTGCTTTATGGCAACTGTACTGGCGGTATCGCCTTATACCAGTATTGCTGCTGAGACTAAAGTGACACCCGAAATTGAAACCAGTTCCTACGGGTTCTGGTTACGTGATGAGCAGGTAGGCTCTGGTCTGGATAAAGGGCTGGCTTTCATGGCAGTCCCGGCTGTTTCGTTAACGTATAAAGGGCCGCAAGGTTCCAGCAGCGTGTATCTTAAGAATGAGTCTGTCTGGTACGAGGACAGTCAGCGTAGTCATAAAAGCTTGACCAGCTATAGTGTTAACAGTGGTATCACAGCATTTGATAACCGGGTATCGCTGGCGGTGAATGCACAATCAGGTCATCAGGTTCGCAACTCACAGAATAATGTATTCTCAGATATTATTACGGGTAGTGAGAACTTGTCGCAAACCAGCAGTTATGGTGCCACCCTGGGGGTTAGCAGCCGCAGCAGCTCAGCGATCCAGACTAAATTGGGTGTGTCATACCGGAAGTTTCGTTCAGAGCAACCGGACGCTGATGATGGTATCGGCAGTTTTGATAACGACAATATGCAAGCGAATGTGCTATTGGGCGGCGGCAGACGGGCATCCGGTGCATTTTGGTTAATTAACGGGGATTACAACAAGACGACACGGGAGTCACAGCCGGATTTTAGCCGTCAGCAAGTTAATGCTGTTGCCGGGCTGCCATTACTATTCGGATTATCTTTTATTGTACGTGGTAGCTATGAAGACAATAGCAGTGATACCCATTTTTCTGGTTATTACGATACATTCAGATCTTATGGTTACGGACTGGAATACCGGTTGGGCAGGGCTTCTCACATTAATGTTACCCGAAACCATTCAAAGCAAAGTGGTGATATCTCCGGCTCAGACAGAGAGAAAGACAACGATGAGTATTACGCCGCAGAAGTGTTTTTAGCACCAAGCAGACGAAGTTCATTGTCATACAGGTATGACAGACGTTTTTGGGGGCGTACTGCTATTGCTGCTGGTCAATATAATATGCGTACAGTATCGGCCCGCCTGTCTGTGACGGAGTCGGTGCAAGTGTTATCCAATCTGGATTTTATCTTGCATGATCTCGGTATTTTTGTTTGTCTTGAAGGTGCCCGGCAAATTACTGATTGTGTTAAACCGCCAACCAACAATTATCAACTTCTGCCCGGGCAGTCGTTTCAGCAGCTATTTCAGTCAGAGTTTGAAATAAATGAAGAGCTTGTAAAGCGCCGTTCTGCAATGTTCAACCTTGGATACGCCAAGAGGCGCCTGAAACTGAGCCTGGCTGTCAGTCAGTCGGAGGATGAATATGTCGAATCTTTACGCTCTATCGAGACAACATCAGTCAGCACCTCGTCTGCATGGCAAATTAATCAACATACCGCATTGCGCCTGACTGCCAGTCATTATGATATGAAATACAATGACGATGTACGTACGGACAATAATATTTTGCTGGAGACCGGGGTTGAACGGCAGTTAAACGAGCACGCCAAGGTGAAATTAATGTTCAGGCGTACCGTCAGAAATTCATCACTGGAAGCATTCGATTTATCTGAAAACCGGGTATGGCTCAGTTACAGCCACCGTTTGTAGAGCGGTGGCACGATGATTACTCGTTGTTGTGGCGGGCACTGAGCAGTTGCTGCTGACGCTTTAATAATGCATCCAGTTCTTTGGCCATTTTTATTTTTTGTTCCAGTTCACTATCAAGCATGGTCGATAATTCAGTTAGTACTGATGCCACTTTAGGTGCAGCTGTGGCCGGTGTTTCCGGTATTGCTTGGGGGGGAGGGCTCAGATTGGCAACTTCCTGGGCAATTTCTTCCAGCACTGCAGTAACATTATCAGCCGTGATCTGGCTACATTCTTCCAGATAACCAAACAGCAGTACCCGATCCATAATGGTATTAATCTTACGCGGTATTCCTCTGCTGTAGTTCTGAATAAGCGCATAACACTCTTCAGTCAGCACATTAAGAGAGCCGCCGGCTTGCTGCAGCCGGTATTGGATATAAGCCCGGGTATCTTCAAGCTGAAATGCTGACAAATTGGATGAGGCGATAATGCGCTGGCGGAATTGCTCCATATTAGGTGCCTGAATAATGGCATTCAGCTCGTTTTGTCCCAACAGAAAACTCTGTAGTAACGGCTTACCGTTAAGCTGAAAATTGGACAGCATACGCAGCTCTTCAATGGAGGCCAGAGGCAGGTTTTGCGCTTCATCAACCAGCAGCAGCGCGCGACGATGCTGCGCATGTAAGCGTTTAAGATAGCTGTAGATAGCGTCAAGATAGCTGGCTTTGGTATGTTCCGTTACTACCAGATTAAAACAGGAGGCGATCATGCGGATTAAGTCATCCGGCTCAAGCTTGGAGGTCACGATTTGCTTGGCAATGATTTCGTCCTGATTAAGCTGGCTCAGCAGCTGATTGGCGATCGTGGTTTTGCCGGTGCCGACATTACCGGTAATAACGATAAAACCCTCGCCCTGGGATAAACCGTATTGCAGATAGGCCAGGGCGCGTTTGTGCAGTTTGCTGGCGTAAAACCAGTTCGGGCTTGGTGTTAACTGAAACGGACGTTCCCTGAACCTGTAGTACTTCTCGTACATAGTTATAATCCCTTATGTAAAAAGCTCTGCCTGATACTGATTTACTGTTTGCTGATAGTTTATACAAAAAACATCCGGAACACGATGTTTCCGGCAGAACATATTAAATGCCACAGCGCAGTGCAGGAGGTCAGTGCAGCACAGCTTATGACAAAACAATGCTAAGGTGTTCTAAAAACAGCCATTTCTACAAAATATTGGCTATAATTGCAGCGTTGCGTTTAAAAAATGCCCGAACGAAAACGGCAGCAGAAAAAACTGTTGACACATTTTCAGTGGCACCCTAGAATGCGCCCCGTGTTCAGCGCTAACGCAAGTTGGCGAAAACATAAAAAGTGTGGGGCTATAGCTCAGCTGGGAGAGCGCTTGCATGGCATGCAAGAGGTCAGCGGTTCGAT
>CAZEGA010000018.1:0-528 GCA_964511675.1 uncultured Rheinheimera sp.
CCATACGCGCAGGCAACTGACTACAACGATGTTACTCTTACCCGGTTAACTGATCCTACAACGGTGACCCTGGGCAGTATCGGTAATGAAAAACCCACCTATATCAAACTATGGGCCACCTGGTGCCAGCCCTGCATGCAGCAAATGCCGCATTTTGAGCAGCTGTATAAGGAATTTGGCGACAAAGTGAATTTTGTCGCGGTAAATATCAATATCAACGAGAACCGTAGCCGTATTGACGAGGTTATTCAGCGCTTTAAGCTGAGTATGCCGGTGTTACTGGATAATGAAGGCCAGCTTGGCGTGGCGTTAGGCCTGGTGGGTACGCCTTATAGTGTGCTGATCAATACGGATGGCAAGGTGGTGTACAGCACACATGAGTCGGACGCTAACCTGGACAGATTTCTCGCCATGCTGGCGCAAGGGCAAAAACTGCAAACTGCTGCCACCGAGGTTATCAGCGAGGAGCAAAAACAGGCATTAATTACCCCCTGGCTGCAGGGGGAGCATCTGCTGTTTTTCACTGCC
>CAZEGA010000018.1:538-11783 GCA_964511675.1 uncultured Rheinheimera sp.
CCACCTGGTGTGACTGGTATCTGCTGGACACCAGGCCACAGATGGCGCAGCAATGTAAGCAGGCGCAAAGCGGGCTGAACGGCTTAGCCGGGCGGCTGCCAGGCAAAGTCTGGCATGGTTTTGTCAATCATCTGTGGACAGATGAGCAGGCACTGGCCGGGTTTAATACGCTGTATAAGATGAACATCGGCTTTAGTATCGATACTGCCGGCGTACTGTTTAACCAGTTTAATATCAGAAGCATTCCGACACTTATCCGCATAAAAGATGGCAAAATACTGGCCAGAATTACCGGGTTCGATGACGAAGACAGTGTGATCAGGCAATTATCTGCTGAGTAACCTGTTCTGGCTATAACGAATATCAATACGGCAACAGGTCATAGAGAGCCTGTCTGTATTGCCAGAACGAGGTGTAGTGGTAAAAGCGCTGGCCTTACTGGGCTGAGCGGCGCGAACGCAGCGGCAGCCTGGTGTTTCCGGTAATAGCACACCAGGCGATGATATTGCTGCATAAACTGGCTTAGGTTGAACAGGCAAAAGTGCCGCCAAAAGCAGCTAAGCGGGTTTATTCTGCCAGCACTGCCCACAGGTCATACTCGTCGGCGTGTTCTACTACGGCCTCGACAAGATCACCTGGTTTCAGGCTGGTTTCACCGTTTAAGTACACGGCGCCGTCAATTTCCGGTGCATCGGCAAAACTGCGGCCAATAGCGCCTTCCTCGTCCACTTCGTCAATCAGCACTTTAATGGTTTTGCCGATTTTCGCCTGTAAACGCGCCGAGCTGATGGCTTGCTGGGTTTGCATAAAGCGGTGGTAACGCTGTTCCATCACCTGTTCCGGTACCGGATCTGGCAGTTCATTGGCCCTGGCGCCTTCTACCGGGCTGTATTTAAAGCAGCCGACGCGGTCTAACTGCGCTTCCTGCAGCCAGTCTAGCAGCAACTGGAAGTCCTCTTCGGTTTCACCGGGGAAGCCAACGATAAAGGTCGAACGGATGGTCAGCTGCGGGCAGATTTCACGCCATTTTTTAATCCGCTCCAGCACCCGGTCGGCCTGGCCGGGGCGTTTCATTAATTTCAGAATACGCGGGCTGGCATGCTGGAACGGAATATCCAGATAGGGCAGCACCAAACCTTGCGCCATCAGCGGAATAATGTCATCGACATGCGGGTACGGGTAAACATAGTGCAGCCGCACCCAGATACCCATTTCACCCAGGGCTTCACACAATGACTGCATAGACGTTTTAACCGGCTGGCCATTCCAGAACCCGGTGCGGTGTTTTACATCGACACCATAGGCGCTGGTATCTTGTGAGATAACCAGCAGCTCTTTTACACCGGCATTCTTTAAGCGTTGGGCTTCGTCCAGCACTTCACCAACTGGCCGGCTGACCAAATCACCACGCATCGACGGAATAATGCAGAAGGTACAGCGGTGGTTGCAGCCTTCAGAAATTTTCAGGTAAGCGTAGTGTTTTGGCGTTAACTTCACGCCATGATCCGGCACCAGCATGGTAAAGGGGTCGTACTTTGGCTTCGGCACAAATTCATGTACCTGCTTTAACACATTCTCGTAACTGTGCGGGCCGGTAATGCCCAATACATTCGGGTGTACCTGGCGGATTTCATCTTCGCGGGCGCCCAGACAGCCGGTAACGATCACCTTGCCGTTTTCAGCTAAGGCTTCGCCAATGGTTTCCAGTGATTCCTGTACCGCGCTGTCGATAAAGCCGCAGGTATTGACGATAACCAGCTCAGCATCGTCATAGCTGGGCACTATATTGTAACCTTCACTTTTTAACTGGGTCAGAATACGCTCTGAATCGACCAGGTTTTTCGGGCAGCCCAGTGATACAAAACCTATGGTATTACCTTTAGCGGCACCGGCTTGCGCCTGCTCAGCCAATGCTCTGGCCGGGGTATCCAGTGTGGTGGTTTGCGTCGGGTCAAAGGTGTGTACTGTCATAATGTCTCGTATCTGGGGCTGGGCCGGAAAAAAGTCGGCGGATTATACCTGAAGCGTAGCAAAGTTACAGTGCCGATTGTGCAAAAAATGAACGGTAAATGGCTTTGTTGCTAACAAACTGCAATTTATCCTGCTAGACTGATCTCGGTCTTAATAAAGTCTTTTTAGAGGCGGTTATGCAAACTGAAACTATCACTTACCTGAAAGAGCATGCGAATACACTGGAGCTGCGTGAGGAATTGCTGATCACAAAAAATGGTAAACCAGCTTTTGTTATTCAGTCTTTTGATGATTACGAGTTTCAGCAAGAAACGCTGGCGCTGTTAAAATTGCTGAAATTATCGGAAAAATCACTGCAAACTACTGAATTAAGCCTTGATCAGGCCTTTGAGTAAGATGTACACCATAGTAGCATCGCCGCTGTTTAAATTATCACAGCAACGGTTGAAAGCATTTCTGACCGCCAAATATGGCGCTACGTTGGCCATTGAAGCCCTAAATAGTATTAAAAATCAGATCCGGCAACAGTTACCGGCTAATCCTGAATTGGCACCGATCAGTGAACGGCTACAGGCATTGGGGATAAAGGATTACCGACAGTGGCAAGTAGATAAACACAATATGGTATTTTACCGGGTGGATCATCAGCAGCAACAGATAGCGCTGCTGGCCATGATGGATAGCAGGCAGAATATCCGCAAACTGTTATTCGAGTTAATGCTGCTGATGGAATAAGCCTCTGCTGGCAGAATTCAGGCTGGACTGGAACCTGTACCAGACGACCTTAAAAACCAATGGTTGCTTGCCGGTAAAAGTATCACTATAGTATCACTATCATGTTATGAGGTGAGCTATGAAAGTTGAACTGGTAACAAACCTGAAACGTCAGGCGACCAAAATTCTTGCCGATTTACACACATCGAAAGAGGCTGTTCTGATCACGGAACATGGGCAGCCATCAGCTTACCTTGTCGATGTGCAGGATTACGAATTTATGCAGCGCCGACTCGCTTTACTTGAAGCCCTGGCTAAAGGGGAAAGAGCGGTGCTGGAACATAGAACCGTAACACATGCCCAGGCCAGAGAGCGGATGCAGAAGTGGCTCAGATAATCTGGACCGAACCTGCACTTGAGCAGTTAGACGACATAGCAGAATATATAGCACTGGATAAGCCTGCGGCTGCAAGTGAGCTGGTACAACATATTTTTGCCACTGTAGAGCGACTTGAAATGTTTCCGGCATCCGGGCGGGAACCCCCTGAACTGCCTAACTCAGTGTACCGGGAAATTGTTTACAGCCCGTGCCGGACTTTCTACCGGCAACAGGCTGATATGGTGCTGATACTGCATGTTATGCGGGAGGAAATGCAGTTGCGTCAGTATCTTCTGGGCGACAATAATGGCAACTGATTAGCGGCTGTTACCCGCGGTGACAGCTGCTCTGATATTTACAACCAGCCTTAAGACTTATACGGCATAGCGCCTAAATAATCTTTTTTACCGACATCCACCCCGTTGTGGCGCAAAATAGTGTAGGCGGTGGTGATATGAAAATAGATATTCGGTATAACATGCTGAATTAAGAACTCGTAGCCAGTTAAGTATTTCCCTTCCCAGCGTGGTTGCGTTATTTGCTGGGTGGCAGCATTGGCAAAGTCGGTTTCGCTGAATGTTGCCAGGTAAGCCAGGGTGTCGCTGATGCGTTGTTGCAACTCGGCCAGAGTGGTTTCGGTATCGGCATGTTTAGGTGCGCTGTCGGTGTTGCCGGTTAAACGGGCCACGCCCAGCTTGGCAGTGTCACAGGCAATTTGCACCTGACGGATTAGATTAAACTGATCTGCTGCCAAACGGTCATTTAATAACACAGTAACATCAATCTTTTTCCCGCTGGCAAAAGCGGCGCCTTTATCCAGAATGGCGCTTAGATTATTCAGCATCTTGCTAAATTGCACTACAGTCAAATCGTAAAACATGGCATAGCCCTCTTGGTCAGGTTACTGGAACACCAGACAGAGTTGGGGGCAATTTTGCCAGTCACAATAGCAGAAGCGGAGTATATTTTGCTTAACGGTATTTTTTCTGTGCTTTACGTTTACGCTCTGCTTCGCGTTCGGCTTTGTCTTTTTCCTTTGCCGCGGCTTCGGCTTTGGCTGCTGCCAGCTCCTGGCTGACCATCTCCGGGGTTTCCAGGGTTATCGGGCCCAGGTTACCGGCGCGCAGTTCGGTAATTAAAATACTACCGGCTTTTTCCAGATCGACCACGCCGCCTTTGCGCATGGCGCCGCGTTTTATGCCGATGGCGTCCATCAGCGCTAAGTCGTTTTCAGGCTGTTCTGTCAGGCCAAAGCGCTGCATAACGGCCTGCGGATAAGTCTGTAGCAGGTAATCGGCAGCGAACATGGCAATATCGGCATAGTCGAATACGGTGTCTTTTATTGCGCCGGTTACCGCCAGCCGGTAGCCGCAGGTTGGCGGGTTTAGCTTCGGCCATAAAAAGCCGGGGGTGTCGGTAAGAATAACGTTGTTGTCCAGCTTAATACGCTGCTGCATTTTGGTGACGCCAGCCTCGTTGCCGGTTTTGGCGATGGTGCGGCCAGCCAGGGTATTGATTAAGGTGGATTTACCGACATTGGGTATCCCCATAATCATGGCGCGGGCACCGCGGATGTCCAGGTTACGCTCTGGCAGCATATCATTGCACAGTTGCAGTAAGGCGCGGATTTGCTCCGGGTTTTGCTGACTTATCGGAATCGCTTTAATACCGGCCTGCTGGTCAAAGTGGGCAATCCAGCGCTGGGTCAATACAGGATCGGCCAAATCGGCTTTGTTCAGCACTTTAATGCAGGGGGTATTGCCACGCAATTGTGGTACCAGCGGGTTTTCACTGGAGAACGGAATGCGCGCATCGAGCATTTCAATAATAATATCGACCTGCGGCATGACTTCGGCAATTTCTTTGCGGGCTTTGTGCATATGGCCCGGAAACCAGTTAATAGACATTGGTGCTACCTTAAATTGAATGGCTGCTATGATAACGCAAAACCATCAACAGGTGTGTATCAGTGCAAGACGAACTGGTAGACACTCAGTGCTGAAAGGGGGGCCAGCAGGGCGGAATAACACGCCACACTGGGTAAACGGATAATGCCCAGGTTACGAAATAATAACAGCAGGAAATACAAACCCAGTAAGGGGGGCAATAAACTCAGCCACAAGCTACCGGTCAGTGCCGGGAATAACCAGCTCAATAATGGATTACAGCCGCTGGCCAGCACCAGTAACACAAGCAGCAGTACGTACTGCGAAGGGGTAAGCTCTGGTATCGGTGTCAGATCGTCCATAATGCTCTGTAATTAGTTGATGCAGTGAGGTAATTCTAAAAAAGTAACAGCCAGTTTACCCGCACTGTTTTGTGTAAAAGTGTAAAAACGCCGCAAGTTTATGCAGTTACCGGGAATTTTGCAAGGAAAATGGGTAAAAACTATTGCCTTTATGGTAAATCTGCTGTGACATTTTCGTCTGTCGCCGGCGGTGGCGGCTCATAACGGCGGATCTGCAGCACTATGCCAAGGTATGGATGATCCAGGTAGTGAATTTCGCCACTGATCACGCGGCGGCTTTGTCTGACGTGAATACTTTGCAGTTTATCTGCCAGGGGTTTACGCAGATTGAATTCGGTATGCACAAACAGGTAATGGTCCAGGTGCAGTTTAAATAAGCCATCCAGCTGCCAGACCTGATCCGGCAAGGTACTTATGCTCAGGCTGTGATCTGCTGTCGTGCTGCTCAGGCTGTCTGTGGTTGCGGGCTCCGGTAACTGACTATTGGCGTGCAGTAACTGCAACAGCTGGTCGATATGTTGCAGCATATCATTGTCTTGCGCCGTGCTGTGTGCCGTTTCTTCTACCGCGGTGTTCTCATAGGCGGTTAAGTCTGATGCCTTACCGGTTGGCAGCGGTTGTCCCCAGTAGTCAAATTGTGCCGAGTAGTTGCTGCCGCTATACCAGCGGCTGGCAATAGCGCGCCGCTCTGTCACCGGAGCCTGGCGCCAGGCGGTATGTATTAACAGCTGATGGCCTGACTGGCGGCGGATTTTATTGGCAATATCAGTCAGCTGCAGTGCCGCAGTATCCGCCAGATAAGGTGTATCCTGGTGTGTGCCATTACCGGTAACCAGATAATCCAGCTGTGCCGGGTAGGGGATAGTGCTATTGAGCCGGAGCGGCTCAAACAGGCTACCCTGCTGCCAGCTTTGCGGTTGTTGCTCGGCAATACACAGCTCAGTGGTAATGGCCGGCTCAACGCTGTCTGACAGCGTAGCCGGGCTTTGTTGCAGACATAACGGCAGTTGAGCCAGTACAGCCCGGATATCTGGCTGGTAACGAGGCGTTAACAGATCAACCGCACGGCCGGGTTTGATCGGGGTAATGGTATCGGCAAAGTTTTCCTGCAATTTGCTGGCCGGTGTCTGGCTGAATATCAGCATCTCTATTTCAAACCAGCGCTGCTCTTGTGCCGGCAGCACACTGCTTAACATGCCACTGAACAGGATACACAAAGTCTGGAGTTTACTCATTTGGCTACCTTATGTCTGGCAAAGTCTGACAACATATTGGCTATCAGGCTTAAGCGTGCTGCACCGTCAGCCGATGCTAGCGTAAATCGCAGTTTTTGTCCGCCTTCAAGTTTAAAAATGCGCGATTGTTTCTGAATAAGTTCAATAATATAGCCGGGCGATACCGCTGTTTTATCACTGAACTCCACCACACCGCCTTTGGCGCCGGCCTCTAGGCGGCGAATGCCAAGCTCTGCCGCCTGCAGTTTAAACCCGCTGATCGTCACCAGGTTTTTGGCGGCATCCGGCAGCAGGCCGAAGCGGTCTATCAGTTCTACCTGTACTTCGTCCAGCTCGTCGCTGCTGCGGGCTGAGGCCAGCTTTTTATAGCAGGACAGCCGCAGGTTAACATCCGGTATATAGCTGTCTGGTAACAGGGCCGGAATACGCAGCTCAATTTCGGTTTGCAGGCTCAGCACGGCATCGAGGCTGGGTTCACGGCCGTTTTTCAGTGCATGCACGGCCGGTTCCAGCATGTCCATGTATAAACTGAAGCCGACCGATTCTATCTGGCCGCTTTGTTCATCGCCCAGCAGTTCACCGGCACCACGGATCTCCAGATCGTGTGTAGCCAGGGCAAAACCGGCACCTAAATCTTCCAGGCTGGCGATAGCTTCCAGCCGTTTTCCGGCATCTTTTGTCAGCCGCTTCGGCGGTGGTGTCAGCAGGTAAGCGTAGGCCTGATGGTGCGAACGGCCAACCCGGCCGCGCAACTGGTGCAATTGCGCCAGGCCGAAGTTATCGGCGCGGTTAATAATAATGGTATTGGCGGTTGGTACATCAATACCGGTTTCAATAATGGTGGAACACAGCAGCAGGTTAAAACGCTGATGGTAGAAATCTGACATCACCTGCTCCAGCTCCCGCTCGCGCATCTGGCCGTGGGCGATGGCGATAATGGCCTCAGGCAGCAGCTCTGCCAGCTCGTTAGCGGTTTTTTCGATGCTGGCAACGTCATTGTGCAGAAAATATACCTGGCCACCGCGCAGGATTTCGCGCATCACCGCTTCGCGGATCAGGCCGGTTTCATATTCACGGACAAAGGTTTTCACGGCCAGCCGTCGTGCCGGTGGTGTGGCAATGATGGATAAATCGCGCATGCCTGACATAGACATATTCAGTGTGCGCGGAATAGGGGTGGCGGTCAGCGTTAAAATATCAATATTGGCGCGCAGGGCTTTGATCTTTTCTTTTTGCCGCACGCCAAAGCGGTGTTCTTCATCGACAATCAACAGGCCTAAATCGCGCAGCCTGATGTCGTCCTGCAGTAACTTGTGCGTGCCGATCAGGATGTCGACCTTGCCGTTTTCTACGTCAGCCAGTATGGTTTTTTGCTGCTTGGCACCGACAAAACGGGACAGCACTTCCACCCGCACCGGCCAGTTGGCAAAGCGGTCTTTGAAATTGTCAAAATGCTGCTGCGCCAGCAACGTGGTCGGCACCAGTATTGCTACCTGTTTACCATCATTCACCGCGACAAAGGCGGCACGCATGGCCACTTCGGTTTTACCAAAACCGACATCACCACATACCAGGCGGTCCATCGGTTGGGGGCTTTGCATATCGCGCAGCACTGCATCAATGGCATCCTGCTGATCGGCGGTTTCTTCAAACGGAAAGCTGTCGGCAAAAGCCAGATAGGCGCTTTCATCCAGCGTGAAAGCATAACCTTTGTGCGCCGCACGCTGGGCGTATATATCCAGCAGCTCAGCGGCAACATCGCGCACTTTTTCTGCGGCTTTACGGCGCGATTTTTCCCAGACATCGTTACCCAGTTTGTGCAGCGGCGCCTGTTCGGCATCACTGCCACTGTAGCGGCTGAGCAAATGTAACGCGGTAACCGGCACATAAAGTTTACTACCGCCGGCATATTCAATGCTGACAAACTCGGCACTGATGCCGGCGGCATCCAGCAACTGCAGGCCCTGATAGCGGCCAATACCGTGTTGCAAATGCACTATCGGCTGGCCGGTATTCAGCTCGGCCAGATGGCGGATCACGGTATCGGCGGACACCTGCTGGCTGCGCTTACGGCGTCTGCGCTGGCTGATTTTCTGGCCAAACAGCTCGTTTTCACTGATCAGTGCCAGCAGTTCAGGCTGTTGCAGCAGTACGCCCTGTTCCAGCGCACCGACAATAATGCCGGCATCTTCGTTGCTGTTAATAAAGGCATTCAGATGGTCAAACTGGGCAATATGAATACTGGTTTTATGCAGCAGCTGCAGCAGGCTTTCGCGCCGGCCTTCGCTTTCAACAAAAAATGCGGCCCGGCCGTGTTGCTGTTTTAACGTCAGGATAAATTGCTGCAGTGCCTGCAACGGGTTTTTCAACTGGTGATTAACGCTCAGCTCCGGCAAAGCCCGGGCGGCCAGGTTAACGCTGCCGGGTTTTACCGGCAGTTCTGCCTGGCTAAGCCGGATGCGGCCATGCTGCTTTAAACGGGCAAACAGCTGATCGACACTGAGATACAGCTCGGCCGGCGGCAGGATCGGGCGCAGCAGATCTATGGCTCTGTCATCGAAACGGCGGCGCAGCTCGTGCCAGAATTTGTCTGCGCTGTGTTCGGTGTCACCCAGCAGCAGGCAGCGGCATTGCGGTGGCAGGTAGTCAAACAGGGTGGCGGTGCCTGCTGTAAACAGCGGCAGATAATACTCAATACCGGCCGGTAACATGCCCTGGCTGACCTGCTGGTACAGCGATTCTTTTTCGTTACGGGCGGCAAAGCGTTCACGGTATGCCAGCCGGAAACGCTCAATGGCAGCCTGATCGGTGGGAAATTCATGCGCCGGCAGTAATTCAATGGCATCAACCTGGCTCAGGCTGCGCTGGTTATCCGGGTCAAAGGTACGGATACCGTCTACGTCGTTATCAAAAAAATCAATGCGGTAGGGGGAGCTGGCCCCCATAGGGTACAGATCGAGAATAGAGCCCCTTGCGGAGAATTCGCCATGTTCCATCACCTGCTCGACACTGCGGTAACCGACTGCGGCCAGCTGGCGCTTCAGCGCGGCCAGATCAGCCTGCTGGCCTTTTTTGATGATAAAGCTGTTCTGCTCCAGATAATCGCGGCTACAGATCCGCAGCAAGGCGGTACTGACCGGCACTATGACCAGTGCCTGCTCAAGCCGGGGGAGTTGGTACAGCGTTTTCAGCCGCTGGGAAATAATATCCAGATGGGGTGAAAACACATCATAGGGCAGGGTTTCCCAGTCGGGTAAGGTCAGCAGCGGGCAGCTGTTGCCGGTTAAAAACACCGCCAGTTCCTGCTCCAGCCGCAGTGCGGTCGGGGTGTCGGCTACCAGCAGCAGGTAAAAACCCGGCTGCTGCGTAACTAAAGCGGCAATGCCAAGCGGCAGGGCGGCACCTTGCAGGGCGCCCCAGTGTAATTGGTCTGTTGGGCTTTTCAGCTGTGGTAAAACGGAGATCAGATCCATGTAAAACGACAAACCTTAAAATTAATGCTGACTATCGGCTGATGCCTGCTGGCGTTGCTCAGCTTTTTGCTTTAACAGCCGGGATTGCTGGTGCAGGCTGGCACGGACGATAAGCTCTCTGTCTTCCTCGCGGATGCTGTTAAACACCAGCTTCAGCAGCCAGTTATCCTGCCGGGGCTCGCAACTGACAACCTGGCCATAGCAAAACACCGCACCATCGTTATTATCCAGAAACAGCTTAATCTCAACAACCTGTAACACCGGCAGGGGGCTGCCGGCGATATAGCTGCAGCCACTGCCGCCAAAGCTCAGGGTGGTGTAGCGGCTGCTGGCATCATCCTGCTGGCGCAATACATAGTGCAGCAGTAAATCGATTTTTTTGGCCTGTTGCTGCAGGTAATTTGCCAGCTCTTCAGCCAGTTCCCCCAGGCGGTTCAGGGAGCGCAGTGCAGCACTGTTCAGGCCGTTAACATCGGAGGCCAGCAAAAACGGTGGTGGTATCGCTGCCTGCAGTGCGGCCAGATCGGGCAGGGGGCCGTCCTGCGGGCGGACGTTAATACTGACACTGTGTTCTACGCTGAAATAATCCTGATATGCCTCAGCCAGTTGCTGTATTGTTAACTCACTCATGGGGTTACCCTTGGAAGCTGCTTGTCACCACTGACAATAATCTCTATGATCGACGCCACTTTACCATCTCATGTGGGCCTTGTCCTGAATATTAGGCTGCAGTTACCAATCAGTTTGTTTATCGGCTTACGTTACAGCCAGAGTCGTAAAGGAAATGCGTTTATTTCTTTTATTACGCTGTTTTCTGTGGCCGGTATCTTTCTTGGCGTGATGGCGCTGACCATTGTCAGCTCTGTGATGAACGGTTTTGAAGGCGAACTGAAAAAGCGCATTCTTGGCGTGATCCCGCACCTGGTGATTACCAGTGACATCGGTTATGCCAAAGACTGGCAGACAGAGCTGCTGCAGCATAAGCAGGTTAAACAACTGGCGCCCTTTTTGCAGGCCGAAGCCCTGGTTCAGGCGCCACGGCAGCTGACCGGCGTGTTACTGCAGGGCGTTACGGTGGATGCCTTACCGCTGTTTATGCGCCAGTCGTTATTACTGGGTGACTGGCAACAGTTTGCCGGCGAGCGTTACGCTGTTGTGCTGGGGCGGGCACTGGCCGAACAGCTGGAAGTGTCGGTGGGCGATAAGCTGCGTTTTATGCTGCCGC
>CAZEGA010000018.1:11793-25391 GCA_964511675.1 uncultured Rheinheimera sp.
ATCTGCGCCGCTTGCTGGGCAATCAGGCCGGGACAGAGCAGTGGCGCCTGACATTACACGAGCCGTTTGCCGCACCCCAGCTGGCACAGCAACTGCAAACGCAGTTTGCGGCGGCGCCGCTGTCGGTGCTGGACTGGCGGCAAAGTCATGGCAAGCTGTTTGATGCGGTGGCGATGGAAAAAGCCATGATGTGGCTGATGCTGTTACTGATTGTTGCGGTGGCGGCCTTTAATATTGTTTCGGCCCTGGTGATGATGGTCACCGACAAACAGGCAGAAGTGGCTATCTTAAAAACCCTGGGCATGACCGATCGGCAGTTGTTTCAGGTGTTTGCTGTGCAGGGGCTGAGCAACGGCATCAGCGGTGCGGCGCTGGGGCTGATTGCCGGCGTGCTGCTGGCAACCCAGCTCAATACGCTGTTACAGCTGGCCGGCTTGCAGCTGGCACCGGGTATCAATTTACCGGTTGAGCTGCAGCCGGTGCAGCTTGGCATCATTTTTCTTTGTGCTGTCGGCCTGACGCTGGCGGCGGTATGGTATCCGGCCAGACGGGCGGTCAGCATTAATCCGGCGGAAATATTACGGGATGAGTAACTTATTGCATGCAGAGCAACTCTGTAAAAGCTATCGCGATGGCCACAACGTAACGCCGGTACTACATGGCGTTAATTTAACGCTGAACCGGGGCGAAATGCTGGCGATAGTCGGCAGTTCAGGCTCGGGTAAAAGTACGCTGTTACATATACTGGGGACGCTGGATCTGCCTGACAGTGGCGTGATGCAGCTGCTGGGGCAGGATGTTGCGCAGTTATCCAGCGGGCAAAAAGCTCGGCTGCGCAATGAACAGCTGGGGTTTATTTACCAGTTTCACCATTTGCTGATGGATTTTACGGCGCTGGAAAATGTCGCTATGCCGCTGCTGATCCGCGGGCTGTCTGCGGCGGCGGCACAGCAACGCGCCCGCGTTATGCTGGACAAGGTGGGGCTGTCACACCGGGTAACGCATCGCCCGGCCGAGCTCAGCGGCGGTGAACGCCAGCGGGTGGCTATTGCCCGGGCCCTGGTGGGAGAGCCGGCCCTGGTGCTGGCAGATGAGCCAACCGGTAATCTGGACCAGCACACAGCGGATGCCATTTACCAGTTATTGCGCAGTTTAAACCGCGAACTGGGCACCAGTTTTGTGGTGGTCACCCATGATCAGGCCCTGGCCGCCAAACTGGACAAATTTATGCTGATGCGGGACGGCCATCTGGAGCGCACGCATGGCTAAACTGGCCTGGCAGCTGGCATGCCGCTACCGCAGCACGCGCCACAGCAGCGGTTTTATCCGCTTTATTGCTGCCAGCTCCACTACGGGTATAGCACTGGGCGTGGCGATCCTGATTCTGGCACTGTCGGTTATGAATGGCTTTGAACAGGCGTTAAAGCAGCGCCTGTTATCGGTGATCCCCCATGTCGAGCTGGAAGCGGTGCAGCAACAGATCTCCGACTGGCAGCCTAAGCTGGCACACCTGGCCGCCGCCGATGGCGTGGAAGCGGTAGCACCTTACATAAAAACCAATGGTATGCTGCGTTTTGGCCATCAGGTTAAGGCGGCCGAAGTACGCGGCATTATGCTGCAGGCAGAGCGCAGTATCAGTGACTTTGCTGATTATGTTACGGCAGGCCGGCTCGACAGCCTGGGCAGCCATGAGGTGGTGCTCGGGCAAGGGATAGCGGATGCGCTGGGCGTGGCGGTGGGCCAGCAGGTGCAGTTATTGCTGCCCAAACTGGCTGACGATGGCCGGCTGGCCAGCCACAGTACCGCCAGCCTGACCGTATCTGCCATCGTCGGCATTGGCGGCCAGCTGGATTACAGCCAGATCTGGCTGGATCTGCAGGCGCTGTCTGAGCTACTGGCTTTACCCGATAACACGGTGCAGGGCTTTGCCTTTCGTATTAGCGATATTTTTGCCGCACCCGAAGTAGCGCGGCAACTGGGGCGTCTTTCGCCAGATTATGTTTACCTGCTGGACTGGTTCCGGACCCAGGGCCATGTGTATCAGGATATTCAGATGGTGCGCAGCATTTTGTATCTGGTGCTGGCACTGGTGATTGCCGTGGCCTGTTTTAACATCGTGGCTACCCTGGTGATGGCGGTGCGGGAGAAAGAAGGCGATATTGCCATTTTGCTGACCATGGGAACGGCACCGGCCACTATCATTCTGACCTTTATGCTGCTGGGCTGGTTAAATGGCCTGGTTGGCACCGCTGTTGGCGTGGTGGCAGGCATAGTGCTGGCCAGTTACATTGAGCCGCTGTTTGCCATGGTAACGCGGTTACTGGGGCATTCTTTGCTCGATCCGAGTATTTATTTTATTAATTTTGTGCCATCGCTGCTGCAATGGCAGGATGTGCTGCTGACACTGGCCGTAGCCTTGCTGATGAGCCTGCTGGCTACCCTGTACCCGGCCTGGCAGGCCAGCAAAGTTGCACCGGCTGCGGTGCTGGGGCAACGCTAGAGCACTGGCGGCGGCGTACTTTTACGCGGCCTGAGTTTACGGCTTAATTTTGCTTTATGTACCGACAGGCGCCACAGCCAGTCTACTGTAAAATAACCGATAACAGCTGAAGAAACACCCAGCAATAAACAGCCGGTTAAAAACGGCTTGCCAATGCTGCTGATGCTGTGCTGCAGCCAGGCCCAGCTGGCTTCAAAGGCAAATGGCTCGGGCGGTGTGCGCAGCACAACGCAGCCTACCAGGTAGGCAAAGTAAAACAACACCGGCATGGTAAGCGGGTTAGTCAGCCATACCAGAGCGACAGACAACGGCAAATTTACCCGCAGGGGTATGGCTACCGCAGCAGATGCCACCATCTGGAACGGCATTGGCACCCAGGCAAAAAACAACCCTACGGCAAAGGCGCCACGGGCTGAACGGCGGTTCAGGTGCCATAAATTGCCATCGTGCAGCAGGCTGCCAAACAGCTGTAACATTTTTTGCTGCTTGATTTTTTCTGGCGATGGTAAATATTTCTTAATAACGTTTTTCATTATTACAACCTGCTAACAAAAAACAAGCATGAAATTCTTTTGCACCGGTACGCTCGTTGGCTGCTTATTGTCATTATTTTTACCAATAGTGCCACCTTTTTTCGCCGTTTTTTTGCCGTTACCGTTATTTTTCTTTTTACCACCTCGCGGGCGTTGGTTTTGTGCCGGCATACTGGCCTTTTTACTGAGTTTAAGCTGGCAGTACCATAATTTTATTACGGCGCAGCAAGAACTGCTCAGCTCCGGTGGCGTATTAAGTGGCGTCATCAGCTCCGGCCTGCGGCAGTACCCTGAGTATAGCCAGTTTGAGCTGACTCTGGATAGTGGTCCGGCTGCCGGTTACAAGGTCTCGCTAAGCTGGAGCCATAACGTTACAGCGGCGCTAAACCATGCCACGGCTGCTAATGCCGCCGCAGTATTACAAAGCGGCCAGCGCTGGCAGTTCAGTGCCAGGTTGCGCCCGGTCGCCGGGGCGGCCAACCCGGCCGCGGTTAACCGCGAAGCGCAGGCCCTGCTTAATGGCATAGTGGCACAGGGCAGTGTGTTGCCAGAGCCGTTGCCGGTATTGCTGCTGGATAATCACAGTGTGCGCCAGCAGTTGTTGCAAAAAGTAGAGTCGCATTTGCAGGGGCTGGCTAGCGCCGCTATTTTACGGGCTCTGGCGGTGGGAGAGCGCCAGTTCAGTAATGCGCAGTGGCTGGGGCTGCAAAACTCCGGCCTGGCGCACTTGCTGGCAATATCGGGGCTGCATATTGGCCTGGTGTTTGGCTGGGGGCTGTTGTTGTTACGCTGGGTACCTGTGCCGTTAGGCTGGCAGCGGTGGCGCAATGTTATGATCCTTGGCGGCGCTTTACTGTTTGCCCTGGGCTATGCCTGGCTGGCCGGTTTTGCTATTCCGGCGGTGCGGGCCGCCACAGCCCTGACGTTGCTGGTGGTAAGCTTACTGTTAAAACGCCGGCTCAGTTACAGCCATTACTGGCTGCTGTTGGCGGCCATGCTGTTGCTGCTGCAGCCTTTTTATGTGCTGAGTAAAAGCTTCTGGCTGTCAATGCTGGCGGTGGCGCTGATCTTCCTGCTGCTGTGGCTACAACCGGTTACGGCGATGAGCTGGCGGCAGAAGTTTGCGGCATTCCTGCGTTTTCATCTGTGGCTTACCATTGCCATGACAGTACTGAGCATTTTAATGTTTAATGGCAGCTCGACTGTGGCGTTGTTGTCTAATCTGTTGTTTGTGCCCTGGGCCAGCCTGGTGGCGATACCGCTGTTACTGCTGACATTATTGCTAAGCCTGGCTGGCGTTCCCGGCGTGAGTGTTATGTGGCAGCTGGCCGATCTGGCGTTTATGCCTCTGCAGTGGTGGCTTTTGCTGTGTGAGCAGCATAACAGCTGGCTGGCCCTGCCGGATTTTCCCATCGCGCTGGCAGTGCTCTGTGGCGTGATCCTGCTGCTGTGGCAGTTGAGCCGCAAGGCCTGGCTGTGGCCTGTGTCCGCTATGCTGCTCTTGTCATTACTGCTGGCAATGTGGCGCCCGCCCCAGTGGCAATTGCATGTTATTGATGTTGGCCAGGGCTTGTCGGTATTGCTGCAATATGGCCAGCGCGGCCTGTTGTACGATGTCGGGCCACGTTATGCCGAGCATAGCGCCACTGCATCCCAGGTCCTGCCTTATCTGCGCCAGCGTGGTGTCCGCCAGCTGGATTATCTGATATTAAGCCATGACGACAGCGACCACACCGGCGACTGGCGCTTAATACTCCGGCATTATCCGGCCGCCCAGGTTGTCAGCGATATAACAACTATTGATGGCGCTATACCCTGTAACAGCCTGGGCGGTGACTATTTGGGCGCCCGGCTGCAGACATTGGCGCACCACAGCCTGTTCAGCAGTAAAAATGATAATTCCTGCGTATTGCTGCTTGAGGTACTGGGCTGGCGAATGCTGTTGCCGGGGGATATCGGCCGGCAGGTGGAAAAGCAGTTGCTGCTACAGTATCCGCAGTTAACGGCGCAGGTACTGCTGTTGTCACACCATGGCAGTAACAGCTCAAGCGACTTTATGTTTTTGCATCAGCTTGCACCGCAACTGGCCTTGAACAGCGCCGGTTTATATAACCGGCATCAGCATCCGGCCGGAGCCGTGCAGAGGCGCTTACAACTGCTGGGTATTCCGCTGCTGAACACCGCACAAAGCGGCGCTATCCGGCTGGATCTCAGTGAGCAGACACTGCTGCTGCACGAGTACCGCAGGCAACGGATACCGTTCTGGCTGTAAAAGCCTGGGTTAATTGCTGAAACCTGGCGAACAACACGCTAGAATAAGCAAAAATTTCAAAGCAGGGCTTTACTTTGGCGCAGCCAACACCTTTTACGTCTTCTGTGGCACGGCGGTTACTCAGCTATGTTAAACCCTACCGGCTTGGTTTTTTGGCCGCAGCCCTGGGTATGCTGGGGTATGCGCTGGTGGATGTGTACTTTATCTCTAACCTGCCGGATTTTATCGACAAAGGCATTAATGACAAAAATACTGACTACCTGCGCTATGCGCCGTTTTTTGTCATCGGTATTTTTATCCTGCGCGGCATCTGTAATTTTATTGCCAGCTACTGCCTGAACTGGGTCGGCACCCATATAGTGCAGAATATGCGCCAGCAGTTATTTGAACATTTTATGCGTTTGCCGGTCAGTTACCATGACCAGCATTCTACCGGCGAGCTGATTTCCAAGTTAACCTATAACACCGAGCAAATTAAGCAAACCACGTCTAAAGCGCTGGCGGTAATGGTGCGCGAAGGCGCTTTTGTCACCGGCCTGGTTATTATGATGTTTTATTACAGCTGGCAGCTGTCGGCCGTTTTTTTACTGATAGCGCCGGTTATTGCCGTTGTGGTGCGGCTGGTGTCAAAACGGTTCCGTATGCTCAGCCGCAATATTCAGCATGCCATGGGGGATGTCACCACCAGCTCGGAGCAAATGCTCAACGGCCACAAAGTGATACTGTCGTTTGGCGGCCAAAAAATTGAAAGCGACCGCTTTGCCAGAATAAATAACCTGACCCGGCGACAGGATGTAAAAATGGAGGCAACCCGGGCTATCAGCGTGTCTACTATTCAGATCATTGCCTCGTTTGCCCTGGCGTTTGTGGTATATATGGCCAGTTTTCCGGAGATGCTCGACAGTTTATCTGCCGGTGTGTTTACCACTATTGTCGGCGCTATGATGATGCTGCTCAGGCCACTGAAACAACTGACCACGGTTAACAGCGAATTTCAGCGTGGGTTAGCGGCGGCAAAAAGTGTATTTGACGTGCTGGACCAGCCGGTAGAGCAGGACACCGGCACAACAGTGCTGGGTAAAGTGCAGGGCGACATCCGGTTTGAGCAGGTTAATTTTAGTTACCCTGGCCATGACAAGCAGGTACTGTCTGATATCAGCTTTACGGCCCCAGCCGGTAAAACTGTGGCCCTGGTTGGCCGCTCCGGCAGCGGTAAAACCACCATTTCCAGTTTGTTACCCCGCTTTTACGAACTGACCGGCGGCGATATTTATATCGATCAGCATAATATCCGGGACTGTACCCTGGCCAGCCTGCGCCGGCAAATGGCCCTGGTGTCGCAGCATGTCACCCTGTTTAATGATTCCATTGCCAATAACATCAGCTATGGCGCAACGGAACCGGTATCAGAGCAGCAACTGTTGGCTGTGGCAGAAAAAGCGCATGTCCTGGAATTTGCCAGCCAGTTAAAAGAGGGGCTGAATACCGTCATTGGCGAAAACGGGGTCAGCCTGTCTGGCGGGCAACGCCAGCGTATTGCCATTGCCCGGGCCTTGTTACGCGAAGCACCGATTTTAATCCTGGATGAGGCCACCTCGGCACTGGATACCGAATCTGAACGCAAGATACAGGCCGCGCTGAATGAATTGCTAAAAGGCCGCACCAGCATAGTGATCGCGCACCGCTTATCCACTATTGAAAATGCCGACATCATCATAGTGCTGGATCAGGGCCGTATCGTGGAGCAGGGCGATCATCACAGCCTGCTGGCACAGGATGGTGCCTATGCCCAGCTGTATAAACTGCAGTTTGGCGAGATACAGTGAACCTGACCGAGCAACTCTGGTACAAAGGCCATAAAGCCTATTGGCTGCTGTTGCCGCTGGCCTGGCTGTACGGCCTGCTGACCGCCATCCGCCGTTTGCTGTTCCGGCTGGGGCTGAAACCACAGCATAAACTGGCCGCTCCGGTCATAGTGGTGGGTAATATCAGTGTCGGCGGCACCGGTAAAACCCCGTTTACCTTATTGTTATGCCAGCTGCTGCAACAGCAGGGCTGGCAACCGGGTATTGTCAGCCGGGGTTACGGAGCCAGGATCAGCACGCCGACACTGGTAAAGCCGGATGCCAGCGCCGGGGCAGTGGGAGATGAGCCCTTATTGCTGGCGCAGCACAGTGGCTGCCCGGTGGTGGTCTGCCCGGACCGGGTTGCCGCCGCGCAGTACCTGCTGGCGCATACCAATGCCAACATAGTGATCAGTGACGATGGCCTGCAACACTACGCCCTGGCCCGGGATATTGAAATTGTCTTAATTGACGGCAGCCGCGGTTTGGGTAACGGGCAGTTGTTGCCGGCCGGGCCGCTGCGCGAAGGGGCATGGCGTTTAAAGCAGGCCGATCTGGTTGTTGCCAACAGCCAGAGCGTGGCACAGGCGGATGGCGTTATGCAATTAACTGCGGCGGCGGCAAAAGCGCTGACCGGTGAGGCGACATTAACGCCCGGCCCGGTAACACTGGTGGCGGGGATCGGTAATCCGCAGCGGTTCGAGCGTACCGCGCTGGCAGCCGGTTTTAGCATAACCGCACGGCGTTATTTTACTGATCACCACAAATTCAGCGCGGCGGATTTCGCCGGGATCTGCGGTCCGGTGCTGATGACAGAAAAAGATGCGGTAAAATGCCGGCATTTTGCCGCCCCTGACTGGTTCAGCCTTGGTGTTGATGCCCGGCCGGATCAGGCCTTATTAACGAAACTGATAACTCTTATTACAGAACTGCGGAGCAGATATGGCACTTAAACTGGCACTCACTGAAATTCTGGCGTGTCCGCTGTGTAAAGGCAAACTGAAGTATGATCAGGCGGCACAGCAACTGATCTGTACTGCAGATCGTTTAGCGTACCCGGTACGTGACAATATTCCGGTACTGCTGGCCGATGAAGCGCGCGAGCTGACGCTGGAAGAGGCAGAACAATGGCGTTCCTAGTAGTTATTCCGGCACGCTTTGCCAGCAGGCGGTTGCCGGGTAAACCACTGGCGGATATTGGCGGCAAAACCATGGTGCAGCGGGTATATCAGCAGGCGTTGCAAAGCGGCGCGGCGCGGGTGGTGGTGGCAACGGATGACACCCGGGTTGCGGCGGCAGTGACAGGCTTTGGCGGCGAAGTGTGCATGACCAGTGCCGCGCATAACTCGGGGACCGAGCGCCTGGCCGAAGTGGTCACGACACTGGGGCTGGCGGCAGATACCGTCGTGGTGAATGTGCAGGGCGATGAGCCTTTTATTCCGCCGCTGATTATCCGCCAGGTTGCACAAAATCTGGCAGCGCAGCAAAAAGCGCAGATGGCTACGCTGGCCGTGCCACTGAGCGATATGGCAGAAATTGCCAACCCTAACATTGTCAAAGTGGTCAGCGATAAACACGGTTATGCTCTGTACTTCAGCCGCAGTGTGATTCCTTACGACCGGGACGGTATCAGCCGGACAGAGCTGACACAGCATTATCGCCGCCATATTGGCATTTATGCCTACCGTGCGGGTTTTATTCAGCAATATATCAGCTGGCCGGCGTCAACACTGGAGCAGCTTGAAAGCCTGGAGCAATTACGTGTGCTGTGGCACGGCCAGGCAATCCATGTTGATACCGCGCTGGAAATACCGGCGGTTGGTGTGGATACACCGGCTGATCTGGAACATGCCCGTGCCTATGCTGCCAGCCTGAGCTGATGACAAGCGCTTTTGTGCTGGTTGACCGGCAGGCCGATTTTATTGTGCTGCACAAAGCCGCCGGTGTCAGTTTTCATTCTGACGATGGTGCCGGTTTAGTGGTGCTGGCCGAACAGCAACTGGGCTGCAAACTGTACCCGGTGCACCGGCTGGATAAAGTCACATCGGGGTTAATTATCCTGGCGCTTAACAGTGTTGCTGCTGCCCGGCTGACAGAGCTGTTTGCGCAGCACCGGATTGAAAAGTATTATCTGGCCCTGTCGCAGGGCAAGCCGGCAAAAAAACAGGGCTGGGTTAAAGGCGATATGGCACCGGCAAGGCGTGGCAGCTGGAAGTTGCTTGGCAGCCAGCATAACCCGGCAGTGACGTATTTTATCAGCCGGGGCTTTACCGGGTTACCGTTCAGGGCTTTTCTGCTGAAACCTTACAGTGGCAAAACCCACCAGCTGCGGGTGGCGCTGAAAAGCCAGGGCGCGGCTATTCTGGGCGATACGCAGTATCAGGCCACCACCGCTGACCGGGTGTATCTGCACGCGTATGCCCTGCGTTTTCAGCTGCATGGTACTGAGTACCATTATGTACAGGCACCGGGGCAGGGCATACAGTTTCAACAACTGGAACACAGTGGGGTGCTGGCAGACTGGGCACAGCCCTGGTTACTGCCCTGGCCAGACTACATTTTACCTAAGCAGGTTAAGTCATAACGATGTCCGATTATCAATTACGTTTTGCCGGTATTGCCCGGTTATATGGTGTGGCAGCACTTGAAACTTTCCGCCGGGCCCATGTCTGTGTCGTCGGTATTGGCGGTGTGGGCAGCTGGGCTGCAGAAGCGCTGGCCCGTTCCGGGATTGGTGAAATCAGCCTTATCGATCTGGATGATGTCTGTATCAGCAATATTAACCGCCAGCTGCATGCGCTTAGTGAGACCGTAGGGCAGGATAAAGTGGCGGTAATGGCGCAGCGGATCAGGGCGATTAATCCGGACTGTGTGGTGCATCAGGTGGAAGACTTTGTCAGTTCAGACAATCTGCGCCAGCTGATCAGCAGTGATATGGATTATGTTGTCGATGCTATTGATTCGGTTAAAGCCAAGGTAGCCCTGCTGGCGCACTGCAAGCGTAATAAAATTAACGTGATTAGCACCGGTGGCGCCGGCGGCCAGACTGATCCGACGCAAATACAGCTTGCCGATTTAACCCAGACTATTAATGATCCTTTGCTGGCCAAGGTTCGTAACAGCCTGCGCCGCGATTACAATTACAGCCGTAACCCGAAGCGCCGCTTTGGTATTGATTGTGTGTTTTCTACCGAACAATTGCTGTACCCGCAGCCGGATGGCAGCGTTTGCCAGCAGAAAACGGCACAGGTGCCGGATACGGGAGAACCAGGCAGTATGCGGCTGGATTGCAGCGGCGGTTTTGGTGCTGTTACCGTGGTCACTGCCAGCTTTGGTTTTGCTGCGGTATCCAGAGTGCTGAAAAAACTGGCCCAGCGTTAAGGCTGTCTCCTTAAACAGAACAGGCTTGCCCTAAGCCAACCGTTAATGCACCGGGCAACAGGCTTTAATCCGCTCTGCCATGGCGGTTAAGCCATTGCCACGTGACTGGCTCAGGTAGGGTTTCAGGTTCAGTTGATCAAATCTGTGACACAGGTCGAATTTACCCAGCTCGGCTGTGGTCATGCCGTTAACCAGGCTCAGCATAATGGCCATTAACCCTTTCACAATCCGGGCGTCACTGTCGAGTACAAAGTAATGTTTGTCTGCAGTGGTATCGTGATAGTGCATCAGCCAGGCCCGGCTTTCACAGCCTTTAACCAGTAAATGCGCCTGTTTCATTTTTTCCGGTACCGGCGGCAGCTTTTTACCCAGTTGCATTAAAATGCGGTACTTACTTTGCCAGTCTTTCTCTTGTTGTAACTGCGGCAGATCAGTCTGATTTATATTTTGCAGTACAGGAGCGGTCTCTGCTAGTAATTGTTCTATATTCATGCAGTTAGGATCTCTACGGCCTGCTCCAACGCGAGCAGGCACTGGTTTACATCATCCAGCGTATTGTAGGCGGCGAACGAACAACGGATTGCCCCCGGCCTGGCTAAGCAGCTAAACAAAGGCATAGCACAATGCTGGCCGGCACGTACGGCAATGTGCTGTTGATTCAGCAACTCAGCTACGTCTGCCGGGTGCTCACTGTCAATATTTAATGCCACTATGCCTGCATTATGCACAGGCGAGGACAAAATATCTACGGCTTTTATTTGTTTAAGTCCCTGATAGAAATGGTGTAATAAGCTGGCTTTATGTTGCATCATGGCATTGTTGTTAAATTGCTGCAACCAGCGGATGGCAGCAGCAAGACCAATAGCCCCGGCAATATTGGGCGTGCCGGCTTCGAGGCGGAACGGCAAATTGTTAAATGTGGTGCCGGCAAAGCTGACCTTATCGATCATTTCACCGCCGCCCAGTAAAGGTGTCAGCAACTCCAGAGCCGCCGTTTTGCCGTACAGTACGCCTATTCCGCTGGGGCCATACAGTTTATGGCCGGAAAAGGCATAGAAGTCGCATCCCAGCTGTTGCATATCCGGTTGCTGGTATACTACGCCCTGAGCACCATCAACAACAGTTATGGCACCGGCTGCTTTGGCCAGCGCAACCATGTCTGCCACAGGCTGGATATGGCCCAGAACATTGGAAATATGACTGAAACTGACCACTTTAGGCTTAAGTTCGAGCAGTTGCCGGTAAGCCGCAACATCTAGCTGATGCTCCGCCGTTAACGGTACTACATCAATACTGACCCCATAACGCTGGCAATGCAGCTGCCAGGGCACGATATTGGCATGATGCTCAAGCGCAGTCAGCAGAATACGATCACCTGGCTTGAGCACCGTGTGCATCAGGCCAAACGCCAGCTGGTTCAGGGCGGCAGTGGTACCTGAGGTAAAAATAATTTCATGGCGCTGCCCGGCATTCAGATAAGTGGCAACCGTGTCCCTGGCAGCTTCAAACTGCGCGGTGGCCTGCTGGCTTAAGTGATGGGCTCCGCGATGTACATTGCTGTTATATAACTGGTAAAACTGCAGCTCAGCATCGAGCACTACCTGAGGTTTGTGCATGGTGGCTGCACTGTCCAGGTATACCCAGCCGGGGTTATGCTGAAAAAACGGAAACTGCTGGCGAAAGTGCGCCACGTTAAAAGCTGACATATAAGGCTGAGTGTCTGAAACCGGAATAGCGGCGATTTTGCCTGTTTTCTTATGCTGGCGCAAATAACGCCGGCGCCGGGCTGATAAAAAAGCGGCTATAGCCGCTTTTTTAAACATCCGATGTTAAATATGCTGTTATCAGCGCTTATTCAGCGGGGGAAAATCACGCTTGGTATAGCCGGTGTACAGCTGACGCGGCCGGCCGATTTTGTGGCCTTTCTCGCCGAGCATTTCGTCCCAGTGCGAGATCCAGCCAACAGTGCGTGACATGGCGAAAATGACGGTGAACATGCTGGTTGGAATACCGATAGCTTTCAGAATGATGCCTGAATAGAAATCCACGTTCGGGTACAGCTTTTTCTCGATAAAATACGGATCTGACAGCGCAATACGTTCCAGCTCCATTGCCACATCCAGCAGCGGATCTTTAATGTTCAGTTCCTGCAGGACTTCATGGCAGGTTTCACGCATCACCTTGGCACGCGGGTCAAAGTTTTTGTATACGCGATGGCCAAAGCCCATCAGACGGAAAGAGTCGTTTTTATCTTTAGCACGTGCGACAAACTCAGGAATACGCTCAACAGAGCCAATCTGCTGTAACATTTTCAGGCAGGCTTCGTTGGCACCACCATGCGCCGGGCCCCACAGCGATGCGACACCGGCCGCGATACAGGCGTAAGGGTTAGCACCTGACGAACCGGCTAGCCGCACTGTAGAGGTAGAGGCATTTTGCTCGTGGTCGGCATGCAGCATAAAAATGCGATCCATGGCTTTGGCCAGCGTAGGGCTGACCTGATAGTCTTCTGCCGGGACAGAGAACATCATATGCAGGAAGTTTTCTGAGTAGCTTAAATCGTTACGCGGGTAAACAAACGGCTGACCAACCGTGTACTTATACGCCATAGCGGAAATAGTTGGCAGTTTGGCAATTAAGCGGTGTGCGCTGCGTTTACGCTGCTCCGGATCATTAATATCCAGATCCGAGTGATAAAACGATGACAGGGCACCCACCACGCCACACAGCATCGCCATGGGGTGGGCGTCTACCCGGAAACCCTGGAAGAAAGAGGCGATTTTCTCATGCACCATGGTATGGCGCGTAATGGTGTTTTTAAACTGGTTGTATTGCTCAGCGTCCGGCAATTCGCCTTCTAATAACAGGTAACACAATTCCAGATAATCTGAGTGGTCTGCCAGCTGTTCAATCGGATATCCGCGGTGCAGCAACACGCCATTGTCACCATCGATGTAGGTGATTTTGGACTCGCAGGAACCGGTAGACATAAAACCGGGATCGAACGTGAAATAACCATGCTGACCCAAGGCGCGAACATCAATTACGTCGGTGCCGGCAGTGCCAGA
>CAZEGA010000019.1:0-1339 GCA_964511675.1 uncultured Rheinheimera sp.
AAATGCTGGCAGCGAAAAACTTCCAGTCGGCGATGTTTTTAGTGCGGCAACTGGAATTTGCCTTGTTTGATTTCCGCCTGCATGCCGAGTACGACCCGGCGCAAGGTGGCCGGGTGCAACAGCTGCTGGATGAAGTACGCGCTGAGGTGTCGGTCGTTATTCCGCCGCGCTTTAACCGTTTTCAGCATGGTTTCAGCCATATTTTTGCCGGTGGCTATGGCGCAGGTTACTACAGCTATCTGTGGGCTGAAGTGTTGTCGGCAGATGCCTTTGGCCGCTTTGAGGAAGAAGGTATTTTTAATGCCGACACCGGCCGTGATTTCCTGCGCTGGATTTTAGAGCGTGGCGGCAGTGCCGAACCGATGGAGCTGTTTAAGGGCTTTCGTGGCCGCGAGCCGTCCAATGCCGCTTTATTGCGGCATATGGGGATCGCCGGTTAACAATTCATTGCCAATTAAGCCGCGCTCTGCCAAGCTGAACAGCCAAACACAGGAGGTTGTATGCGTACTAACACCGTAATATTGCTGCTAGGCGTGCTGCTGGCCGGTTGTCAGCAGGGCCAGGCCGGCAATCAGGATACCGCAGAACGGCTGGTACCTGAGCCGGTCGTGGAACCGATAGATCCGGTGACCGATCCGGTTGCGGCGATGAAAGCGAGGAAACAGCAGATGGTAGCAACAGCAGATTTACCGACCCTGCGCGCTGAAATTATGGCGCTGATTGGTGACGCCCGTGCCGATACAATACAGCAGTGCCGGGTAACCGGTTTTGGCAGTAAGCCTTGTGGCGGGCCCGCCAGTTATATTGCCTTGTCGGTAAAGGATAAAAATGAATCCGTACTGATGGCGCTGATTGCTAAATATAATGCGGCAGCGAAAGCGGAAAATGAGCGGCTGGGCCTGATGTCTGACTGTGCCGTAGTACCTGAACCGGCAGTGGTGCTGGAAAATGGCATCTGTACGCTAAAGCCGGCTGGTGCAACCTCAGTCTATTAAGTTTCACACTGGTCAGCAGCCTGGGGCAACAGTACACTGTTGCCCTGTTTTTATCTGATACGGGGGCAGGTGTGACAACAGCAGAACCTTTTACACGGATTTATCAGCGCGCCTGCGAGCGCAAAGGCGGCGCTAACGCGCTGGAAGCCCTGCTAGGCCACAGTGCCGCTGCAGAGCAGATAGCGGCGATACCCGATAGTATGCTGCTGGGCGAGCTGACTAAAAAGGTATTCCAGTCTGGCTTTGTCTGGCGCGTGGTACAGCAAAAATGGCCGGGTTTTTGCGAAGTGTTTTTTAATTTTGATATCGAAAAAATCCTGCTGATGAGCGATGACATGCTCGAG
>CAZEGA010000019.1:1349-5985 GCA_964511675.1 uncultured Rheinheimera sp.
GGCCAAAGCGCGTGATGAGCGCATTATCCGTAATGCCGCCAAAGTATTTACCATCCGCCATAACGCTATGATGATTGCCGATATTGCGCGCCAACACGGCAGCTTTGCCCGCTTTATTGCCGACTGGCCAACAGGCAATATTATTGGCTTATGGGCCTGGCTGAAACAGCATGGGGCCCGGCTCGGCGGCAATACCGGCCCTTATGCGCTGCGGGCCATTGGCAAGGACACCTTTATCTTAAGTGACGATGTTGAGGCATACCTGCGTGCCAGCAGGGTATTTGACGGCGGCATCAGCAGCAAACGCAGCCAGGCACAAATTCAGCAGCAGTTTAATCAGTGGCACAGCGAGTCTGGCCGCAGTTTGCAACACATCAGCCAGATTATCGCCCTCAGTGTTGGCGAAAACTTTGTCGGTATGCAGCAGTAATGCCGGTGCCGTTACTGCAAAGCAGCCCCCTGGAGCCGGCCTATGCTGCCATACTTTGCCGGCAGTTTGGCTTAACCTTAACAGAGCAGGCTGCTGGCTGGCATCTGGCCTGGCACAACGATGCGCTGGTGCTGCGCCATACCGGACTGCCAAAACAGGGCGATATCCTGGTCGATTTTGCCAGTGGCGCTGCCAGTTACCGGCGTTTACATGGCGGCGGTAAAGCCGAGGCCATAGCCAAAGCCGTGGGGCTGCATAAAAAACGTGATCTCACTGTGCTGGATGCCACTGCTGGCCTGGGCCGTGACGCCTTTGTACTGGCCAGTTTGGGCGCAACGGTGACTATGGTAGAGCGCAACCCGGCCGTGGCGGCATTATTATATGACGGCCTGCGCCGTGGCGCGCTGATAACGGAACTGGGCTGGCTGAGCCAGCGTATGCAACTGCTGCACAGTACTGCACTTGACGCATTACAGCAGCAGGCACCGGTTGATGTGGTGTATTTAGATCCGATGTTTCCGCCACGGGATAAAAGCGCGCTGGTAAAAAAGGAAATGCGGGCCTTTCATGAAGTGGTCGGCAGTGATACCGATGCCGCTGCGCTGCTGGCACCGGCGCTTAAACTGGCGCAAAAGCGCGTGGTGGTAAAGCGGCCGGGCTATGCCGAATATCTGGCCGGACAGGCACCCGCCATGTCAGTCAGCGGTAAAAATAATCGTTTTGATGTCTATATTAATGCAGCACTTTAAGCGGTATGCTGCGAAAACCGTGAACTCAACAGGGGAATTAACATGATTAAAACAGGCGACAAATTACCGGAAGTCAGTTTTTCACAACTGACCAAAGAAGGCGTAATGAACCCGACCACCAGCCAGATCTTTGCCAATAAAAAAGTAGTGCTGTTTGCCGTGCCAGGCGCGTTTACGCCCACCTGCTCGGCGGCGCATTTACCCGGCTATATCACGCTGGCTGATCAGATCAAAGCCAAAGGCGTAGATGCCATTGTCTGCACCGCGGTAAACGATGCTTTTGTCATGAACGCCTGGGCCAAAAGCCAGAATGCCGAGGAAATCCTGTTTTTGGCCGACGGCGGTGCGGCGTTTCATAATGCCATTGGCCTGACCATGGATACCAGCGACTTTGGCGGCGTGCGGGCCCAGCGCTATGCCATGATCGTCGAAAACGGTGTGGTGACGCTGCTGAATGTGGAAGCGCCGAAAACCTTTGAAGTCAGCAAAGCCGAAGTGATTTTAGCGGCGTTGTAAGCGTGGCACACCTCAGCCAGAGAGCTGGCTGAGGCTGCTGGCCGCTTAGCGGCTAAACCACAGGCTGATTTTATGCAGGGCCCTGAGCAGCGGATAGGCGTTAACGGCACTGTACTGAAAGGGCGTCTTTACTGTTTGATCAATACAGCTCAGAAAATGCTCGGCCACCGGCAGTGTGCTGGCATCACGTTGTAATAGCTGTTGCAGCTGCAGCTCGGTCATGGCAGCAAAGGCTTTTGGCTGATCGCCGGAGTATTTTTCTGCCAGTGCCACGGCGAAGCTTTTTTTCTTGCCGCGGTATACCGGCACCTGTGGCAGAAACATCACAAAAGGGTTGAGCATAAAGCCCATGGCACCGAAATGTTGTTGTGCGGCTTCGGCATTGCCGATTTCGCCTGCTGCAAATTGCCAGTTGACATGGCGCAGCCGCGTGACATCGGCAATGACGACATCGGCGTAGCTCAGGCCACGCGGATTCTTTTTGGCCGGATAGTGCCGGAAGTACACCGGAAAGCGCTGTGACAACCGGGTAATACGTTGATCCCGCTTCGCCCGCTGGCCTTTGAGGAATACCGGATTAAGGAAGGCCGCATCCGGAAAATGCTGATAAAAGTCATCTATATACTGGTAATCTGCCGCCGTCAGCGGACGGACCAGCTGCATATCATCCTGTATAAACAGTACCCGCTCGCCATGTTGGGCCAGATCCAGCGCCAGCTGCATATTGCGGTAAAGCCCGCCGTGGCGGCTGGTTGAGCGGTTATCCGGCTGCACCAGTCTGACGTTTTGTGGTAACTGCTGTAACACCTCACATGTTTGGGGATCGTTGCTGTTATCGTCGACGACGCTCAGGCTACAGCCCGGTGCATAGCGCAGCACCGACTGCACACAGTTCAGTAAAAAAGCGCCGCGGTTAAAAGAAAAAATAAAGATATTCAGCATACAAAACCCCGGCTTACTTGTTAAATACGGCTGATTTAATCCGGCGAATGGTTTTGCGTACTACAGATAACTGGCTGTCCTGCTGGTAACGGCCTTTTTCGGCGTGGCGGATAAACAGCACATTAGGCACGCTGATCGGCGTACCCTGGGTGCCGAGCAACCAGCGAAACGCGCGGTCTTCATAACATTTACTCCAGCGCGGCATGGTTTTCTGGTAGACGGCCAAACCATCACAATAGCCACAGGCACGGGCGACATCACCATGGGCAATCTGGATCGGGCCTGTGGCACGGCTGAATTCCCGGATGCTGAACTGGCTCATATCGACATCCATCACCGCCGGCTCTGCCCTGGCCTGGGCAATCAGCGGATCATCTTTGGCCAGTAAACTGGTTACCCGCATGCTTTGCGGGTACACCAGAATATCCTGCCGGCCGGCCAGTTGCTCTGCCAGTGCATCCAGCGCGCCCTGATGGAACACCACATCACAGTCGGTAAACCAAACCCAGTCAGCCGCTGTATTTTTGGCGGCCCGGTTACGGCCAATAGCACGGCGGAACAGCTGCTCTTTTGGTAGCGCGATAAAATTCCAGCTTACATTCGGTACGGTTTTGCTGCGGAAAAAATTCAGCAGCCGTACAGTGTCGGCGTCTTCTTCTGAGTAGAAAACGGTATGGGTAACTTCGCAGCGGCTCGGCGGGTAGTTCAGCAATGAACTGAGCTGGTACAGCTGAAACTCGGCATATTTCCAGCAGTGGCTGACGATTTCAAGTTTCAGCGGCAGTTCGGCCCGATGTAAATTTGCGACCGCAGGCAATTTAGGGTTAAACCAGCGGCCAGGCAGAAAACCGGAGGCCGCAAAACGCAGGAAAAACTCGGTAATTGCATCAATACGGCGAAAAGGCCTGGCAGCATCTGGTGTCATAACATTTAACTCTGAGGCAGTGCGGCTGCCCATCACCCGGGTCAAGAAAAATGGCTGCCATTATAAAGCATCAACACCAGCCTGTATTCAACAATCTGAGTTTTACTATCCTGAACAACGCATTATGCTAAAATGCAGTCTTCTTCCGACCTGCAAACCACGGAACCTTATTGTGTCATTCTTAATACGTTGCGGTTATGCGTTATGCCTTTACCTGAGTGTGATACCGGTGTTTGGTTACTTTGTTGTGCGTTCGCGCAAAGATGCGGCCTACCGGGCGCGGCTGGCCGAACGTCTGGCGCTGCAGCCGGTGCCGGTAAGCGCAGCAGGCGGCATAGTGGTGCATGCCGTATCGGTAGGCGAAGTGGTCGCCGCCACGCCGTTGATTAAACAACTGCAACAGCAGTGCGGTTTACCGGTAACGGTGACCTGCACCACACCTACCGGATCTGAACGTATCTGCCAACGCTTTGGCGACACGGTTTACCATTGTTATCTGCCGCTGGATACCAATGGTGCTGTTAAGCGCTTTTTGCACAAATTACAGCCGCAGCTGGTTATTATTCTGGAAACCGAACTGTGGCCCAATTTACTGGCCAGTTGTAAAGCGCTGGCTATTCCGACCCTGGTGGTTAACGCCCGTTTATCGGCACGCTCGGCCAGGGGCTACCGGCGTTTTAGTGCGCTGACGCAGCCTATGCTGCACAACATCAGTCAAATTCTGACCCAGGATAAGGCCAGTGCGCGGCGTTTTCAGGCTTTGGGCGCCAACAATGTTCAGGTGGCGGGCAATGTAAAGTATGAGCTGGATGTCGCGCCTGCCAGTATAGCGCTGGCACAGAGTTTAAAACCTGTGCTTCAGGGCCGTATGGTCTGGGTCGCGGGCAGTACCCATGCCGGTGAAGATGAGCTGTTAATTACCGCGTATCAGCAATTAAGCACACTATACCCGCAGTTATTGCTGGTGCTGGTGCCCAGGCATCCGGAGCGGTTTGATACGGTGGCACAGCTGCTACAACAACAGCAGCTGACGTTTATCCGCCGCAGCCAGCATGGCTTACCGGATGCAGCAAC